>NZ_JBKIWN010000009.1:0-508901 GCF_058146165.1 Streptomyces sp. AM25 | reverse complement strand
GCCCTGGCCCGGCTGCTGCGCGCGGCCGCCGCGGCCGCCTTCCGCCCGCTGGCGCTGGCCGCCGCGGGCTTCACCGCCGCCGTCCCGCACCGCGGGGCGCCCGTGCGGCGCACCCCTCGGGTGCGCCGGGCGCGGCAGCGGCTGGTGCTCCTCCACTCCGTCGTGCTGCGCGGGCCCCCTCCCGGCCCCGCCCTCGGCTGAAGACCACTGCACCTCACGCACCACGGAGACACCAGCATCATGAGCAACCGCAACAACTGGGAGAACAAGCAGTCGGCCCGCGAGCGGCTGCGCGCCGAGCGCGAGCGCCAGGCGAAGAAGGACAGGACCAAGCGCCAGTTCACCGTCGGCGGCGCGATCGTCGGCGTCCTGGCGATAGCCGGCGGCGTCGGCTACGCCGCCACGCAGTTGGGCGACAGCGGCGCGAGCAAGAAGAGCACCAGCTCGGCCTGGGAGGCCGCGGCCAAGAAGACCCTGGTCAAGCCCGCCAACACGGCCGGCGACAACGGCACCGAGGTCGTCATCGGCAACAAGGACGCCAAGCACACCCTCGAGGTCTACCAGGACATGCGCTGCCCGATCTGCTCGGTCTTCGAGCAGAACGTCGGCGGCCAGATCGAGAAGGACGTCAAGGACGGCAAGTTCAAGGCGCAGTACCACATCGGCACCTTCCTCGACCGCAACCCCCAGATCGCCGGCACCGGTTCGAAGAACGCCCTCAGCGCGCTCGGCGCGGCGCTGAACGTCAGCCCCGAAGCCTTCCAGGCCTACAACAAGGCGCTGTACTCGAAGTCCAACCACCCCGAAGAGACCAAGGACGACTACTCCAAGGACGACGCCCTGCTGAAGATCGCCCAGCAGGTCCCGGCGCTCAAGGGCAACGCGGACTTCGAGAAGAACCTCAAGGAGCACACCTTCGACAAGTGGGCTCTGCAGATGTCCGACGAGTTCGACAGCCACAAGGACGTCACCGGCACCCCCACCGTCAAGCTCGACGGCAAGAAGCTGGACGTGGACACCCCCAACGGCAAGGGCGTCCCGATGACCCCGGATCAGTTCACCTCGGCGGTCGACGCACGGCTCAAGTAACGGGCGGAACGGGACGGTTGCCCCGTCCCCGTACTGATGCCGAATCTTGACGCGACACCCACAGGTGCGCGTGGCACACTTCGGCCTCATGAAGGGGACGGGAGTTCGGCTCAGGGCGCTGCGGGCGGCGGTGTTCACCGCGCTCTGCGTGACCCTGTCGGCCGGCGGACACGTCCTGCTCTCGCGGATGCCGCTGCCGCTCTCCACGGTCTCCGCCCTGTCGGCCGGGTACTTCACGGTCGCCTGGGCGCTGGCCGGCCGGGAGCGCGGCTTCGCGGCCATCGCCGCCCTGCTGGTGCCGCTGGAGCTGGCGGCGGACACCGTCTTCACCACCGGGCAGAACGCCTGTTACGGCCAGGCGGGCGGCCCGGTGGCCGGGCCGCTGCACGCCCTGGGCATCGATCTGGTCTGCGGGGGCGGCCCGGTGGGCACCCCGCTGACCGCACCGTCGAGCCCCGGCGCCGCCCCCTGGCTGCTGCTCGCCGCGCACGTCGCGGTCGGGCTGGCGGCCGCCGCCTGGCTGCGCCGGGGCGAGGTGGCGGTGTCCCGGATACTGCGGGCCGTCGTCGCCGTCGTCTTCCGGCCACTGCTGCCGGCCGTCCTGGCACTGTGCCCGGCGGACCGCCCCGCACGGGTGCCCCTGCGGCCGGTGCGCGACACCCTGCCGGCCACCGCCCTGCCCCTGCTCGTCCACTCCGTCGTGCGGCGCGGACCGCCCGTGTGCCCTGTCTTCGCCTGAGCACACGCACCACGCACGGTCCCGCACGCCTCCCTTCGTCACGCGGAGAAGACATCATGAGCAACCGCAACAACCCCCAGAACAAGCAGGCGGCCCGCGAACGGCTGCGCGCGCAGCGCGAGCGCGACGCCAAGAAGGCGAAGACCAGGCGGCAGTTGATCGTCGGCGGCGCGATCGTCGCCGTCCTCGCCGCGGCGGGCGGCATCGGCTGGGCCGTCACCAACGCCACCAACGGCAGCAAGAACACCAAGGTGAGCAGCGAGGACTGGGAGGCGTCCGCCAAGAAGACGACGTTCACCCAGCCCGCCAACACCACCGGTGACAAGGGCACCGAGGTCGTCCTCGGCAACAAGGACGCGAAGAACACCCTCGACGTCTTCGAGGACATGCGCTGCCCGATGTGCTCGGAGTTCGAGCAGGGCGCGGGCGCCGCCGTCGCGAAGGACATCAAGGACGGCAAGTACAAGGCGCAGTACCACATCGGGACGTTCCTGGACCGCAACCCCCAGATCAAGGGCTCGGGTTCGAAGAACGCGCTGAGCGCGCTCGGTGCGGCGCTCAACATCGGTCCGGACGCCTTCCTGCACTACAAGGAGGCGCTGTTCTCCGCGAAGAACCACCCGGAGGAGACGGACGACGCGTTCTCCGACAACACGAAGCTCATCGACATCGCGCAGCAGGTCAAGGAACTCAAGGGCAACGCGCAGTTCGAGAAGAACGTCAAGGACGGCACCTACGACAAGTGGGCGCTGGCGATGTCCGACGCCTTCGACAAGCTCGTCGGCCCGAACAAGGACATCCAAGGCACCCCGGGCTTCAAGCTCAACGGCAAGGTGCTGAGCGTGGGCGGTTCGCACATCACGCCGGAGCAGTTCAACGCACTGGTGGAACCGCAGCTGAAGAAGTAGCCGTCGCCATAAGGCCATTGCCGGCCATTACCGGCCCTTAGGGTCATTACCTATGCTTTACCAGCCGGTAGGGTGCTGGCCCGTGACATCTCCCGATATATCCCGCCGTACTGCCGTCACGGCGGTGGCCGCCGGCGCGGCCGCCGCCGCGTTCCTGCCGACCGCCGCCGCCTCGGCCGCGGACCCCGCGCCCGCCTTCCTGCACGGCGTCGCCTCCGGCGACCCGCTCCCCGACGGCGTCCTGCTGTGGACCCGCGTCACCCCCGCCCCGGACGCCGTCCCCGGCTCCGGGCGCGGGCCCGCCGTCGAGGTGGCCTGGGAGGTGGCCGAGGACGAGGCCTTCCGCCACGTCGTGGCCCGGGGCACCGTCACCGCGGCGGCGGCGGGCGACCACACCGTCAAGGCCGACGTCCGCGGACTGCGCCCGGCCACCGGCTACTTCTACCGCTTCACCGCCGGCACCGCCGTCTCCCCCGTCGCCCGCACCCGCACCGCCCCCGCGCACGACACGGCAGCCGAGGGCATCCGCTTCGGCGTGGTCTCCTGCGCCAACTGGGAGTCGGGCTGGTTCTCCGCGTACCGCCACCTCGCGGCCCGCCGCGACCTGGACGCCGTGCTCCACCTCGGCGACTACATCTACGAGTACAAGTCCGGCGAATACCCCGCGGCGAAGTACGTCGTGCGCAAGCACGAGCCGGAGCACGAGATCGTCACCCTCGCCGACTACCGCACCCGGCACGGCCGTTACAAGACCGACCCCGACCTGCAGGCGCTGCACCACACGCACCCGCTGATCGCCATCTGGGACGACCACGAGTTCGCCGACAACGCCTGGTCCGGCGGCGCCGAGAACCACACCCCCGGCGCCGAGGGCGACTGGACGGCCCGCATGGCGGCGGCGAAGCAGGCGTACTTCGAGTGGATGCCGGTACGGCCCTCGGTCGCCGGCACCACCTACCGGAAGCTGCGCTTCGGCACCCTGGCGGACCTGCACCTGCTGGACCTGCGCTCCTTCCGCACCCAGCAGGCGAAGACCGGCAGCGGCAAGGTCGACGACCCGGACCGCACGATCACCGGCCGCGCCCAGCTCGACTGGCTCAAGTCGGGCCTGGCGTCCTCCGACACGGCCTGGCGCCTCGTCGGCAACCCGGTGATGATGTCCCCGGTCGCCTTCGGCGCCCTGCCCGCCCACGTACTGGAACCGCTGACCAGGCTGCTGGGCCTCCCGGCCGGAGGCGTGACGGTCAACACCGACCAGTGGGACGGCTACACGGACGACCGCCGCGAACTGCTGACCCACCTCACGGACCGGGGCATCGGCAACACGGTCTTCCTCACCGGCGACATCCACATGGCATGGGCCAACGACGTACCGAAGCGGGCGGCGACGTACCCGCTGTCACCGTCGGTGGCCACGGAGTTCGTGGTCACCTCGGTGACGGCGGACAACCTGGACGACACCCTCCGCGTCCGCCCGCACACGGTCTCCGCCGCCGCGGGGGCTGCGGTGCGGGCGGCCAACCGCCATGTGAAGTGGGTGGACATGGACTCGCACGGGTACGGCGTGCTGGACGTGACGCGGGAGCGGACGCAGATGGACTACTACGTCCTCTCGGACAAGACGGACCGCAACGCGCGGGCGTCGTGGGCCCGTTCGTACCGCACGAAGTCGGGAACGCAGCGGGTGGAACGAGTGACGGCGCCGGTGCGCTGACACGGACACCGGACGGGCTGTTTCCAGCCCGTCCGGCGTTTCAAGAAATCTCGTCCAGGAACCCCAGCACCACCTTCCACGCCATGTCCGCCGCCTCGCCGTCGAAGTCGGCGAGTTCCGGATCCGTGAACAAATGCCCCGCACCCGCATACCGGTGCACCTCCACATCCGCCCCCGCCCGCTGCATCCGCAAGTACCACGCGTTCAGCCAGTCATGCGGCTCGAACGGATCCGGATCGGCCACGTGCAACTGCACCGGCAGCTCGTCCACGCTCGCGTCCTCCGGCAGGTCGGACGTGCCGTGCAGAAGCAGCAGCCCGCGCGCCTTCTCGTCGCCGAGCGCCAGGTTCTGGGCGATCGACCCGCCCAGCGAGAACCCCGCGTACACCAGCCCCCGCCCCGACAGCGGCGCCGCCGCCGTGATCGCGCGGCGCAGCAGCTCCTCCCTGCCGATCTCGTCCTTGATCGCCATTCCGTCCTCGACGGTGTCGGCCGTCCGGCCGTCGTAGAGGTCCGGCACGTGCACCTCGTGCCCCGCGGCGCGCAGCCGGTCCGCGGCGGCGTGCACGGCAGGCCGCAGGCCATAGGCCGAATGGAAAAGCAGAATCGTGGTAGGGGACGCCACTGGGGTCACTTCCTTACAGCTGGATCGCGTGCCACCCATCGTGCCAGTACGTTCGGAAGGGGCGCCCGCCGGTAACCCGGGAGGAGTGAGCCGAAGGTGTCCATGGAGGACCTGCTGCGCCCCGTGACGGTCGTCGGCGGAGCGGTGGCCGTCACCCTGGTCGTCGTCCGGATCGCCGACCTGATGCTGCGCCGGATCGGTGAGCGGCACCCCGAGACCCCGCTGTGGACCCTGCTGCGCCGCTGCCGCCGCCCGCTCGCGCTGGTGCTGTGCACGGCGCTGCTGCGCGGCGGTTACGGGTATGCGCGGGTCGTCGCGGGGGAGGCCGGCTTCGTCGTCGCCCAGGCGCTGACCCTGGTGCTGATCGGCGCCTGCGGCTGGCTGGCCGTGCGGGTCGCCGCGGCCGTGGTCGAGTCCTTCTACGCGCGCTACGCGGCCGGTTCCGCGGACGAGGCCCGGGTGCGCCGGGTGCGTACGCAGCTCACGCTGATCCAGCGGGTCGTCACCGCGGCCGTCGTCGTGGTGGCGGGCGCGTCGATGCTGCTGACCTTCCCCGACATGAAGACGGTCGGCACCTCCCTGCTGGCCTCGGCCGGCCTGATCGGCGTGGTCGCCGGTGTCGCCGCCCAGCCGACGCTGGGCAACCTCTTCGCCGGGCTGCAGATCGCCTTCGGCGACATGGTCCGCATCGGGGACACGGTCGTGGTGGAGAAGGAGTGGGGCAAGGTCGAGGAGATCACCCTCACCTACATCGTGGTGACCACCTGGGACGAGCGGCGCATCACCATGCCGGTCTCGTACTTCACCAGCAGGCCGTTCGAGAACTGGTCGCGCGGCAACCCGCAGATGACGGGCTCGGTCTATCTGCACCTCGACCACGCGGCGCCCGTCGACCTGATACGCGAACACCTGCACGAGGTGCTCGTGGGCTGCCCGGAATGGGACGGCCGGGCCTGGAGCCTCGTGGTCACCGACACCACCCCGACCACCGTCCAGGTCCGGGCGCTGGTCACGGCCAAGGACCCGTCCGACATCTGGACGCTGCGCTGCGTGGTGCGCGAGGAACTGGTCGGCTGGCTGCGGCGCGAGCATCCGTACGCGCTCCCGCGCATCAACACCGCGCCCGCGCCGGGCCTCGCCCAGGCGCCCGACCGGCGGCAGACCCCGCCGGCCTCGGAGGACATCGGCCCCGGCCCCGGCACGGCGTGACGTTTCACCCCCGCAGGCTCCGCACGTCCAGGTGGCGCAGCACCCGGTCCACGACCTCCGGGTCCATCCACGGCTCGCTGCGCGCGTCGAGCACCGCGTGCCGTGCGGCCGAGAGCAGATCGCTCTGGATCCGCTGGATCGTGCGCAGCCGGTGGACGCGCTGGACGTGGGCCTCGCGCCGCTCGTCGTCGACCATCTCGGGGCTGATGCGGGCGCCGATGTCGTAGGCACGCCGGTGCAGCATCTCCACCAGGTCGTCGGGGAGCTCCTCCTGCCGCTCGATCTCCAGCAGCCGGTGCTTGGCCGCCTTGGCGGCGCGGATGGCCAGCTGCCGCTCCAGCTCCCGGGTCCAGTCGGCGTCGGCGCGCACGCCGAGCCGTCTGACCAGCCGGGGCAGGGTCAGGCCCTGGACGACGAGCGTGGAGATGATGACGGCGAAGGCGATGAAGAGGATCTCGTCCCGGGCCGGAAAGGGCGACTTGTCGTCCTTGGTCAGCGGGATGGCCAGGGCGAGCGCCACGGAGGCCACGCCGCGCATCCCGGACCACCACATCACCAGCGTCTCCCGCCAGTTCGTCAGGATCTCCTCGTCGACGTCCCGGCCCTTGTGCAGCCGCTTGGCCAGCCAGGCGGCGGGCAGCAGCCACATCAGGCGCACGCCGACCACGACGGCGACGACGATGCCGCCGATGCCGAGCATCTCGCCCCAGCGGCCCGCCGCCGTGCCGAGCGCATTGTGCAGTTCGAGGCCGACGAGGCCGAAGGCGACGCCGGTGACGAGGGTGTCGACGATCTCCCAGAAGGTGTGCCCGGCCAGCCGCCCCAGGACGTCGTCGGCGTCACTGGCGAACTCGGCCAGGTAGAGCGCGGTGGTCAGCACCGCGAGCACGCCGGAGCCCTTGAACTCCTCGGCGAGCACGTAGGAGACGAACGGCACCAGCAGGGTGAGGCCGATCTGCAGGGTCGCATCGCCGAGGACGTCCATCAGCCGCTTGGTCACCCAGCCGAGCAGCAGGCCGACCACGACGGCGATCACGGCCGAGAACACCAGCTCGCCGGCCGCCCTCGGCAGCGAGAAGCTGCCGCTGACGGCCGCCGCGATGGCCACGTGGTAGAGCACGATGGCGGTGACGTCGTTGAAGAGCCCCTCGCCCTCCAGGATGGAGACCAGGCGGCGCGGCAGTCCCAGGGAACCCGCGACGGCCGTCGCGGCGACGGGGTCGGGCGGGGCGACGAGCGCGCCCAGCGCCACGGCCGCGGCGATCGAGATGCCCGGCACGATCGCGTTGGCGACGGCGGCGACCGCGGCGGTGGTGACGAAGACGAGCGCCACCGCCAGCAGGAAGATCGGCCGCCGGTTGGCCGCGAACTGCCGCCAGGAGGTGCGCTGGGCGGACGCGTAGAGCAGCGGCGGCAGCACCAGCGGGAGGATGAACTCCGGCGGGATGGCGACGTTCGGCACGAACGGCAGCAGGGCGAGGACGATCCCGCCCAGCGTCATCAGCACCGGCGACGGCAGCCCCAGCCGGTCCCCCAGCGGCACCGTGACGAGCGCCCCGAGAAGGAGCACGAACAGCAGGGCGAGCTGGTCCACGACCTCCAGCCTGCCTCACCCGCCCCCGGCCCGCCCGGCGGGCCGGTGCGCCGTCAGGCGCTGTCGGCCCGCACCTTGTCCAGCGCGTACTGCAGGTCGGCCGGGTAGGCGCTCTCGAACTCCACCCACTGGCCGTCCGCCGGGTGCTCGAAGCCCAGCCGCACGGCGTGCAGCCACTGGCGGGTGAGCTTCAGCCGCTTGGCGAGCGTGGGGTCGGCGCCGTAGGTCAGGTCGCCGGCGCAGGGGTGGCGGTGCGCGGACATGTGCACACGGATCTGGTGCGTACGGCCGGTCTCCAGCTTGATGTCCAGCAGGCTGGCGGCGCGGAACGCCTCGATGAGGTCGTAGTGGGTGACCGAGGGCTTGCCGTCGGCCGTGACGGCCCACTTGTAGTCGTGGTTCGGGTGCCGGCCGATCGGGGCGTCGATGGTGCCGCTCATCGGGTCCGGGTGGCCCTGGACCAGCGCGTGGTAGCGCTTGTCGGTGATGCGCTCCCGGAACTGGGCCTTCATGTGGGAGTAGGCGCGCTCGGACTTGGCGACGACCATCAGGCCCGAGGTGCCCACGTCCAGGCGGTGCACGATGCCCTGGCGCTCGGCGGCGCCGGAGGTGGAGATGCGGTAGCCGGCGGCTGCGAGGCCGCCGATCACGGTGGGCCCGGTCCAGCCCGGGCTGGGGTGGGCGGCGACGCCCACCGGCTTGACGATGACCACGATGTCGTCGTCCTCGTGGACGATCTCCATGCCCTCGACGGGCTCGGCGACGATCTGCACCGGCGCGGGCGCCGCCGGCATCTCGACCTCCAGCCAGGCCCCGCCGGTCACCCGGTCGGACTTCCCGGCCTCGGCCCCGTCGAGCTGGACCTTGCCCGCTGCCGCCAGCTCGGCCGCCTTGGTGCGGGAAAAGCCGAACATACGGGCGATCGCGGCGTCGACGCGCTCGCCCTCCAGGCCGTCGGGAACGTGCAGGGCGCGGGTCTCGGGAATCGTGCTCACCCGTCGAGTATGACGGACGGGCGCGGAAGCCCGTACGTCAGTCCTTGTGGACGGTTCCGTCGGGGTCGAGCCCGCGAAAGGAGAGGATCACGATCAGGAAGCCTCCGCAGACGATCGCGGAGTCCGCGAGGTTGAAGACCGCGAAGCCCTCGGGGGCGATGAAGTCGACCACGCCGCCCTGGAAGCCGCCGGGCGAACGGAACAGCCGGTCGGTGAGGTTGCCGAACGCGCCGCCCAGCAGCAGGCCCAGCGCGATGGCCCACGGCACGCTGTAGAGCTTGCGGGCGATCCGGGCGATCGCGACGATGACGGCCGCCGCGATGACGGTGAAGACGATCGTCATGGCCTCGCCGATGCCGAAGGCCGCGCCACGGTTGCGGATCACTTCGAGCTGCAGGAGGGTGCCGACGACCTGGACCGGGTCGTGGTGCTCCAGCCTGGCCACCACGAGCAGCTTGCTGACCAGGTCGAGGAGGTAGGCGAAGGTCGCGACGCCGAGCAGCACCGCGATGCGCCGCCTGCCCCTGGCCCCGCCGTTCCCGCCGGCCGCCGTCGCACCGGTGGTGGGCCGTCCGGCCTGTTCCGCCTCTGTCACGTGAGTCCCTCGACGTCGTCCCTGCCTGGCTTGAGGACGAGGGTACGGCACACACCGGCGGGCAGGTCAGCGACGTTCCTGCCGCTGCTTGCAGTCGACGCACAGGGTCGCCCGGGGAAATGCCTGCATCCTGGCCTTTCCGATGGGATTGCCGCAGCTCTCGCAGAGGCCGTACGTCCCCGCGTCCAGCCGCTCCAGCGCGTGCTCGGTCTGCTCCAGCATCTCGCGGGCGTTGGCCGCCAGGGCGAGCTCGTGCTCACGGGCGATGTTCTTGGTCCCGGTGTCCGCCTGGTCGTCGCCCGCGCCGTCGCCCGAGTCCCGCATCAGGCCCGTGATCGCCTCGCCCGCCGCCGCGATCTCGCCGCGCAGCCGCAGCACCTCGCTCTGCAGCTCGCTGCGCGCCTCGGCGACCTCGGCGGGAGTCCACGGATCCTCCCCCGGCCGCACGGCGAGCGCCCCCTCCGCCGCACGGGCTCCCGGCACCTTCCGCGCAACGTCCGTGCTCTTCTTACCCGTCACCGTCCCGGCTCCCGTCTCCTCGGCAGGTGCACCAGTGTGTTCGGCCTTCGCGGCGGGTACGGCCTTCTTCTCCGAAACCGCACTCTTGGCCGCCGCGGACTTCTTCGCCGCGGCGGTCTTCTTCACCGGCGCCGCCGGCGCGACGGGGGCGGCCTTGCCGGAAGCGGCCTTCTTGACCGGAGCGGCCTTCTTGACCGATGCAGTCGATGCAGTGGTCTTCTTCGCCGTGCCGACGGCCTTCTTCGCCGGAGCGGCCTTCTTGACCGGCGCAGCCGTCTCGCCGGCCGAAGCGGCCTTCTTCACCGGTTTCTTCACCGGCGGAGCAGCCTTCTTCACCCCGGCAGCGGACTCCTTCGCCGTGCCGGCGGCCTTCTTGGCGGCAGCGGCCGTCTTCTTGGCCGGCGCAGCCTTTTCGGCCTTTTTCACCGTGGCGGCGGACTTCTTGGCACTCGCCGCCGTGGCGGTGCTCTTCCCGGCCGGGGCCGCGGACTTCTTCGCCATCGCCTTCCTGGCCTGCGGCGCAGCCGCCCTGGCACCCTTGTCCGCCACCATGGCCGCCGATCCCTTCACATTTTATGATCTTGCGCGCGAATCGTGCGGGAACGATAAATCGGCTCAGTCCGCGCGGCAACGGGGCACGCCGGTCTCCTCCGTTGTGCCCCGCCCCCGGCCCTGTAACCGGACGCCGGCCGGGGGCCGACCGGGGGCCGGTAAAACCGGTCGGCCGCGGTGCGCTGCGCCCCGTACACTGGGCGCAGCGAAAGGCGTGGAAGGGACCAGTAGCGCCGCACGCAGCCACCAGCGATCCGGGGACGGTGCGAGCCCGGAGGCGTGCGCGGAGCGAAGATCAGCCCGGAGCCGCCGGAAGAACGCCCGTACGGGTCAGTAGAGCCGGCATCGCGACCCCAATGAGGGGGCCGGGGGCCACGGGTCCACGGCCAAGGAGGGTGGTACCGCGGGAGCGCAGCGTCTCTCGTCCCTCCGACGGACAGCGCACAACCGTCCCGCCGGAGGAAGCCGATGACGCAGTACCGCCAGGTACCCGCTCAGGTCGACCTGCCCGCCCTGGAGCACGCCGTGCTCGAGTTCTGGCGCGAGCAGAAGATCTTCGACCGTACCCTCGCCCAGTCCGAGGGCCGCCCCGAGTGGGTGTTCTACGAGGGCCCGCCCACCGCCAACGGCATGCCCGGCGCGCACCACATCGAGGCCCGCGTCTTCAAGGACGTCTTCCCCCGCTTCCGCACCATGCAGGGCTACCACGTGGCCCGCAAGGCCGGCTGGGACTGCCACGGCCTGCCGGTCGAGCTCGCCGTGGAGAAGGAGCTGGGCTTCAGCGGCAAGCAGGACATCGAGAAGTACGGCATCGCCGAGTTCAACGCCAGGTGCCGCGAGTCCGTGACGCGCCACACGGACGCGTTCGCCGAGCTCACCACCCGCATGGGCTACTGGACGGACCTGGACGGCGCCTACCGGACGATGAACCCGGAGTACATCGAGTCCGTCTGGTGGTCGCTGAAGGAGATCTTCGACAAGGGCCTGCTGGTCCAGGACCACCGGGTGGCCCCCTGGTGCCCCCGCTGCGGCACCGGCCTGTCGGACCACGAGCTGGCCCAGGGCTACGAGACGGTCGTCGACCCGTCCGTCTTCGTCCGCTTCCCGCTGACCTCCGGCCCGCTGGCCGGCGAGGCCGCGCTGCTGGTGTGGACGACCACCCCGTGGACCCTCGTCTCGAACACGGCCGCCGCCGCGCACCCGGACGTCACCTATGTGGTGGCCACGGACGGCACGGAGAAGCTCGTCGTCGCCGAGCCGCTGCTGGAGAAGGCCCTCGGCGAGGGCTGGACGGCGACGGGGCAGTCCTTCACCGGCCGCGAGATGGAGCGCTGGGCGTACCGCCGCCCGTTCGACCTGGTCGAGCTGGAGGACGCCAACTTCGTCGTCAACGCCGAGTACGTCACGACCGAGGACGGCACCGGTCTGGTCCACCAGGCCCCGGCCTTCGGTGAGGACGACCTCAAGACCTGCCGCGCCTACGGCCTCCCGGTCGTCAACCCGGTCCGCCCCGACGGCACCTTCGAGGAGGGCCTCGGGCTCGTCGGCGGCATCTTCTTCAAGAAGGCCGACGAAACGCTCGTCGCCGACCTGGACGCCCGCGGCCTGCTCTTCAAGCACGTGGCCTACGAGCACAGCTACCCGCACTGCTGGCGCTGCCACACCGCGCTCCTCTACTACGCCCAGCCGTCCTGGTACATCCGCACGACGGCCGTCAAGGACCGGCTGCTCGAGGAGAACGAGAAGACCAACTGGTTCCCGGAGTCCGTCAAGCACGGCCGCTTCGGCGACTGGCTGAACAACAACATCGACTGGGCGCTCTCCCGCAACCGCTACTGGGGCACCCCGCTGCCCATCTGGCGCTGCGAGGAGGGCCACCTCACCTGCGTCGGCTCGCTGGCCGAGCTCACCGAGCTCACCGGTACCGACCAGAGCGGCCTGGACCCGCACCGCCCGTACATCGACGACGTCACCTTCGGCTGCACCGCCGAGGGCTGCTCGCACACGGCCGTCCGGGTGCCCGAGGTCATCGACGCCTGGTACGACTCGGGTTCGATGCCGTTCGCGCAATGGGGCTACCCGTACCGGAACAAGGAGCTGTTCGAGAGCCGCTACCCGGCCCAGTTCATCTCCGAGGCCATCGACCAGACGCGCGGCTGGTTCTACACCCTGATGGCCGTCGGCACGCTCGTCTTCGACAAGTCGTCGTACGAGAACGTGGTCTGCCTCGGTCACATCCTGGCCGAGGACGGCCGGAAGATGTCCAAGCACCTGGGCAACATCCTCCAGCCGATCCCGTTGATGGACCAGCACGGCGCCGACGCGGTCCGCTGGTTCATGGCCGCGGGCGGCTCCCCCTGGTCCGCGCGCCGCGTGGGCCACGGCACGATCCAGGAGGTCGTCCGCAAGACGCTCCTCACCTACTGGAACACGGTCGCCTTCCAGGCCCTGTACGCCCGGACCTCCGGCTGGGCCCCGAGCGCCGCGGACCCGGCCCCGGCGGACCGCCCGCTGATCGACCGCTGGCTGCTCGGCGAGCTCAACACGCTGACCGACCAGGTCACCCAGGCCCTGGAGAGCTACGACACCCAGCGCGCGGGCAAGCTGCTGTCGTCCTTCGTGGACGACCTGTCCAACTGGTACGTGCGCCGCTGCCGCCGCCGCTTCTGGCAGGGCGACGCGGCCGCGCTGCGCACGCTCCACGAGGTCGTCGAGACGGTCACCCGGCTGATGGCCCCTCTGGTCCCGTTCATCACCGAGCGGGTCTGGCAGGACCTGGTCGTGCCGGTCGACCCGCAGGCCCCGGCTTCGGTGCACCTGGCCGGCTGGCCGAAGGCCGACGCCGCGCTGGTCGACCCGGAGCTGTCCCGGCAGATGCTGCTGGTCCGCCGCCTGGTCGAGCTGGGCCGCGCGACGCGTGCCGAGTCCGGCGTCAAGACCCGTCAGCCGCTGTCCCGCGCGCTGGTCGCGGCGGCCGGCTTCGAGACGCTGGGTGCCGAACTGCGCACCCAGATCGCGGAGGAGCTGAACGTCTCCTCGCTGGCCTCGCTCTCCGAAGTGGGCGGCTCGCTGGTCGACACCACGGCCAAGGCCAACTTCCGTGCGCTGGGCAAGCGGTTCGGCAAGGGCGTGCAGGCCGTGGCCAAGGCCGTCGCCGCCGCGGACGCGGCCGCGCTGTCCCTCGCGCTGCGCGAGGGAACGGCCTCGGTCGAGGTCGACGGCGAGACCGTGACGCTCTCCCCCGACGAGGTCATCATCACCGAGACCCCGCGCGAGGGCTGGTCGGTGGCCTCCGACTCGGGTGCGACCGTGGCGCTCGACCTGGAGATCACCCCGGAGCTGAAGCGCGCGGGCCTCGCGCGCGACGCGATCCGGCTGATCCAGGAGGCGCGCAAGAACAGCGGCCTGGACGTGGCGGACCGGATCGCCCTGCGGTGGACCGCCACCGGCGAGGACGTCGTGACCGCCCTCGGCGACCACGCGACGCTCATCGCGGACGAGGTCCTGGCAACCGACTTCGCCTCCGGCGAGGCCGACGATTCCTACGGTGCGCCGTTCTCTGACGAGAGCCTCGGACTGACGTTCCGCCTCCGTAAGGCGTAGCCCGAAAGCTGACGCCCCCGGCGCTGCGGCGCCGGGGGCGTTCGCTCACCCCGAGGGCGAGCACGCATGAACATGGGCCGGGGCCCCTGGGAAATCCCAGGGGCCCCGGCCCATATGTCGGCTGACTGCCGTCAGTTGTCGTCCTCATCGATGAGGAACCCGCGCATCGGCGAGGGCGCCTGCATCGGCTGCGGGCCCTGCGGCCGCACCGGTGCCATCGGCTGGGTCATCGCCGGCGACATCTGCTGCTGACCGCCGTACGACGGGGCACCCGTCGACGGACCGCCGTGGCCGCCCATGGACTGGTTGCCGCCCATGGAGTGACCGCCCATGCCCGCACCGGCCGAGGCCATCGACCCGCTCATCGAGGGGGCCGGCGGCAGCGACGCGGCTGCCGGGGTGCGCGGCGGGGCCAGCGAGTCGTCCGCCTGGTTCTCCAGCTGACGCAGCTGGCTCTCCAGGTAGGACTTCAGCCGGGTCCGGTACTCGCGCTCGAAGCCGCGCAGGTCCTCGACCTTGCGCTCCAGCGTGGCGCGGGCGGACTCCAACGAGCCCATCGCCACACGGTGCTTCTCCTGCGCGTCCCGCTCCAGGGCGTCCGCCTTGGCACGGGCGTCCCGCTCCAGACCCTCGGCACGGCTGCGCGCCTCGCCGACGATCTTGTTGGCCTCGGAACGGGCCTCCGCGATCGCCTGGTCGGCGGTCTGCTGCGCGAGCGAGAGGACGCGGGCCGCGCTGTCGCCACCCGGACCCTGGCCCGGCTGCGGCAGCTGAGGACCGCCCATGGGGCCGCCCTGGCCCATGGGGTTCTGGCCCATCGGGCCGTTCTGACCCATGGGTCCGTTCTGTCCCATGGGTCCGCCCATCGGGCCGCCCATCGGTCCGTTCTGGCCCATCGGGCCGGGACCGTGGGGACCCTGCGGGCCGTGGCCGTGTCCGCCGGGGCCTGCCGGCAGCTGCGGGGCACCGCCCGGAAGCTGCGGCGGGCCGCCCATCTGCTGCTGGTTCGGCGGCACCGGCTGCGGGCCGGATATGGCAGCGGGCACCGGAGCCCCGGACCGTTGATCCTGGGGCTCGGGCTTGCGCATATTCTGCTGCTGGTTCTGCGCGGCGGCCCGCGTGGCAGCGGCCAGCTTGGCGCGCAGGTCCTCGTTCTCCCGGAGCAGACGGGTCAGCTCGGCCTCGACCTCGTCGAGAAAGGCGTCGACCTCGTCTTCGTCATAGCCTTCTCGGAGACGGACGGTCGTGAACTGCTTGTTCCGCACGTCCTCGGGGCTCAGCGGCATCTCTTCTTCACCTCAACGTAGTCGTCGGCAATCGGCAAGACCGTATCGTTCACAGCCGCGTTCACAGCCGGCTCACGACGGTGATCAGGATGTAGACGATGATCATCAGTACGAAGAAGGACAGGTCGAGCGCCACGCCCCCGAGACGCAGCGGCGGGATGACCCGCCGCAGAAGCTTGAGTGGCGGATCGGTGACAGTGTAGGTGGCCTCCAGGAGGACCACCATCGCCTTACCGGGTTGCCATGAGCGGGCGAACTGGAAGACGTAGTCCATCACCAGCCGGAAGATCAGCACGATCAGGAAGCAGTACAGCGCGATGTAGATCACCTGCTGTGCGATTCCCATCTCGCGCGTCCCTCTCCCCTTGCTCGTACTCGGCCTGACTGGCCGTTTGCCCGGATTGCCCGGTGTTGCGTCTCAGCTCTGGTTGAAGAACCCACCCTCTGCGATGCGGGCCTTGTCCTCCGCCGTGACATCGACGTTAGCAGGAGACAGCAGGAACACCTTCTGCGTCACCCGCTCGATGCTGCCGTGCAGTCCGAAGACCAGACCAGCCGCAAAGTCGACAAGTCGCTTCGCGTCGGTGTCGTCCATCTCCGTGAGATTCATGATCACCGGAGTACCTTCGCGGAAGTGTTCCCCGATGGTACGGGCCTCGTTGTAGGTCCGGGGGTGCAATGTCGTGATGCGGTAGGGCTCCCGCTCGGACACAACCTTGGGCATGATCACCGGTGCGTTCTTCTCCAGAGAGTGGCGTTCGGGTGTGATGGACGACACGGGGGCGATTCGGGCGGGTCGTCCCGTTTCCGCTACGAGCGGAGCCGGTTCGCGCTGGGCGGGCGGCTGGGCGACTCGAACCGGTTCGTCCGATTGCGCCTGTTGGGTTTGGTGGGGCTGGTGCTGCCGACGCCGGTCGGGCTCCGGCTCGGGCTCGAACTCGTCGTCGGGGTCGAACCCCGGGCCGTCGTACCCATCGTCCTCCACGAGGCCGAGGTAGACCGCCATCTTGCGCATCGCGCCGGCCATTCTCTGCGTCCTCCGCTCTGTGGTGGATCGGCTCCGTCAACGGGCCCGGATCCACGTGGTCCGCCCGCCTCCTGACGGGAATGACCATATTTTCTGCTGTGGTCCGACTTCTTGGCGACGTTACCCGAGCCGGGGTCGGACTCCGAGTACCGCCGAGCCGACACGTACATGTGTCGCACCGGCCGCAACGGCCTCTTCGAGGTCCGCGCTCATCCCTGCTGACACCATGTTCGCAGCAGGATGGGCCGCGCGCAGGTCCGTTGCGATTTCCATCAGCCGCTCGAAAGCCGCCCGCGGCCGTCCCGCGAACGGCCCGGCAAGTGGAGCAACCGTCATCAGTCCGGCGGGTCGCAGCCCTTCGGCCGAGTCGAGCGCTCCGGCCAGTTCGAGCACCCCGTCGGGGGCGATCCCGCCGCGCGATCCCTGTCCGCCGGACTCCGCGTCAAGTGCCACCTGGATCAGGCAGTCGAGCTCCCGGCCCGCGTTCCGCGCCGCCGTCGAGAGCGCCGCGACCAGTCGGGTTCGGTCGACGGAGTGCACCACATCGGCGTACCGGACCACCGAGCGCACCTTGTTTGTCTGCAATTGACCAACAAAATGCCAAGTCAGGGGCAGATCCGAACACTCCGCCGCCTTGGGAGCGGCGTCCTGGTCGCGGTTCTCCGCGACATGACAGACCCCCAGCTCCGCGAGGAGGCGGACGTCACTCGCCGGGTAGGTCTTGGTGACCACGATGAGCGTCACCTCGTCCCGTGCACGGCCGGCCGCGGCGCAGGCGGCGGCGATACGTTCCTCCACCCGGGCCAGGTTGTCGGCCAGTTGGGTTCTGCGGTCCGTCACTGCTCTTCCAGCCAGACATAACTGGCGAGTCGCCCCGTCGTGCGCTCGCGTCGGTAGGAGAAGTGGTCCGCGGACTCCAGCGTGCAGACGTCGGACTTTCCGCCGACCGTGACGCCCAGCCGGGCCAGTTGGGCGGTGACGCCCTGTGCCACGTCCACGGCCGGGGTGCCCTGCCGGGTGGTGGCCCGGGCCTCCGGCACCACCGCGGCGACCTCGTCGCGCATGGCCGCGGGCACCTCGTAGCAGCGGCCGCAGACCGAGGGCCCGAGGTGGGCGACGATCCGGGCCGGCTCGGCGCCGAGCCGGGTCATGGCCTCGACCGCGGCCGGCACGACCCCGGCGACCAGCCCCGGCCGGCCGGCGTGGGCCGCGCCCGCGACCCCGGCGACCGGGTCCGCCAGCAGCACCGGGGTGCAGTCGGCGGTCAGCACCGCGAGGGCCAGGCCCCGACGGGCCGTCACCACCGCGTCGACGGCCGGGATCTCCCCGGTCCGCCAGGGCCCGTCCACCACGGCGACGTCGCGGCCGTGCACCTGGTTCATCCAGACGACCGCCGCCGGGTCGAGGCCGATGGCCCCGGCCGCGCGGGCCCGGTTGGTCCGTACGGCCTCGGGGTCGTCGCCGACCGCGCCGCCGAGGTTGAGCTCCGCATACGGAGCGGCGCTCACTCCGCCCCACCTGTCGGTGAAGGCAAAGTGCGCGCCGCGTGCATGTGCCGTATGTGCTGCGAGGGGCACTGTGTGCTGCTGCCCTATCACGTGTGCCCGTTCACCCGTTCCTGGTCGCTTACTTGAGGAAGTCCGGAACGTCCAGTTCCTCGGCCGTCGAGTCCTGGTACGGACGGGCCGGCGGGATGGGCGGCGCGGGCGGCGGGGGCACCTCGGCGACCGGCGTCGGGTCCACGGGGCCGGGCTCCTCGGTGCGCGGGGTCACGCCGCCGAGTCCGCCGAAGGACGAGCGGGCCGGCGTCTCCGGTGCGGAGGCCGGGCGGCCGGGGGCCTGGGTGGAGGAGGTGGTGCTCTCCTCGCGGCCGGAACCGTAGGTGGAGCCGAGCACCTTGTCGCGGCTGCCCTTGGCCGGCGGCTGTCCGCCGTCGAAGCCGGCGGCGATGACCGTGACCCGGACCTCGTCGCCCAGCGCGTCGTCGATGACGGCACCGAAGATGATGTTGGCCTCGGGGTGGGCGGCCTCGCTGACCAGCTGCGCGGCCTCGTTGATCTCGAAGAGACCGAGGTCCGAGCCGCCGGAGATGGAGAGCAGGACGCCGCGGGCGCCGTCGATGGACGCCTCCAGCAGCGGCGAGGAGATCGCCATCTCGGCCGCGGCCACCGCGCGGTCGTCGCCGCGGGCCGAGCCGATGCCCATGAGGGCCGAGCCGGCCTCGGACATCACGGACTTGACGTCGGCGAAGTCGAGGTTGATCAGACCCGGGGTGGTGATCAGGTCGGTGATGCCCTGGACGCCCGACAGCAGCACCTGGTCCGCGGACTTGAACGCGTCCAGCACGCTGACCTGGCGGTCCGAGATGGACAGCAGCCGGTCGTTGGGGATGACGATGAGGGTGTCGACCTCGTCGCGCAGTCCCGCGATGCCGTCCTCCGCCTGGTTGGCGCGGCGGCGGCCCTCGAAGGTGAACGGCCGGGTGACCACACCGATCGTCAGGGCGCCCAGCGAGCGGGCGATGTTGGCGACGACGGGTGCGCCACCGGTGCCGGTGCCGCCGCCCTCGCCCGCGGTGACGAAGACCATGTCGGCCCCCTTGAGGACCTCCTCGATCTCCTCGCGGTGGTCCTCGGCGGCCTTGCGGCCGACATCGGGGTTGGCGCCGGCGCCGAGGCCGCGGGTGAGCTCACGGCCGACATCGAGCTTCACGTCGGCGTCGCTCATCAGCAGGGCCTGTGCATCGGTGTTGATCGCGATGAACTCGACGCCCTTGAGACCGACCTCGATCATCCGGTTGATGGCGTTCACGCCACCGCCGCCGATGCCGACGACCTTGATGACTGCGAGGTAGTTCTGCGGTGCTGCCACGTCGAAGGCCTCTCGCCTCGAGTTACGTATGCCTGGGGGCGGTTCTCAATGCCGACCCGAACCCTAACGTTGAAGTTTAGGGTTACCGGTGTCACTGTTCCCTGGGTTCTCTGAAGCAGGACACTAAGTCGACAAGGCGCGCGCGTTCAACGAACACGCCGAACCTCCCGTTTTTCTTTTCACCCTATGTGATCACCCATAGCCGTAGCCAGCCAGGGTGCTGGCCGGACGTACGCGGCGTCAACTCCCGGACACCGCAGGGGCGCTCGGAGCGCTCACATCGAAGTGGTTCGCGCCCCTTGCGGCCCTGAGCAATGCCGTGAGCGTACGGGCTTTCGCCTCGCCCTGCTCGCTGCTGCCCCAGACCACCGTCCGCCCGCCCGTCAGCTCCAGGGTGATGGAGTCGTACGAGCGTACGCGGACGGCGGCGGTGGCCTTGCGGACCTCGGGGGGCAGGTCGCCCATGACCTCCACGGCCTCGCGCTCGAGCCGGTCGGCGCCGAACCCGCGGGCGCCCGGCGTGTCCTGGGCGTCCATCAGCAGCCGCGTGGCGCCCTGCGGGGCCTGATCGACTGTGGCGAACCGCACGCCCATGGAGTCGATTTCAATGAACTTGCCGCCCTTTTCGAGCACCACTTGGGGTTGCCGCTCGGTCACTTTGAGACTGATTGCGTGCGGCCAGGACCGTTCGACGTCGACCGTCCGGATCCTGGGCAGCCCCTCGCGCAGCCGGTCGGCGATGGCGTCGGTGTCCACCGAGACCAGCGGCTCGCCGAGCGGCACCCGGGCGGCGGCCCGGACCTCGTCGGCCGTCAGCGCCTGCGTGCCCTCGACCTCCACCTGGCTGACGCGCAGCCAGGCGGCCCCGTACAGCGCCCAGACGGAGGCGGCTCCCGCCAGCACCGCGCCCGCCGCCCAGACGACGATCCGGCGGCGCCGGGACAGCCGGGAGGGACGGGGCCGGGGGATGCGGGGGCGCCCCTTGCGGGGCTTGCCGCCGGGCCGGGGCGGGCCGGACGACCCCGGTTTCCGCGCTGACTTCGAAGACTTCTGCTTGTTGCTCTTCTCGCCACCGCGCCGGGCGGTCGTCGGTCCGGCCACGCTCCCAGCCTCCTGCCTCTACGGGCCGTCAGCCCGCTCTGTGTGCGGCAATCGCCTCGTACACCATGCCGACCAGCAGCTCGTCGGCGTCCCGGCGGCCGAACTCGGCGGCGGCGCGGGACATCTCGTACAGCCGGTGCGGGTCGCCGAGCACCGGGAGCACCTGGCTCTGCACCCACTCGGGGGTCAGTTCCGCGTCGTCGACCAGCAGACCGCCGCCGGCCTTGACCACCGGCTGGGCGTTGAGCCGCTGCTCGCCGTTGCCGATGGGCAGCGGGACGTAGGCCGCGGGAAGGCCGACGGCCGACAGCTCGGCGACGGTCATCGCGCCCGCGCGGCAGAGCATCATGTCGGCCGCGGCGTACGCGAGATCCATCCGGTCCAGATACGGTACCGGGACATAGGGGGGCATTCCAGGCATGTTGTCCACATGCGGCATCTCATTCTTCGGGCCGACCGCGTGCAGCACCTGAATGCCGGAACGCTGGAGGAACGGCACGGCCGCCTGGACGACCTCGTTCAGCCGGCGGGCGCCCTGCGAGCCGCCGGAGACCAGCAGCGTCGGCAGGTTGGGGTCGAGCCCGAAGGCCGCCCGCGCCTCGAAGCGCAGGGCCGCCCGGTCCAGCGTGGCGATGGAGCGGCGCAGCGGGATGCCGACGTAGCGGGCGTTGCGCAGCTTGCTGTCCGGGGTGCTCACCGCCACCGAGGCGGCGTAGCGCGAGCCGATCTTGTTGGCCAGGCCGGGGCGGGCGTTGGCCTCGTGGACGATGATGGGCACGCCGCGCCGCTTGGCGGCCAGATAGCCCGGCAGCGCCACGTAGCCGCCGAAGCCGACCACGCAGTCCGCCTTGGTGCGCTCCAGGATCTGCTCGGCGGCCTTGATCGTGCCGCGCAGCCGCCCGGGGACGGTGATCAGCTCGGGCGTGGGCTTGCGGGGCAGCGGCACGGCGGGGATCAGCCCCAGCTCGTAGCCCCGCTCGGGCACCAGCCGGGTCTCCAGGCCCCGCTCCGTGCCGAGCGCCGTGATCCCCACGGTCGGGTCCTGCCTGCGCAGGGCGTCCGCGAGGGCGAGCGCGGGCTCGATGTGGCCGGCGGTCCCCCCGCCGGCGAGTACGACATGCACCGAAATTCACCGCTCTCCGGACGGTCGCTTCTTGACGCGCCGTCTCATCGTCTTCCATCTCACCCCAGGCTGCCGCATGGCCAGTGCCGCCCGTGCACCGGGCTCGTCGCGCGCGAAGGCGATCAGCAGCCCGACGGCGAACATGGTCGGCAGCAGGGCGGACCCTCCGTAGGAGAACAGCGGGAGCGGGACACCGGCGATCGGCAGCAGGCCGAGCACCGCACCGATGTTGACCGTGGCCTGCGCCATGATCCAGGTGGTCACACCTCCCGCGGCATACCTCACGAAGGGGTCCTCCGTGCGTCCGGCCACGCGGATACCCGCATAGCCTAGAGCCGCGAACAGGGCGAGTACCGACAGCGTCCCCGCCAGGCCCAGTTCCTCGCCGGTGATGGCGAAGATGAAGTCGGTGTGAGGTTCGGGGAGTTCGCCCCATTTCTCCACACTTGCCCCGAGCCCGGCGCCGAACCAGCCGCCGTTGGCCAGCGCGTAGATGCCGTGCACGGCCTGCCAGCACTGGTCGTTCGTACCCGGATCGGTGGCACCGATACAGGCGAGCCGGGACATCCGGTTGGCGCTGGTCTTGATGAACAGTATGGCCAGCGCGGCGGTGACGCCGAAGACGGCGGTGAACAGCTTGGTCGGCGCCCCGGCCACCCACAGCATGCCCAGCAGGACCGCGGTGAGCACGACCGTGGTCCCCATGTCGCCGCCCAGCATGATCAGGCCGAGCAGCAGGAAGGTGACGGGCACCAGCGGGACCAGCAGGTGCTTCCACTGCAGGAGCAGCCGCTTGACCTGCTTGCGGGCCAGCAGGTCCGCGCCCCACAGGACCAGCGCGAGCTTGGCGAACTCGCTCGGCTGGAGCTGGAAGGGCCCGCCCAGCGAGATCCAGTTGGTGTTGCCGTTGATGGTCTCGCCGATGCCGGGCACCTGCACCAGGCAGAGCAGGAAGACCGAGCCGGCCAGCAGCGGGTACGCCAGGGCGCGCAGCAGCCGCACGGGGGTGCGGGCGGCCGCGAGCAGCAGCACGGAGCCGATGGCGGCCGCGAGCAGCTGTTTGCGGAAGAAGTAGGAGGGCGCCAGGCCGGACTGCAGCGCCTTGATCTGGGAGGCGGAGTAGACCATCACCAGGCCGAGCACGAGGATCAGCAGGCTGCCGCCGAGGATCAGGTAGTAGGCGGTCAGCGGCCGGTCCCAGGCCTTCCTGGCGCGCAGGTAGAGCCCGCGCGGCCCGGTGGTGCCGCGGCGCGGGGGCCGCGGCGAGCGGGCCGTCGCCCGTACGCGGGGCGGACGGGCCGGCCGGGAGCCCGCGGAGGGCCCGCGCAGTGCCATCGGCCCGCCGAGGGCGCCGCCGGGCCGCACGAAGTCGTCATGCATCCGGGTTTCCCCTCCGCAGTGTCCCGCACCGCCGGCCCGCGCCGCGGGACCGGGAGGCTACGCGTCCGCTTCGCGGCCGGCGGCCAGGGCCAGGACGGCCTCGGCGAAGGCGTCGCCGCGCTTGTTGTAGTTGGCGAACATGTCCATCGAGGCACACGCCGGGGCCAGGAGGACGGTGTCCCCCGGCCGGGCGAGGCGTGCCGCCTCGCGGACCGCCGCGGCCATCGCCCCAGTGTCGGTCCGGTCGAGGTCGGTCACCGGCACATCCGGGGCGTGTCGCGCCAGGGCTTCCCCGATCAGACCGCGGTCGGCCCCGATCAGGACCACTCCGCGCAGCCGCTTCGCCGACCCGGCCACGAGCTCGTCGAAGGTGGCGCCCTTGGCGAGGCCGCCCGCGATCCACACGATCGAGCCGTACGCGGCCAGCGAGGCCTCGGCGGCGTGGGTGTTGGTGGCCTTGGAGTCGTCCACGTAGGCCACGCCGTCCACGTCGGCGACGTGGGCGATGCGGTGGGCGTCCGGCCGGAAGGCGCGCAGCCCGTCCCGTACCGCCGCGGGCTCCACGCCGAAGGCGCGGGCGAGGGCGGCGGCCGCGAGGGCGTTGGCGATGTTGTGCGGGGCGGCGGGCTGCCCGGTGGCCGGCGCGATGTCGGCGACCTCGGCCAGCTCCTGGGCGCTGGTGCGCCGGTCGGCCACGAAGGCGCGGTCCACCAGGATGCCGTCGACGACGCCCAGCTCGGAGAGGCCGGGCGGGCCTAGGGTGAAGCCGATGGCGCGGCAGCCCTCCTCGACGTCGGCCTGCCGGACCAGGCGCTCGGTGGCGGGGTCGGCGGCGTTGTAGACGCAGGCGACCTTGTTGCCCTCGTAGATGCGGCCCTTGTCGGCGGCGTAGGCGGTCATCGAGCCGTGCCAGTCGAGGTGGTCGGGCGCCAGGTTGAGCACGGCGGCCGAGTGGGCGCGCAGCGAGGGCGCCCAGTGCAGCTGGTAGCTGGAGAGCTCGACGGCCAGCACGTCGTACGGCTCCTGGGAGAGCACGACGTCGATGATCGGGGTGCCGATGTTGCCGACGGCTGCGGTGCGCAGCCCGGCGGCCTCCAGGATGGAGGCGAGCATCTGGACGGTGGTGGTCTTGCCGTTGGTGCCGGTGACGGCGAGCCAGGGGGCGGCGCCCTCGCCGCGCAGCTGCCAGGCGATCTCGACGTCGCCCACCACGTCGACGCCCGCCTCCGCGGCGGCCGCGAAGAGCGGGCTGCCGGGCTTCCAGCCGGGCGAGGTGACGACCAGGTCGGTGCCCTCGGGCAGGGTCGTCGCATCGCCCAGGCGGACGGTGATGTCCCCGGCCGCCAGGGAGGCGGCCCGGTCGCGCAGCACCTCGTTGTCGCCGCCGTCGACGACGGTGACCCGGGCGCCGAGACCGGCCAGGGCGCGGGCGGCGCTGATGCCGCTCACGCCGAGGCCGGCGACGGTGATGTGCTTACCGCTCCATGCAGAGGTCACTTGATGGCCAGCCATCCCGCGTAGAAGACCCCGAGGCCGACGGCCACGCACAGGCCCTGGATGATCCAGAACCGGACCACCACCAGGACCTCGCTCCACCCCTTGAGTTCGAAGTGGTGCTGGAGCGGGGCCATCCGGAAGACGCGCTTCCCGGTCATCCGGAAGGAGCCGACCTGGATGATCACGGACATGGTGATCAGCACGAACAGGCCGCCGAGCAGGGCGAGCAGCAGCTCGGTGCGGGAGCAGATCGCCAGGCCCGCGAGCGCGCCGCCGAGGGCGAGCGAGCCGGTGTCGCCCATGAAGATCTTGGCGGGCGAGGTGTTCCACCACAGGAAGCCGAAGCAGGAGCCCATCAGGGCGGAGGCGACGACCGCGAGATCCAGCGGGTCGCGCACCTCGTAGCAGGCGGCTCCGGCGGTCAGCGGGTTGCCGCACCACTGGCCGTACTGCCAGGTGCCGATGAACACGTACGCGCCGAAGACCATCACCGAGGCGCCGGTGGCGAGGCCGTCGAGGCCGTCGGTGAGGTTCACGCCGTTCGACATCGCCAGGATCATGAACAGCGCCCACACCACGAACAGCACGGGCCCGATCGACCAGCCGAAGTCGGTGGCGAAGGAGAGCCGGGTGGAGGCCGGGGTCTGGCCCCGGACGTCGGCGAACTGCAGCGCGAGGACGGCGAAGGTGATACCGACGATCAGCTGGCCGGCCATCTTCGCCTTGGCCCGCAGGCCCAGGCTCCGCTGCTTGACGATCTTGATGTAGTCGTCGAGGAAGCCGACCAGGCCCATGCCGGCCGTCAGGAAGAGCACCAGCAGACCCGAGGTGGTCGGCGAATGGCTGGTGACCACCTTGGTGATCGCATAGGCGATCAGCGTGGCCAGGATGAAGGCGATGCCACCCATGGTGGGCGTGCCCTTCTTCCCGGCGTGGCCGCGCGGGCCGTCGTCACGGATGAACTGGCCGTAGCCCTTGCGGGCCAGGAACTTGATCAGCAGCGGGGTGCCGATGAGGGTCAGGATCAGACCGATGACACCCGCGAAGAGGATCTGGTTCATCAGCCGGCGACCTCACCGTCGACCGCGAGCAGCTGCTCCGCCACCCGCTCCAGCCCCACCGACCGGGACGCCTTCACCAGTACGACGTCTCCCGGGCGCAGCTCGCTGCGCAACAGGTCGACCGCCGCCTGCGCGTCGGACACGTGCACCGACTCCTCACCCCACGAACCCTCGTTGTAGGCGCCCATCCGCAGCCAGGCCGCTTCCCGGTCCCCGACTGCCACGAGCTTGCTGACGTTGAGCCGGACGGCGAGCCGCCCGACCGCGTCGTGCTCGGCGAGTGACTCCTCGCCGAGCTCGGCCATCCGGCCGAGCACCGCCCACGTCCGTCCCCCCTGTGCCCGTGAGGCCTCGCCCATGGCGGCGAGCGCGCGCAGTGCGGCTCTCATGGACTCGGGGTTCGCGTTGTAGGCGTCATTGACGACCGTCACGCCGTCCGCCCGCTCGGTGACCTCCATGCGCCAGCGCGAGAGCTGGCCCGCACCGGAGAGCGCGGTGGCGATGTCCTGCGCGGGCATGCCCAGCTCATGGGCGACGGCGGCCGCGGCGAGCGCGTTCGACACGTGGTGCTCACCGTACAGCTGCATGGTCACTTCGCCGCACCCGGTGGGTGTGTGAAGCGTGAACGCGGGCCGTCCCGTTGCATCGAGACGGACGTTCTCCGCACGGACGTCCGC
The DNA here is from genome assembly GCF_058146165.1 of Streptomyces sp. AM25. Lineage (NCBI taxonomy): Bacteria > Bacillati > Actinomycetota > Actinomycetes > Kitasatosporales > Streptomycetaceae > Streptomyces > Streptomyces sp. AM25. The sequence goes on along the minus strand of NZ_JBKIWN010000009.1, from coordinate 482,736 downwards.
GTCGGCGGCCTCGCCGAACAGGACGGTGCGGGCCTTCGTACGGCTGCTCATCGCGCGGACGAGCGGGTCGTCGGCGTTGAGCACGGCGATGCCGTCCTCCGGCAGCGCCTCCACCAGCTCGCCCTTGGCCACGGCGATCTGCTCGCGGCCGCCGAACTCGCCGACGTGGGCGGTGCCGACGTTGAGGACGACGCCGATGCGCGGCGGGGTGAGCTCCGCGAGGTAGCGGATGTGCCCGATGCCGCGGGCGCCCATCTCCAGGACGAGGTGCCTGGTGCCCGCGTCGGCGCGCAGCGCGGTCAGCGGCAGGCCGATCTCGTTGTTCAGCGAGCCCGGCGTCCACACGGTCGGACCGAGGCCCTGCAGCAGCTGGGCGATCAGGTCCTTGGTGCTGGTCTTGCCGGCCGAGCCGGTCAGGCCCACCACGGTGGTGCCCAGCTTCGCCACCACGGCGCGGGCCAGGGCGCCGAGGGCGGCCACGACGTCGTCGACCACGACGGCCGGCACGCCGACGGGGCGGGAGGCCAGCACGGCCACCGCGCCCGCGGCTGCGGCGCGTTCGGCGAAGTCGTGGCCGTCGACGTGGTCCCCGGGCAGCGCGGCGAACAGGCTGCCGGGCCGCACCTCACGGGAGTCGATGACGACGGGGCCGGTGACGGCGAGGGCCGGGTCCGGTATGTCGTACTGCTGTCCGCCCGTGACGGCGGCGATCTCGGCGAGGGACAGATCGATCACCGGTCCTCACCTCCAGCCGTTCTGGAGGGCTTCCGGGGGGAGGTGTGTGCGCACATGGCGGTCTGTCATCCCTGGTCGTTCCGGTGCTTGTCCGCCGTGCACGGCCGCTCGGCCTCAATGGCCTCGCGCAGCACCCGGCGGTCGTCGAAGGGGCGTACCACTCCTGCGATGTCCTGGCCCTGTTCGTGGCCCTTGCCCAGGACCAGGACGATGTCGCCGGGTTCGGCTCGGGCGACGGCGGCGGCGACGGCGGCGGCGCGGTCCTCCAGGACGAGGACGGTGCCGCGCTCGGCGGCCGGCACCCCGGCGGCGCCCGCGAGCATGGTGGCGAGGATCGCGAGGGGATCCTCGGAGCGGGGGTTGTCGGAGGTCAGCACGGCCGTGTCGGCGTAGCGGGCCACCGCCGCGCCCATGGGGGCGCGCTTGGTGCGGTCCCGGTCGCCGCCGCAGCCCAGGACGGCGTGGATGCGGCCGACGCCGGGCGTGCGCAGGGCGCGGAGAACCGATTCGACGGCGTCCGTCTTGTGCGCGTAGTCGACGACCGCCAGGTACGGCTGGCCCGCGTCGACGCGCTCCAGGCGGCCCGGGACGCCGGGCACGGCGGCGACGCCGTCGGCGGCGGCCTGCGGCTCCAGGCCGGCGGCGACGAGCGCGACGATCGCGGCGAGCGCGTTGGCGACGTTGAACGGGCCGGCCAGCGGGGACTTCGCGCGGACGGTCACGCCGTCGGGGCCCTGCACGGTGAAGGCCGAGTCGAACGGGCCGATCTCGACGTCGACGGCGCGCCAGTCGGCCTCGGGGCGGCCCTCGGCGGAGAAGGTGACGACCGGCACCTCGGACTCGCCCCCGGCGAGGCGGCGCCCGTACTCGTCGTCGAGGTTGACCACGCCGAGGCGGCTGCGCTCCTTGGTGAACAGCTCGGCCTTGGCGGCGAAGTAGTCCTCCATGCCCGTGTGGAACTCCATGTGCTCCGGGCTGAGGTTGTTGAAGACCGCCACGTCGAAGACGCAGCCGTCGACGCGGCCGAGCCGCAGGGCGTGGCTGGAGACCTCCATGGCGACCGAGCGGACGCCGCGCTCGCGCATGACCGCGAAGAGCGCCTGCAGGTCCGTGGCCTCGGGGGTGGTGCGCTCCGATTTCAGGCGCTCGTCGCCGATGCGGGACTCGACGGTGCCGATCAGGCCCGTCAGCCCGCCGGCGGTGCGCAGGCCGCCCTCGATGAGGTAGGCGGTGGTGGTCTTGCCGGAGGTCCCGGTGATGCCGATCTGCAGCAGGTCGCGGCCCGGCTCGCCGTAGATCGTCGCCGCGAGGGCGCCCATCCGGCCGCGCGGGTTCTCCACGGCGAGCACCGGCAGGCCGGTGGCGGCGGCGCGCTCGGCGCCGGCCGGGTCGGTCAGGACCGCCGCGGCGCCGAGGCCGGCGGCCTGGGCGGCGAAGTCGGCGCCGTGGAAGCGGGCGCCGGGCAGGGCGGCGTAGACGTCGCCGGGGCGCACGGCCCGCGAGTCGTGGGTGATGCCCGTGACGGCCGTCGCGGCGGCGTCCCGGGGAGCGGTGATGCCCAGCTGACCGGCGAGCTCCGTGAGCGGCACGGGACGGACCTGGGTGGGGCGGGGCGCTCCCGGGTGGGCCGGGGCGGCCTGCTCGGGGGTGGTGTTGCGGTACTGATCAGCGTGGGGCACGGCGGTGAGCGTACCGGGCGCACCCGCTCCGCCGCGAAGCGAGGGGCGTGCCGGGGCGCGGTTCCCGGGGGTGGGCGTGATCGTCGTCACGGCGGACCCGGCTCACTGGCCGTCGTAGCTCACCGGCAGCCGGGGGGCCTGCGAGCCCGACGGCGGCACCTGGAGGGACTTCAGGGCGAACTCCATGACCTGCTTGAAGACCGGCCCGCAGATCTGCCCGCCGAAGTAGCTGCCCTGGGTGGGGTTCTGGATGGCGCAGTAGACGGTGACCCTGGGCTGATCGGCGGGGGCGAAGCCGGCGAAGGAGGCGGTGTAGCCGTGGTAGCGGCCGGTACGCGGATCCACCCGGTTGGAGGTGCCGGTCTTGCCCGCGACGCGGTAGCCGGGGATGGCCGCCTTGGTGCCGGTGCCCTCGCGGTCGTCCACGACCGACTCCAGCATCTCGGTGAGCTCGTGGGCGGTCTTCTCGCTGACCACCCGCATCCGGGAGGCCCCCGGCGAGGGCGTGAAGCGGCCGTCGGGCCCCTTGGAGCCGCGCACCAGGGTCGGCTGGATGCGCTCGCCGCCGGCCGCGATCGTGGAGTACACGGACGCGGCCTGCACGGCGTTGAGGGACAGGCCCTGGCCGAAGGGGATGGTGTAGGCCCGGGAGGACTTCCAGTCCCCCGGCTTGGCCAGCAGGCCCGGGGTCTCGCCGGGGAAGCCCAGGCCGGTGGGCCGGCCGATGCCGAACTTGCGCAGGTAGCCGTAGAGGACGTCGTTGGCCTGCTCGCGGGTCTTGCCGAGCTGTTCGCTGGCGAGGATGGTGCCGATGTTGCTGGACTTGGCGAGCACGCCGTTGAGGGTGAGGTGCCAGGTGGGGTGGTCGACGTCGTCGGCGAAGGAGCGGTCGGCGCGCGGCAGCCGGTTGGGCACCTCGACGTGGGTGTCCGGCCGGGCGACGCCCTCCTCCAGGACGGCGGCCATCGTCATGACCTTGCTGACGCTGCCGGGCTCGTAGGCGTCCTGGAGGGCCGCGTTGCCCAGGGCGGCCCGGTCGGCGTGGCCGAGGTCGTTGGGGTTGTAGCCGGGGGCGTTGGCCATGCCCAGGATCTCGCCGGTGCGGGTGTCCTGGACGACGACGTAGCCGCGGTCCGCCCCGGACTTCTCCACCTGGCGGGTGATGGCGTCCTGGGCGGCCCACTGGATGTCCCGGTCGATGGTCAGCTGGACGTCGGAGCCGGACACGGCGGCCTGTTCCGAGGGGCTGCCGTCGATCACCTGGCGGCCGGAGGTCTGGGTGTAGACGCGCTTGCCGTCCTTGCCCGCCAGGAGCTCGTTGAGCTGGCCCTCGATGCCTCCGGCGCCCTGGCCCTGCGCGTTGACGAAGCCCAGGGTCCCGGCGGCGAGGTCCCCGTTGGGGTAGACGCGCTTGCCCTGGGCCTCGCGGCCCACGCCGGCCAGCACGTTCGGCCCCTGCTTGTGCCGGGCGCGCTCGGCCTGCTGCTGCTTCAGAGCCTTGATCTTGTTCCAGACCTGCGGGGGCTGCCGGCGGGCGAGGACGACGTACTTGGACTTGGGGTTGGCCGTGAGCCTGGCCTCGATGTCGTCCGCGTCGTCGTCGAGGACGGGCGCGAGCAGCTCGGCGGCCTGCCGGGCCGCGCCCTGCACCTTGGTCCGCTCGGGGGTGAGCAGGTCGGGGTCGGCGGTGATGTCGTAGGCGTCGACGGTGGTCGCCAGGTTCACGCCGTTGCGGTCGGTGATGGAGCCGCGCTCGGCGGCCAGCGTGACGGGCATGTAGCGGTGGGCGTTGGCCCGGGCCGCGTAGGTGTTGGCGTCGAGGGCCTGCACCTGCAGCAGCCGCCCGGTGAAGACCAGCATCACCACGGTGAGCCCGGCGCCGATCAGCCGCAGCCGGGGGCGCGGGCTGCCCAGCCGGAGCGGCCGGTTGCCCGTGCCGGGGCGCGGGGGGCGCGCAGCGGGGCGTGCAGCGGGCCGTGCGGGACCCGGGACCGGGCGGCGGGGCTGCCTGGGCGCCGTCACGACATCACCTACCTGACCTGCGCGGGAAGGACGGGTCCGGGCTGCTGCCCCGGCACCGCCGGGCGGGGGGCGCCGGGGGGCGGGGGCACGACGGCCGGGGGCGGGGCTCCCGGCCCGGTGTACGAGGCGTTGTCGGCGGCGCCCGTGCCGGCCGGGGCGGGGTTGCCGATGACGGTGCCGTCGGGCCGGAGGAAGACGGGGCTGCCGCCGGGGATCATGCCCAGCTCGCGGGCGCGGCGGGCGAGCGCGTCGGGGGCGGCGAGCTGGTCGACCTCCTGCTGCAGGGCCTGCTGCTGGTCGGTCATCTCGGTCGTCCGGCGCTGGAGCTTGGTGAGCTCGAAGGAGCCCTGGTTGAGCGAGGAGTTGAGGAGCAGCAGCGAGATCAGCCCGGAGCCGAGCATCACCACGGTCAGCAGGACGAACGGGGTCCGCTTGGTCCCCAGCCGTCCCACCGGCAGCAGCCGCATCAGCCGGGCGCCCCGGCTGCGCCCCGCGGGGCTCACGGCACGTCCTCACGGATGCGCTCGGCGCCGCGCAGCCGGGCGGGGGCGGCACGCCGGTTCTCGGCGATCTCCTCCTCGGTGGGCAGCTCGGCGCCGCGCGTGAGCAGCTTCAGCCGGGGCTGGTAGCGCTCGGGGACGACGGGCAGCCCGGGCGGCGCGGTGCTGGCCGCGCCCGCGGCGAAGACCTGCTTGACGATGCGGTCCTCCAGGGACTGGTACGACAGCACGGCGACCCGGCCGCCGACGGCGAGCGCGGCGACGGCGGCCGGGACGGCCTGCTCGACGCTGGCCAGCTCGGCGTTGACCTCGATGCGCAGCGCCTGGAAGGTGCGCTTGGCGGGGTTGCCGCCGGTGCGCTTGGCGGCCTGCGGCAGCGCCTCGCGGATCAGGTCGACGAGCCGGGCGCTGTTGCTGAAGGGCTCCTTCTCGCGCTCGCGGACGATGGCCGACACGATGCGCTTGGCCTGCTTCTCCTCGCCGTAGGCACGCAGGATGCGGACCAGCTCGCCGGGCGGGTAGGTGTTGAGGACCTCGGCCGCGCTGATGCCCGCCGTCTGGTCCATGCGCATGTCCAGCGGCGCGTCCTGGGCGTAGGCGAAGCCGCGGCCGGCCTCGTCCAGCTGCATGGAGGACACGCCGAGGTCGAACAGGACGCCCTGCACCTTGGGGACGCCGAGCCGCTCCAGCACCTCGGGGAGCTCGTGGTAGACGGCGCGCACCAGCGTGGCGCGCTCACCGAAGGGGGCCAGCCGCTCGCCGGCCAGCGCGAGGGCGGTGGGGTCGCGGTCGAGGGCGACGAGCCGGACGTCGGGGAACGCCTTGAGCAGCGCCTCGCTGTGCCCGCCGGCGCCCAGCGTGCAGTCGACGACGACCGCGCCGGGTGCGGCGAGAGCGGGTGCGAGCATGTCCAGGCAGCGCTGGAGCATGACGGGGACGTGTCGCGCGTTGCTGCTCATGCGCCCTTCTGAGAGTCCTGGGCCGGCGCGCGGTCCGCCGCGCACCACCAGGTCCCCGCCCGCTCAAAGGGGAAACGGCCGTTCTGACACCGGGGAAGGGGCACCAGGGCGACCGGGGAGCGGGAGGAGGCCGAGCGGTACGCGCGAATGGAGCGCACGTGCGGGTTCTTCATTCGGTTCCACGGGGAGCGTCACGCCTCCCACTTCGCGCCACTTTAGTCCACTCGTCCCTTCGGTCAACCAACCGGCGAGCGCGTCACCTCTCGCGTGCGTCGTGGCCGGTCGCCGACTACCTTCATGGCTATGCCGATATCCGCGCCCCACCCGCAGACCCCGGGCTCCGGCCCCGCCGACACGGAACCCACGGTCACGGACCGTCTGGTTCAGGCCAATGCGAAGTACGCCGCCGCGTTCACGGACCCCGGAATGGACGCCCGTCCCGTCCTCAAGGTCGCCGTCGTCGCCTGCATGGACGCCCGCATCGACCTGCACGCCGCCCTGGGCCTGGAGCTCGGCGACTGCCACACCATCCGCAACGCCGGAGGCGTCGTCACCGACGACATCATCCGTTCCCTGACCATCAGCCAGCGCGCGCTCGGCACCCGTTCCGTCGTCCTCATCCACCACACCAATTGCGGCCTGCTCGACCTGACCGAGGATTTCCGCCACGAGATCGAGGCCGAGGTCGGCCAGCGGCCCGCCTGGGCGGTCGAGGCGTTCAAGGACCTCGACCAGGACGTCCGCCAGTCCATGCAGCGCGTGCGCACCTCCCCCTTCCTGCCCCACCGCGACGACGTGCGCGGCTTCGTCTTCGACGTGACGACGGGCCTGCTCCGCGAGATCGACCCGCGCCCTTGATGGACCGGTTGTCGGACCGGTTGTCCACACGCGCTGACGCGACGGCGCACGGACGGACACAATGCGTGTACGGCGCCGCCCCCGCAGCCGCGGGTGCGGTGTCCGTGTTCCGGGGAGGGCCGGTCCGTACCGAGGACGACGGCCCCGGCGACGGGCCGAGGAGGGCCGGGTGACGACCTATGACGAACGAGCGGGCCTGGGGGAGCTGAGCGCGACGGCGGAGCGGATCCGCCGGTCGGTCGAGACGGTGATCGAGGGCAAACCGGAGGTCGTGCGGCTCTCGCTGACCGTCCTGCTCGCCGAGGGGCACCTGCTCATCGAGGACGTGCCGGGCGTCGGCAAGACGATGCTGGCCAAGGCGCTGGCGCGGTCGGTCGACTGCTCGGTGCGGCGCATCCAGTTCACGCCCGACCTGCTGCCCTCGGACATCACCGGCGTGAGCGTCTACGACCAGCAGCGGCAGGACTTCGAGTTCAAGCCCGGCGCGGTGTTCGCCCAGATCGTCATCGGCGACGAGATCAACCGCGCCTCGCCCAAGACCCAGTCCGCGCTGCTGGAGTCGATGGAGGAGCACCAGGTCACCGTCGACGGGCACACCTACGAACTGCCCGCCCCCTTCATGGTGGTGGCCACGCAGAACCCCGTGGAGATGGAGGGCACCTACCCGCTGCCCGAGGCCCAGCGCGACCGCTTCATGGCCCGGGTGTCCATGGGCTACCCCAGCCCCGAGGCCGAGCTGCGGATGCTGGACGTGCACGGCGGGCCCTCCCCGCTGGACGACCTGCAACCCGTCGCGCACGCCCACGAGATCGTCAAGCTGACCGAGGCCGTCCGCGCGGTCCACGTGGCCGAGCCGGTCCGGCGGTACGCGGTGGACCTGGTCGCCGCCACCCGGCAGCACCCGGAGCTCAGACTCGGCGCGTCGCCGCGCGCGACGCTGCACCTGCTGCGGGCGGCCAAGGCCGCCGCGGCCCTGGCGGGCCGGGAGTTCGCGCTGCCCGACGACGTGCAGTCGCTGGCCGCGGCGGTGCTCGCGCACCGGCTGCTGCCCAGCGCCCAGGCCCAGTTGAACCGGCGCACGGCCGAGCAGGTCGTGCTCGACATCCTCCAGCGCACCCCGGTTCCCGACCCGTTCGGCCGGCAGCCTCCGGGCGCCCGGAGGCTGTGATGCCGTCCGGTGGTCCACAGGATCGCAGCGGCCTGCGGGCGGCGCTCGACGGGCTCACCACCCGGGGCCGCTCCTTCCTGGCCGCGGGGATCGCCGCCGCCGGGTGCGCCTATGTCCTCGGCCAGGCCGACCTGTTGCGGGTCGGGCTGCTGCTGGCCGTCCTGCCCCTGGTGTGCGTGGTCGCCCTGCACCGCACCCGGCACCGGGTCACCGGCAGCCGCGCGCTGTCCCCGGCCCGGGTGAGCGCCGCACAGGAGGCCCGGGTGCGGCTGCGCATCGACAACGTCTCCCGGCTGCCCACCGGCGTGCTGATGCTGCAGGACCGCGTCCCCTACGTCCTCGGCCCGCGCCCCCGCTTCGTGCTGGACCGCATCGAGGCGGGCGGCCGGCGCGAGGTGTCCTACCGCGTCCGCGCGGAGCTGCGCGGCCGCTATCCGATGGGCCCCCTCCAGCTGCGCCTGTCCGACCCGTTCGGCATGTGCGAACTGACCCGCGGCTTCGGCACGTACGACACGCTCACCGTCGTCCCGCGCGTCGACCCGCTCCCCCCGGTGCGCCTCGGCGGCGAGGCCACCGGGCACGGGGACGGGCGGCTGCGCTCCCTCGCCCTGGCCGGCGAGGACGACGTCCTGCCCCGCGGCTACCGGCACGGCGACGACCTGCGCCGGGTCCACTGGCGCTCCACCGCGCGCCACGGTGAGCTGATGGTGCGCCGCGAGGAACAGCCCCGACGCGCCCACGCCACCGTGCTGCTGGACACCCGGGGCACCGCCTACGAGGGCGTGGGCCCCGAGGCGGCCTTCGAATGGGCGGTCTCCGGCGCCGCCTCGGCCGCGGTGCACCTGCTCGAACGGGGCTTCTCCGTACGGCTGCTGACCGACACCGGCAGCACGGTGCCCGGGACCGCAGGGGGTTCCGTCCACGACTCGGCCGACGCCGCCGGGCTGTTGCTCGACGTCCTCGCCGTCGTGGACCACTCCGCAGCCACCGGCCTCGAAGCCGCCTACGATGCCCTGCTCCCCCAGCTACCGCTGGGGGGACCCCCAGGCACCGCCGGGCTGCTGGTGGCCTTCTTCGGCGAACTCGACGAGCACCAGGCGGAGGTGGCGGCCCGGATGCGGCAACGCAGCAGCACGGCCGTCGCCTTCGTGCTCGACCCCGCGGTGTGGACGGGTGCGGCGGCCGCCCCGGAGCGGTCGCTGCGGCTGCTGCGCGACGCGGGCTGGACGGCACTGCCGGTCGCCCCGGGGGCCTCGCTGCCCGGGCTGTGGCACGTGGCGGGCTCCCCCGGGCCGGTCCCGGAGCGGGCGTCATGAGCGGACAGGCGCGGCTCGCGGTGTGCGGCGTGGTGGCCACGCTCGCGGCGGCCTGCGCGCTGCTGCCGCTCGTCGACCGGCCCGTCTGGATCGTGCAGGCCGCACTGCTGCTCTCGATCCAGACGGCGGTGGGCGCCCTCGCCCGCCGCGTGCCGCTCCGCCGGGGGCTCACGGTGGCCCTGCAGGCGCTCACGGCGCTGCTGCTGCTCACGCTCGTCTTCGCGCAGCTGCAGGCCCTCGGCGGGCTGCTGCCCGGGCCGGACGTCCTCCGCGAGTTCGGACAGCTGCTCCGGGAGGGCGCCGACGACGTCGGGCGGTACGCCATCCCCGCACCGGCGACCCGGTCCCTCAGGCTGCTGCTGGTCGGCGGCGTGCTGGCGGTGGGCCTGGCGGTCGATGCGCTGGCGGTCACCTTCCGCAGCGCCGCGCCCGCCGGACTGCCGCTGCTGGCGCTCTACTCCATCGGCGCCGGGCTGGGCCGGGGCGGCGGGCACTGGCTGTGGTTCCTCGCGGCGGCCGCCGGGTACCTGCTGCTGCTCCTGGCCGAGGGCCGGGAGCGGCTCACGCGCTGGGGCCGGGTCTTCGGCGGCGGCCCGCCCGGCGGCGCCGGCCGCCCGCCGGCCGCCGTCCGCACGGGCCGCCGCATCGGCGCGGTCGCGCTGGGCATCGCCCTGGCCGTGCCGGCGGTGCTGCCGTCGATCGACGAGGGGCTGCTGCAGGCGCACGGCCCCGGCGACGGCCCCGGCGCCGACGGCGGCACCATCTCCGCCGTCAATCCGCTGGTCTCGCTGCAGAACAGCCTCAACCAGCCGGAGAACCGCGAGGTCCTGCGCTACCGCACCTCCAGCGAGAACACCCAGGACCTCTACCTGCGCATCGTGGCGCTCGACTGGTTCGACGGCTCGTCGTGGCGGGCCTCCGAGCGCCGCGTCACGGACGTGCCCGACCCGCTGCCGACGCCCGCCGGGCTGTCGCCCGCGGTGCGCACCGACCCCGTCAACACCTCGGTCGCGGCGGCCGGAACGTACGGCCAGACCTACCTCCCGATGCCGTACCCGGCCGAGCGGGTGCTCGCCGGCGGCCAGTGGCGCTACGAGCCGGAGGGGCGGGCGCTCGTCGGCGACCACGGGCAGACCACCCGCGGCCAGCGCTACCAGGTCTCCAGCCTGCTCGTGGAACCGACCGCCGCACAGCTCGCCGCCGCGCCCGCTCCCCCGGAGCAACTGCTGCGCGAGTACGCGCGCGTGCCCGCCTCGCTGCCCGGCGTGGTCGCCGAGACGGCGCGGAAGGTGACCGCGGGCGCGACGAACGCGTACGAACAGGCGGTCAGGCTCCAGGACTGGTTCGCGGCCCGCGGCGGCTTCCGCTACGACACGCAGGTGCAGACCGGCGGCGGCAGCAACGCCATCGTCAAGTTCCTGGAGGACAAACAGGGTTTCTGCGTCCACTTCGCCTTCTCGATGGCGGCGATGGCCCGCACCCTGGGCATCCCCGCACGGGTGGCGGTCGGCTTCACCCCGGGCACCCCGCAGCCGGACGGCTCGGTGTCCGTCGGCTCCAAGGACGCGCACGCCTGGCCGGAGCTGTACTTCGAGGGCGCGGGCTGGACCCGCTTCGAGCCCACGCCGACCCGGGGCACCCAGCCCGACTACTCGGTCGACCGGTCCCCCACGGCCACCGACCCCGGTGCCCCCGCACCGCTGCCGAGCCGCGCCGGGGCGCCCTCGGCGGCCCCCTCGGCCGACGACGGCTGCCCTCCGCAGGATCGGCGCCCGGGCGAGTGCCGGGGCCGGGTGCTGCAGGCAGGCGCCGACGACACGGGCGGCGGTCCGCCGGGGCTCACCACCGCGGTCGTGGTGGCCGCCGCACTGGCCGCACTGGTCCTGCCCGTCGTGCCCCCGCTGTGGCGGCGCCGGGTACGGGCCCGCCGGCTCGGCCGGGGCACCCTCGGTGCGTGGCGCGAGATGACCGACTCCGCCTGGGACTACGGCATCCCGCCCGACGAGTCGCAGACCCCGCGGAACACGGCGGCCCGCATCGTCCGCACCGCAGGGCTCGCCGCCCCGGCGGCCGAGGCGGCGGCCCGGCTGGCCACGGCGGTCGAGCAGACCCTGTACGCACCGGATCCACGGCCCGCCGGGGACCCGGCGGCCGACGCCGAACAGGTACGTTCCGGCCTCCACGCCACGGCCCCGCGCAGCGTCCGCCTCCGGGCACTCCTGGCGCCGCGCTCCGCGGCCCGGCTGCTGTGGGGGTTCGCGGCGTGGCGCGCGAGGGTGACTCGTGCCCCGAAGGGGCGCGGGGAACTGCGCGACCGGCCTCGACGAACCCGCGGTTGACGCGCAGCGTCCGGGGGCTCCGGCCTCCGAACACGCCTGAAGGCCGGGGCATCACGCCCCGGCCTTCGGCAAAATCCCCTGCCGGTCCGGCCCGTTGCCGCCGGCAGGCGCTCGGCTAACGCCCCTGCTCGTCGCGGCGCCGCTGCCAGCGCGCCTCGATCCTGTCCATCATGCTCCGGCGCCGGCCGGCCGGACGCCGCACCGTTCCCCCCGGGCCCTGCTGCGCACCGGGCCGGGGCGCCTTGCGCCAGCCCGTGACCGCGAGCACGGCGCACGCCAGCATGACGAGGAAGCCCGCCACGCTGATCCAGATCCGCTGGGCGACCATTCCGGCCATCAGGAGCCCGATGCCCACCAGAAAACCCGCGACCGCCTGGTAGACCCGTCGCCGGGTGTACGTACGCAGGCCGCTGCCCTCGAGCGCTGTCGCGAACTTGGGATCTTCGGCGTACAGCGCTCGCTCCATCTGCTCGAGCATGCGCTGCTCGTGCTCCGAGAGCGGCACGGAGTCCTCCTACTCGTCGGTCGCGGGGGTGCGACCGGGGTGCGACCCTTTCAGGATAGGCAGGGAATCGCCCCCGTGAAACCCGCCCCTCTGCGCCAATTCGCCTGCCCGTTCCCGGTCGGGGGACCGGCGGCGTCGGGACGTACATTCCCTGTCCGGCCATCGGCCATGCCGGACCGTGCCCCCGATCATACGGGGCGAACGGGCTGATCGGGTGGCCTGTGCCCGGCCCTGCGCGATCAGCCGCGCTCGGCCAGGACGTGCAGCTGAGTGGCCACCGAGTGGAAGGCGGGCAGCTCGGCCGCGGCGGCCTCGAGACGGAACAGGGCGTCCAGGGCACCGGGCTCGGCGTCGACCAGCACTCCGGGCACCAGGTCGGCGAAGACGCGCACGCCGTGCACCGAGGCGACCTCCAGGCCCGCCTCGGCGGCCAGCGCCGAGAGCTGGTCGGCGGTGAAGCGGCGGACGACCGGGTCGCCGGGGCCCCAGTGGCCCGTGGGGTCGGTCAGGGCCCGGTGGGCCTCGTCGAAGTGGCCAGCGAGGGCACGGGCGAGCACGGCACCGCCGAGGCCCGCGGCGAGCAGGCTGAGCGTGCCGACCGGGCGCAGCGCGGCGACCACGTTGCGGACGCACTCGGCGGGGTCGTCCACGTACTCCAGAACGCCGTGGCACAGCACCGCGTCGTAGGCGCCGCGCTCGACCACCTCGAAGAGACCGAGGGCGTCGCCCTGCACCCCGCGCACCAGATCGGCGACGCCCGCCTCGGTGGCCCGGCGCTCCAGCGCGAACAGTGCGTTGGGGTTCGGGTCGACGACGGTGACGCGGTGGCCGAGCCGGGCGGCCTGCACGGCGAACTTGCCGGAGCCGCCGCCGGTGTCGAGGACCTCCAGGGCGTCCCGGCCGGCGGCCTTGGCGCGGCGGTCCAGGGCGTCCCGCAGGACCTCCCAGACCACGGCGGTACGCAGGGATGCCCGGGGGCGGAGCTGGTCTGACACGGCGGGTGGCTCCTCGGCGGATGACTGACGTCGGTAAGGCTCAGCCTATTGCCTGTCCGGCGGATCGATCGCAGTCCCCGCCCTGCACGGGGGGCGCCCCGTAAAGGGCGCGGGACTGTGCTGCACGATGCGGCTCCGCCGCGTGGGCGCGACCGGCCACGGACGGCCCGCGACCAAGAAGCGACCGCTCCACGATCCGCAGGAACATCCCCGCATCCCGCACCAGATCATCCGCGTCACGCGCGCTCGCCGCGGAGCGTATGCCCGCCTCCGCCCGGGCCCGGCGGGCCGCGCCGGAGGCGAACAGGGCGCTCCACTCGGTGAGTTCGGGAGCGACCTCCGGGAGCACCTCCCAGGCGCTGCGGATGCGCCGGCGGCGCGTGGGCACCTCGGGGCGGGCGCGCACGGCCAGCACGGCGGCGGCCGTGCGCAGCGCCGCGAGATGGGCGGTGGCGTACCGCTCGTGGGGGGCGTCGAGGGCGGTGGCCTCCCGCAGGCCCGCACGGGCCTGGGCGAGCAGGTCGAGGGCCGCGGGGGGAGCGACGGCGCGGCGGAGCACGGGGTGGACGTCGTTCGCGAAGCCGGCCATGACGAACCTCCTTCGTCGGGGCGGCGATCCGCACGCGGGGCGGGGCCGCCGTCTGCTGCTCATCGTGGGGCACCCCACTGACAATCGCCCCGGCCTGCACAAACGCCGAACGGACACCCCCGTCGGGCGAGCCGGGCGCGGTGCGCGCTACAGTTTTTAGACTGACTGGTCAGTTCAAGATCGCCGCACAGGGATCGCAGGGAGGTAGACGTGCACAGCACCACGGGCGCCCCGCCCGGCCAGGGGGCCGCGATCAGAGCCCGGGGACTCGGCGTCAAGGGACCGCGAGGCTGGGCCTTCCGCGGGGTGGACATCGATGCGCTCCCCGGTTCGCTCGTCGCCGTCGAGGGCCCGTCCGGCTCGGGACGCACCTGTCTGCTGCTCGCCCTCACCGGCCGCATGCGGACGGGCGCGGGGAGCGCCGAGGTGGGCGGACTGCCGCTGCCGAAGCAGATGGCCGCGGTGCGGCGCATCAGCGCGCTGGCCCACGTTCCCGGCGTCGCCGAGCTCGACGCGTCCCTGACCGTCGACGAGCACCTGCACGAGCGCGCCCTGCTGCAACTCCGCTTCGGCGGCTCGCCGTTGACCCTGCTGCGGTCCCGCACCGAGCGGGCGGCGCGGACCAGGGCGCGCATCGACGCGGCCGTGACTGCGGCCGGGCTGGACGTCGCCGCCCTGCCGAAGGGCGGCCGGACGGCCGTACGGGAGCTGGAACGGCTCGCCGCCCTGCGGCTGTCGCTGGCCCTGGCGCTCATCGGCACCCCGCGGCTGATCGCCGTGGACGACACCGACCTCAAGCTCTCCGACGCGGAGCGCGCACAGGCGTGGGCGCTGCTGCGGTCGGTGGCGGACGCCGGCACAACCGTGCTGGCAGTGTGCAGCGAGGCGCCCGAGGGGGCGCTCGTCGTCAGGACCGACGGCGGGAACGAGACGAAGGGAGCGGCGCATGCGTTCGCCGAAACTGGCCGCGCTTGAGCTCAAGCGGTTCGGCAGGGGCAAGCTGCCCCGCGCCGCGCTCGTCGCGCTCCTGCTGCTGCCGCTGCTGTACGGCGCGCTGTACCTGTGGTCCTTCTGGGACCCCTACGGCCGGCTCGACAAGGTGCCGGTGGCGCTGGTCAACGACGACCGGGGCGCCACGGTGGACGGCAAGAAGCTCACCGCCGGCGACTCGATCACCGAGGGCCTGCACGGCAGCAAGTCGTCCTTCAAGTGGGAGGAGACCAGCGCCGCCGACGCGCGCAAGGGCCTGGAGAGCGGCAAGTACTACCTGTCGCTGACCATCCCCACGGACTTCAGCAAGCGGGTCGCCTCCAGCTCGGGCAACTCCCCGGAGACCGGCGCACTCCAGGTCCGTACGAACGACGCCAACAACTACATCGTCGGCTCGATCTCCCGCACGGTCTTCGCCGAGGTCCGCGCGGCGGCGTCGCGCAACGCGTCGCGCTCCTTCTACGACAAGATCTTCGTCTCCTTCTCCGACCTGCACAACAAGACCAAGCAGGCGGCCGACGGCGCCGACCAGCTGGGCGACGGCATAGGCAAGGCCGAGAAGGGCGCCGGCGACCTCAAGAACGGCCTCAGCCAGGCCAAGGAGGGGAGCGGCAAGCTCGAGGACGGGGTGGACAAGCTGCACTCCGGTGCGGGGACGCTGGACGCCAAGTCCGGGGAACTGGCCGACGGTGCCGGGCAGGTGGCCGACGGGGCGAGCCAGTTGACGGACGGTGCGCGTCGGGTGGCGGACGGCACCGCGCAGCTGGCCGGCAAGGTGAACGACGCCGTGTCGAGCAAGGACGCGACGTACCTGAGGAACAACGCCGCGGACATCGGCAGGATTGCCGGTGACGTCGCCGACGATGCGGGAAACCTGCGGCAGCACCTGGCAGACCTGCCGTCCCCGAAGGCGACGGCCGACATGGTCGCGGCCAGCGGCCTCGCTCTCAAGGGCGTGCAGGACGTGTACGCAGACCTTTGCGAGAACGCCACGCAGCCGAGCAACTCATGCCCGAAGCTCAAGAAGGCCGTCTTCGCGGCCGACGAGTCGGCGAAGGGCGCCAAGAAGCTCGACGACTTGGTCAACAACAAGAACGGCGAACTCGACAAGCTGCCGTCTCAACTGGACGCCCTCCAGTCCGCAGCCCAGAAACTGCACGACAAGGCCCCCACGCTCGCCAAGGACATCGACGACGCCGTCCGCAACGTCAACGCCCTCAACGACGGCGCACAGAAGGTCGCCGCCGGTGCGGCGAAGCTGGACAGCGGGGCCGGAAGGCTGCACGACGGCGCAGGCCAGCTCCACACCGGCGCCGGCCGGCTCCACACCGGTCTGGGCGACGCCAAGGACGGCGTCGCAGGTCTCGACGACGGGATCGGGAAGCTGCGCAGTGGCGCGGACTCGCTGGAGGGCGGCATGTTCAAGCTGTCCGACGGGTCCTCCAAGCTCGCCGGCGGGCTGCACGACGGTGTGTCGAAGATTCCGGACTACGGCAAGAGCGACCGCGACGCCCGCACCGAGGTGATGGCCGATCCGGTCAAGCTGGCCTCGCAGGCGCTGCACAAGGCGCCCAACTACGGCACCGGGTTCGCGCCGTACTTCATCCCGCTCTCCCTCTGGGTGGGCGCGATGGTCGCCTACATGCTGATGCAGCCGCTCAACCGCCGTGCGCTCGCCGCAGGCGCCCCGGCCTGGCGGATCGCGCTGGCGGGCTGGCTGCCGGTCGTGGCGATCGGCGCGCTGCAGGTGGCCGCCCTGCTGTCGGTGCTGCACTGGGCGCTGGGCCTGCAGATGGAACGCGCCGCGGGGACCGTCGGCTTCCTCGTACTGGTCACCGCGTGCTTCGCATCCATCGTGCAGTGGCTCAACGCACGCTTCGGACCGGCGGGACGCATCCTCGTCCTGGCGCTTCTGATGCTCCAGCTGACGTCCGCGGGCGGCACGTATCCCGTGCAGACCAGTCCGGGCTTCTTCAACGCCATCCACCCCTACCTGCCGATGAGTTACGTCATCGAGGGGCTGCGCCGCCTCATCAGCGGCGGCGGGCTCGGTCCCGTCTGGCAGGCGTGCGGCGTACTGGCCGCGTTCACCGTGGGCGCGCTCGCGCTGACCGCCTGGGCAGCGCGCGGCAAGCAGGTCTGGTCGCTGGACCGGCTGCACCCGGAGCTGAGTCTGTGAGCGAGGACACCGTCCGTACAGGGAGAATCACCGTCATGGACAGCAGCAGTACGCGCCGCACGAACACCCGGCGGAAGCTCTTCGAAGCGGCGGTCACCCTGATCGCCGAGCAGGGGTTCTCCTCGACGACGGTGGACGAGATCGCCGAGCGGGCCGGAGTGGCCAAGGGCACGGTCTACTACAACTTCGCGAGCAAGACCGTGCTCTTCGAGGAGCTGCTGCGGCACGGCATCGAGCTGCTGACGGACTCGCTGCAGCGGGCCGCCGACGGGACGGCCGCCCGCGGCGGCAGCAACGTCGATGCGCTGGACGCGATGATCCGGGCCGGTCTGGAGTTCATCTCCGCCTACCCGGCGCTGACGCAGCTGTACGTGGCCGAGCTGTGGCGCACCAATAGGGCGTGGCAGTCGACGCTGATGCAGGTGCGGCAGCAGGCCGTCGCGGTCATCGAGAACGTGCTGCGGAAGGCGATCTCCGCAGGCGAGCTGAGCGAGGAGATCGACGTTCCGCTGACGGCGTCCGCGCTGTTCGGGATGGTGCTCGTGGCGGCGCTGGACTGGCAGTCGTTCCAGCCGGAGCGGTCGGTCGACGAGGTGCACTCGGCGCTGTCGCGGCTGCTGCAGGGCCGCGTCGGCGGCGACAGCCCCAAGCGCTGAGCGCTCCGCTGGAAATGCGGTCCGACGGCTGCGGGCCGTCCTCGGCCGGTCGCGCAGTTCCCCGCGCCCCTTCGGGGCGCGGTACCGCACCGGACTTCGCCGAGTCCGCTGAAAAGCATCACGCAACGGCCGCCGCTGCCGGTACGGACCGTGCCCCTCGGTCCGCGCCGGCAGCGGCGTTCCCCCGTGTTCCCCCGAGCCCCCAAGGGAAGCTCCCGTGCCCCCCGGACGCGTCCGGGCCGCCCCGCCGTTCCGCCACCCCGTGTCGGCGGTGCCGGCGGCCGCGTCCCCTCCGCGTTCCCACTCTGCCGTCCGGGCGGGCCCGGCCCCATCCGCACGGATACTCATCCCGGCGTCTGAGTACGCATACTCACGAGGTGAGCATCCGGCCCGGCCGGGGCTACGATGCGGCGCGTGTCAGTGCTCCCCTTGGTTTTCACCAGCGGCTGGGCGAGCGGGATCAACGCCTATGCCGTGGTCCTGCTGCTCGGCCTTCTCGGCTCCACCGGTGTCAGCGATCAGGTACCGGAGGCCCTTCAGCGGCCCGACGTGCTGATCGCGGCAGGCGTGCTGTTCCTCTGCGAGGCCGTCGCCGACAAGATCCCCTACGTCGACACGGTGTGGGACGCCGTGCACACCGTGATCCGGCCGGTCGCCGGTGCGGTGGTCGGCGCGCTGCTGGCGGGCCAGGACGGCTCGCTCACGCACCTGGCGGCCGGAGCGGTGGGCGGCTCGGCCGCGCTGCTGAGCCATCTGGTCAAGGCGGGCACCAGGATGGCCGTCAACGCCTCGCCGGAGCCCGCCAGCAACATCGTGGTGAGCCTGCTGGAGGACCTGGCGGTCGCCGGGCTCGTGGTCTTCGCGCTGTTCCACCCGCTCGTCGCGGCCTGCATCGCGGGCACGCTGCTCGCACTGGGCCTCGCGCTGATCGTCGTCCTGTGGAAGCGGGTGCGCCGCTTCCTGCAGCGCCGGCGCGAGCGGCGGGACGAGAAGCGGCTGCGGGGGCTGCCCCCGGTGCACGTGGGCGCGGCGTGGCAGGGCGAGCGGACGGGCTCGTAACCGCCCGGAACCGAGCTGTCGGTGGGGGCGGATAAGGTCGCTCCCATGGCACGGATTGCGGTGATCGGCGCCGGGATGGGCGCGATGGCGGCCGCTGCCCGGCTGGCCGTCGCGGGCCACCGGGTGGCGGTGTACGAGCGCGCGGAGACCCCCGGCGGCGCGGTGGGACGGTTCGAGCGGGACGGGTTCGTCTTCGACACCGGCCCCGGGCTGCTGCATCTGCCCGCTGTCTACCGGGACTTGTTCGTCAAGACGGGCAAGGAGCCGCTGGAGCAGTGCGTCGCCATGTCCCAGGTGGACCCGTCGAGCCGGCACCTCTTCGCCGACGGCACGGACGTCTCGCTGCCCAACGCCTCGCGGGCGGGCGTCGTCCAGGAGCTGGACGGGGCGATCGGTCCCGGCGCGGGAGAGCGCTGGAGCGATCTGGTCAACCGGGCGCGCGAGGTCTGGGACGCCACGCGGCGTCCCCTGCTGGAGGAGCCGCTGCACGCGGAGCGCGTCCCGGCGCTGGGCCGGGATCCGTATCCGGCGCCGCCCCGGCGGGGGTGGTGGCGGCGCCGGAGCGGGCCGCTCACGCTGGCGGCCGTCGCCGAGCGGGAGTTGCAGGACCCGCGGCCGGCCGCGCTTCTGGAGAGCCACGCCCTGGCCCACGGCCTCGACCCGCGCAGCGCCCCGGCGAGCGCGGCGGTGCTGCCCTACATGGAACAGACCTTCGGCAGCTGGTACGTGAGCGGGGGCATGCACGGGCTCGCCCGGGCGCTCCACGCGCGGTGCGTGGCGCGCCGGGTGGAGTTCTTCTTCGGCGCGGAGGTCGTCGCGCTGGTGGAGAAGGACGGGCGCGCGGCCGGGGTGCGGCTGGCCGACGGCAGCGTCGCCGAGGCGGACACGGTGGTGTGCGGGGTCGCCCCGGGGCGGCTGGAAGGGATGCCGCCGGTGGCACCCGGGGCCGTGGCGCCCGGGCGGTTCAGCGTCTTCCTGGCGCTCGGCGGGGCGCGGCCGGAGGGCGTGGTGCACCGCACGGTGGTGCACGGCGACGACCGGGCCGCGGAGCTGGAGGCCGTCTTCGGCGCGGGCCCCGTGGCGGGTTACCGGCCGACGGTGACCGTGCTGCGGCCCGACGATCCGGCGACGCGGCCGGACGGGGAGCACGAGGCCGTGACGCTCACGGCGACCGTGGCGCCGCACGGCGGCCGCGTGGACTGGTCGGACGAGCGGACGGCGGCCGATGTCGCGGACCGCATGGTGCGGGCCGCGGAGGCGGCCGTGCCGGGGCTGCGGGAGCGGGAGTCGTGGCGCGCGGTGCGCACCCCTGCGGACACGGAG
This sequence comes from Streptomyces sp. AM25, assembly GCF_058146165.1. NCBI lineage: Bacteria > Bacillati > Actinomycetota > Actinomycetes > Kitasatosporales > Streptomycetaceae > Streptomyces > Streptomyces sp. AM25. Next base: position 462,864 of record NZ_JBKIWN010000009.1, on the reverse strand, counting down.
GCGGCGACCGGGGCGGCGGGCGGCGGGGTGCCGGCGCCCGCCCTGGCGGGCCTGGACGGGCGGTTCCTGCGGCCCGCCAACGCGACGTCCCTGCCGGGGCTCTACCTGGCGGGGGGCTTTGCGCACCCGGGAGGCGGGCTGGCGCACGCCGGGATGTCGGGCGCCATGGTGGCGGGGCTGGTCGTCGAGGGGGCGGACTGGCGCGGCTCGCAGTGAGGTCCGCCGGTCAGTAGCGGTACTGCTGCCCGCCGTACCCCTGTTCGCCCGTCGGAGGCAGGTGTCCGTCCGTCGGAGGCGTCTCCGTGTCGCGCTGCTGCGGCACCCACACGCCGCCCGGCGGGGTGTCCATGTCGTAGTGCTGCGGGGCGTAGGCGTCGGCCGCGTACTGCTGTTGCTGCCCGTAGTGCGCCTGCTGCGTCTCGTACGACTCGTAGGCCCCGTAGGTCTGCTGCCGGTTGCCGATGTACGGGTCGGAGTACGCGGCGTACTGCTGTTCCTGCCCGTGCTCGTGCCCGTAGGCATACGGCTGTTGCTGCTGTTGTTGTTGCTGCGCGGGGTCGCCGTACGCCGGGTACACCGCCGTCGCATCGGCATCCATGGCCTGTGCCGGTGCCTGCAGCGGCACGTCGGGCATCAGCACCGCCGTGGCGTCGTCCATGGCGGCCGCCGGGAACGCCTGGGTCTCCTCCGCGGCCAGGGCGGCGTCGGGAGCGGGGGCGGCCGGAGCCGGTTCGGGGGCGGCCGGGCGTTCGCCCTTGCCCCTGCGGCGCCCGCCCTTCCTGCCCTTCGCGGGGGCCGAACGCCGCCGGACCGCCCAGCCCTTGTCGAAGCCGCGCCGGAACGAGAGCGTCACGTACGTCTGTCCCACGGCGAACGCCAGCGCGCCGACGACGATGACCGCCACCGACGGGACGACCACGCCCGCGACCACGCCGAGGAATCCGGCGAACGCGAGCAGCCGCCAGCGCAGCCGCGCCTTGTACTGCAGCAGCACTTCGCCGAGCAGCCACAGCGCGACGACACCGAACGCGATGTAGAGGACCGTCCAGCCCATTAACGCCCCTCTCACCGGCCGCCGTTCACCGGCCGCCGTCAGGACCGCTGGTGCAGCCCCAGATTCTCGTAGATTTCCAACGTGGCCGTGGAGTGATTCAGGGTAATGAAATGCAGCCCGGGAATCTCCTCGGCCATCAACCGGGCACACAACTCCGTCGCGTACTCGATACCGATCGAGCGTACAGCGGCCGGATCGTCCTGCACCGCGAGGATCCGCTCCGCCAGGACCGGAGGGAAGGCGGCGTTGCTGAGCTGAGCAAATCGTTCGATCTGCCGCACATTTGTGACCGGCATGACCTCCGGGATGATCGGAGTGTCACAGCCCGCGGCGGCGACCCGGTCACGGAGGCGCAGATAGTCCTCCGGATAGAAGAACATCTGGGTGATGGCGAAGTCGGCGCCCGCACGGCATTTGTCCACGAAGTACCGGACATCGGTGTCCCAGTCCGTGGAGCGGGGGTGCATCTCCGGGAAGGCCGCGACGCCCACGCAGAAGTCGCCGGACTCCTTGATGAGCCGCACCAGGTCGGCCGCGTGGCGCACGCCGTCGGGGTGGTGCACCCACTCGCCCATGGGGTCGCCGGGCGGATCGCCGCGCAGCGCGAGCATGTTGCGGATGCCGACGTCGGCGTACTGGCCGATGATGTTGCGCAGTTCGGCGACGGAGTGGTTGACGGCCGTCAGATGGGCGACCGGGGTGAGCGTGGTGTCGGTGGCGATCCGCTCGGTGGCCCGGACGGTGCCCTCACGGGAGGAGCCGCCGGCGCCGTAGGTCACGGAGACGAAGGTGGGGGCGACGGCTTCGATGCGCCGGATGGCGTTCCACAGCGTCCGCTCCCCCTTCTCGCTCTTCGGTGCAGCAAATTCGAACGAGTACGACCGCTCACCGGAGGCGAGCAGTTCGCGGACGGTCCGTGCGTGGTCTGTCCTGGTGGAAGCAGTGCCAAGGGCCATACCGGCAAGTTAACCAGCGGCGGCACGGTCCCCAAACCCCTATTTGCGATATGCCCGCTTCGCCCCGCGAAGCATCCGCCGAGTGTCCACACCGTGGACACCGGGGTCACACGTCGCGTTCCCGGACCCGGCGCGCGAGCTCCGCCGCCGCGGCTCCCGGATCGTCCGCCTCGGTGATCGCCCGTACCACCACGACCCGCCGGGCCCCCGCGTCCAGCACCTCGTCCAGGTTGCCCGCGTCGATCCCGCCGATCGCGAACCAGGGACGGGCGGGCGCCAGCGAGGCCGCGTAGCGCACCAGGGAGAGCCCCGGGGCGTGCCGGCCCGGCTTGGTGGGGGTCGGCCAGCAGGGGCCGGTGCAGAAGTAGTCCACGCCGGGCTCGGCGACGGCGGCGTCGACCTCCGCCTCCGCGTGGGTGGAGCGTCCGACGAGCACGTCCTCGCCGAGGATCGCCCGCGCCGCGGGCACCGGCAGGTCGCCCTGGCCCAGGTGCAGCACGTCGGAGCGGGAGGCGTGCGCGACGTCCGCGCGGTCGTTCACCGCGAGGAGCCGACCGTGGCGGCGGGCGGCGTCGGCGAACACCGCGAGGTGCTCCAGCTCCTCGCCGGCCTCCATGCCCTTGTCGCGCAGCTGGACGACGTCCACCCCGGCCGCCAGCACGGCGTCCAGGAACTCGGGCAGGTCGCCCTGGCGCCTGCGCGCGTCGGTGCACAGGTACAGCCGGGCGTCGGCGAGCCGCTCGCGCGCGGTGACGGGCATTCGGGTGTCTCCCCCGGGATTCTTGCGCCGTACGGGCGCGAGCCACAGCGGCCCGCGCCCGTACGCCGGACGGTGTGTGAGGTCGGTCAGACGGCGAGCGCCTGGGCGCGGCGCTTCACCTCCGTGCCGCGATTCTCGCGCAGGGCCTGCGCGGGGGTGCCGGGCAGGGTCTCGTCCGGAGTGAAGAGCCACTCCAGCATTTCCTCGTCGCTGAAGCCGTCGTCCCGGAGCAGGGTCAGGGTCCCGGCGAGGCCCTTGACCACCTTGTCCTCGCCGATGAAGGCGGCGGGCACCATGAGCACTCGGTTCTCACCACGGCGCACGGCGATCAGCTGGCCCTCCTTGACCAGCTGCCGCACGCGCGTCACCTCGATGCCGAACTTTTCGGCGATGTCGGGGAGGTTGAGCCACGCGGGGACGAGAGCATCAATCTTTTCGTCAATCTCGGTCACAGGGACAAGCCTGCCATCCGGGACCGACAGCCGGAAGCCGGGTTGACCCGACTTGGTCCCCGCGTCGCCCCGTAAGGGGCGCGGGGAACTGCGCGATCAGCCGCGACACCCTCAGCCGAGGTCCCCCGGCTACCTCCCCCAGCTACCGCTGGGGGTGCCCCCAGGAGGTACCCCCAGGGGCTGCGCCCAGGACCCCTGGGGTGGTGCGCCGACTGCGGGCCGGTGGGGGCTGGTCGCGCAGTTCCCCGCGCCCCTGACGGGGCTACGACTCCGCCGGAAGGGCAGCCCGCACCGCCCCCTTCAGCGGCACCGACGCGTCCGCCGCCTTCTCCCGGTCCAGGACGGCGCCCTGCTCGATGAGCCGGCGCCCCTGTGCCAGGTCGCGCGGGCGCCCCACGGCGAGCAGGGCGACCAGGGTGCCCGAGCGCAGCCAGCACACCGTCCAGGCGGCCCCGTCGGGGTCGCCGCGCCAGATCGTCTCGTCGGCGGCGGCGTGGTGCCCCGCGTACTGGACGAACCGCCCGAACTGCTCGGACCAGAAGTACGGCACCGGGTCGTAGACCGGCGCCTCGTCCGGGCCGTGGACGATGTTCTCCGCGACGGTCCGCGGCCCCTGGAGGGCGTTGTCCCAGTGGTGCACCAGCAGCCGCTGCCCGTACCGGGCGGAGGGGAAGGAGGAGCAGTCGCCGACCGCGTAGACGTCCGGCAGCGAGGTGTGCAGCCGGTCGTCGGTGACGACGGAGCCGTCCTCCGCGATCTCGACGCCCGAGCCGGCGAGCCAGCCGGTCGCCGGGCGGGCGCCGATGCCGACGACCACGGCGTCGGCCGGCAGCCGGGTGCCGTCGGTGAGCACCACGGCGCCGGGCTCCACGGCGGCCACGCCGGTGCCGGTGAGCAGCCGGGCGCCGGCCTGGGCGTACCACTCGGTCATGTGGGCGGCGACCTCGGCGGGCATCGCGCCCGCCAGTGGCCGGTCCGCGGCCTCCACCACGGTGACCCGGCAGCCGGCCTCGCGGGCCGCCGTGGCGAACTCCGCACCGATCCAGCCGGCCCCGACGGCGACGACGTCGTGCCGACCGGCCAGCACCGGGCGCAGCCGCTCCGCGTCGTCCAGGGTGCGCAGCACGTGCACGTCGGGCAGGCCGGCGCTGCCGGGGAGGGAGACGGGGTCGGCGCCGGTGGCGATCACCAGGACGTCGTAGGGCAGCGGGCCCGCGGTGGTCTCCAGCAGGTGCTCGTCCGCCCGCAGCCCGGTGGCCCCGACGCCGAGGCGCAGGTCGATGGCCAGGGAGCCGAAGTCCACCGCGAAGGCCGACCCCTCGGCCTTGCCGAGCAGGACGGCCTTGGACAGCGGCGGCCGGTCGTAGGGCTCGTGGGGCTCGGCGCCCAGCAGCCGGATCGTCCCGTCCCAGCCCTGCTCGCGCAGCGCGACGGCGGTCTGTACCCCGGCCATGCCGGCGCCGGCGATGACGACGGTGCGCCCGCCGCTTGCGGTCTTCGTCTGCTCGCTCACCAGATCACTGTAGGTCGGCGGACGGCGTCTTCCGGAGCACCCGGTGACGAGACCTCTGACACAGCGTCACGGCGGTGCCGCCCGCGAGGGGCGCCCCGTCAGGCACCTCCTGGCCCCGGCCGCCCTTCCGGGGGCTCGGCGAGGCGTACTAGGGTGGGTTCGCAAAGCACTCGCGGGAGCCCGGACGGACCGGGCTGAGAGGGAGGCTGGACGGCCTCCGACCGTACGAACCTGATCCGGGTCATGCCGGCGAAGGGAGGGGCTGGATGCCCATGCATGTGTCCTCCACCGCGCCCCCGAGGCTGTCGGAGACGTACGACGTCCTCGTCATAGGCGGCGGTCTCATCGGTCTGGTCACCGCCTGGCGGGCCGCCCAGCGCGGGCTGCGCACGGCGGTCGCCGACCCCGCGCCCGGCGGCGCGGGGGCGACCGCCGTCGCGGCCGGGATGCTGGCCGCGGTGACCGAGCTGCACTACGGCGAGCAGGCGCTGCTCGCCCTCAACCTGGCCTCCGCGCGCCGCTATCCGGCCTTCACGGCCGAGCTGGAGGACGCCGTCGGCCAGGACACCGGCTACCGCGCCTGCGGCACGCTCGCGGTCGCGCTCGACGCGGACGACCGGGCGCACCTGCGCGAACTGCACGCCCTGCAGCAGCGGTCCGGACTGGACTCGCAGTGGCTGTCGGGGCGCGAGTGCCGCCGCCTGGAGCCCATGCTGGCGCCGGGCGTGCAGGGCGGGCTGCGGGTCGACGGCGACCACCAGACCGATCCGCGGCGGCTGGCCGGGGCGCTGCTGACGGCCTGTGAGCGCGCCGGGGTGGTCTTCCACCGCGCCGAGGCCGTCCGCGCGCTGCTCGCCGGGGACCGGGCGGCCGGCGCCGAACTCGCCGACGGCACCCGGATCTCCGCCGGGCAGACCGTGCTGGCCGCGGGCAGCGGCAGCGGCCGGCTCGCGGGCCTGCCGGAGGGGGCGCTGCCGCCGGTGCGGCCGGTCAAGGGCCAGATCCTGCGGCTGCGGGTGCCGGACGCGTACGCGCCCTTCCTCTCCCGCACGGTGCGGGCCGTCGTGCGCGGCGGGCACGTGTACCTGGTGCCGCGCGAGAACGGCGAACTGGTCCTCGGCGCCACGTCGGAGGAGCTCGGCTGGGACACCACCGTCACCGCGGGCGGCGTCTACGAACTGCTGCGCGACGCCCACGAACTCGTACCGGGCATCACGGAGCTGCCGCTCGTGGAGACCCGCGCCGCCCTGCGCCCCGGCTCCCCCGACAACGCCCCGATGCTCGGGCCCACCGTGCTGCCGGGCCTGCTCGCGGCCACCGGCCACCACCGCAACGGCGTGCTGCTCACGCCGCTCACCGGCGACGTGATGGCCGAGGCGCTGACCACCGGACGGCTGCCCGACGAGGCCGTCCCCTTCTCCCCCCGGCGCTTCGCCCCCGCACTCCAGGAGCAGTCCGCATGACCACCACCGGCGGGAACACCCGCACCGCCACCGTCCGGGTCAGCGTCAACGGAGAGCACCGCGAACTGCCCGCGGGCACCGCGCTGGACGGGCTGGTGGCCACCCTCACCACCGCCCCCGGCGGCGTCGCCGCCGCCGTCAACGAGGCCGTCGTCCCGCGCGGCCAGTGGCCGGCCACCCCGCTCGCCGACGGCGACCGGGTCGAGGTCCTCACCGCAGTGCAGGGAGGCTGATCAGCACCGATGGCAGACGATCTGCTCACCATCGCCGACACACCCTTCAACTCCCGCCTGATCATGGGCACGGGAGGCGCGCCCAGCCTGGACGTGCTGGAGCGCGCCCTGCTGGCCTCCGGCACCGAGCTGACCACGGTCGCCATGCGGCGGCTGGACGCGTCCGTGCAGGGCTCGGTGCTGTCCCTCCTGGAGCGGCACGACATCCGGGTGCTGCCGAACACGGCGGGCTGCTTCACCGCGGGCGAGGCCGTCCTGACCGCCCGGCTGGCCCGGGAGGCGCTGGGCACGGACTGGGTCAAGCTGGAGGTGATCGCCGACGAGCGCACCCTGCTGCCCGACCCCATCGAACTGCTGGACGCGGCCGAGATCCTGGTGGACGACGGCTTCACCGTGCTGCCGTACACCAACGACGACCCCGTGCTGGCCCGCAGGCTGGAGGACGTCGGCTGCGCCGCGATCATGCCGCTGGGCTCGCCCATCGGCTCCGGCCTGGGCATCCGCAACCCGCACAACTTCCAGCTGATCACCGAGCGGGCGGCCGTCCCGGTGATCCTGGACGCGGGCGCGGGCACGGCGTCGGACGCGGCGCTGGCCATGGAGCTGGGCTGCTCGGCGGTGATGCTCGCGTCGGCCGTGACGCGGGCGCAGGAGCCGGTGCTCATGGCGGAGGCCATGCGGCACGCGGTGGAGGCGGGGCGGCTCGCCCACCGGGCCGGGCGGATTCCGCGGCGGCACTTCGCGACGGCATCGTCGCCGATGGCCGGGGTGGCGGTACTGGATCCGGAACGGCCGGCGTTCGGGGCGGCCTAGCGGTATCGCGCCCCGAAGGGGCGCCCGGGTTCGGGGCGCCCCGTTCCCCGCGCCCCTGACGGGGCGCGGGCTGGAGGGGCGCCGGGGCTCGTAGACTCGTGTGTCGTGGATACGACCCTGCCGGACCCCCTCGTCGATCAGTTGCTCGACGGCCGCTATCGCGTCGAGGCGCGGATCGCCGTGGGCGGCATGGCCACGGTCTACCGGGCACTGGACACCCGGCTCGACCGCGTGGTCGCCCTCAAGGTGATGCACCCCTCGCTGGCCGCCGACGCGGCCTTCGTGGACCGTTTCATCCGCGAGGCCAAGACCGTGGCGCGCCTGGACCACCGCAACGTGGTCGCCGTCTTCGACCAGGGCACCGACGGCGGCTACGTCTTCCTGGCGATGGAGTACGTCGCCGGGTGCACGCTGCGCGACGTGCTGCGCGAGCGCGGGGCCCTGCAGCCGCGGGCCGCGCTGGACGTCGCCGAGTCCGTGCTGGCCGCGCTGGGCGCGGCCCACCTCGCGGGGCTGGTGCACCGCGACATGAAGCCCGAGAACGTGCTGATCGGCGACGACGGCCGGGTCAAGGTCGCGGACTTCGGCCTGGTCCGGGCCGTCGACACGCACACCAGCACGAGCACCGGCTCGGTGCTGGGCACGGTCTCGTACCTGGCCCCCGAGCAGATCGAGCACGGCACCGCCGACCCGCGCGCCGACGTCTACGCGTGCGGCGTGGTGCTCTACGAGATGCTCACGGGCGCCAAGCCGCACTCCGGCGGCACCCCCGCCCAGGTGCTCTACCAGCACCTGCACGAGGACGTGCCGCTGCCGTCCGAGGCGGTCCCCGACCTGGCCCCCGAGCTGGACGGCCTGGTGGTCAAGGCCACCGCCCGCGACCCGCAACTGCGCCCGGCCGACGCCGTGCGGCTGCTGGAGCTCACCCGCGCCGCCCGTGCGGCCCTGACGGACGCGCAGCTGGACGCGGTGCCGCCGGGCGCCCGGCAGAGCCCGCTCCCGGCCGGTTCCGAGGACCGTACGAGCGTGATACCGCGGCAGCCCGCGGCGCAGCCGCTGCCGCCGCCCGCGGAGGAGCTGCTCAACCGCACCGCCCGGTTCGAGCACCCGCCCGCTCCCCCGGCCCCGCCGGGCCCCGCGCCGCAGCACCGGCCGTCCGGGCCGCGCCGGCGCGTCAACCGGCTGGCCGTGGTGATCGGGCTGCTGGTCGCGCTGCTGGGCGGCGGGGCGGGCGTCTGGTACGTCAGCGCGGGTCAGTTCACCTCCGTGCCGGCCGTCCTGGACATGACCCAGCCCAAGGCGCAGCAGGAGCTGGACAAGGCCGGGCTCGGAGTGCAGGTCCGCCAGGACTTCAGCGACACCGTCGAGCGCGGGCACGTCATCGCGACCGACCCCAAGCCGGGCGAGCGCATCCGCAACAACGGCAAGGTGACGGTCACCGTCTCGCGGGGTCCGCAGAAGGTGCAGGTCCCCAATGTCGTCGGCATGACGCTGGACGACGCGAGGAAGCAGCTGCAGGACAAGGGCCTGACGGTCGGCGACGTCTCGCAGCAGTTCAGCGACGAGACCCCGAAGGGCTCCGTGCTCGGCACCGACCCCCGGCCGGGCCAGGAGCTGCGGCCGGACTCCGCGGTGGCGCTCGTCGTCAGCAAGGGCCGACAGCTGAACGTGCCCGACGTGACCGGCATGACGGTGGCCGACGCCACGGCGGCGCTGCGCGACGCCGGGCTGCAGATCAAGGTCGCGGACACCCAGGTCTACTCGCCCAAGGACAAGGGCACGGTGGCCCAGCAGTCACCGGGCAGGGGCGAGAAGGGCGCCGAGGGCGACACGGTCACGGTGACCCTCTCCAAGGGCAAGGAGATGATCACGGTCCCGGACGTCACCGGAAAGAACGAGGCCGACGCCAAGAAGGCTCTGGCGGACGCGGGCTTCCAGGTGAAGGTCGACCGGCCGTTCTTCTTCCCGCAGGACTCGGTCGACTCCCAGTCGGTCCGCGGCGGCGACCAGGCGGCCCGGGGCGACACGATCATCATCCGCCTGAAGAGCGGTTTCTGAGGGTTCCGAGGATTCTGAGGACGTTGAACGCAGTGACACGCAATCCCGTCGGCGGACATATCCCCGTGGCGGGCGGCCTGGCGAAGACCGGTCTGCCCTACGCACGCGCGATGGGCGCCGAGGCCGTCCAGGTCTTCGTCGCCAACCCGCGCGGCTGGGCGACCCCGCCGGGGAACCCGCGCCAGGACGAGGAGTTCCGTGCCGGGTGCGAGGAGGGCGGGCTCCCCGTCTTCGTCCACGCCCCCTATCTGATCAACTTCGGCTCGCACAGCGCCGCGACGGTGGACCGGTCCGTGGAGTCGCTGCGGCACTCGCTGCGGCGCGGCCGGGAGATCGGCGCGCAGGGCGTCGTGGTGCACACGGGCTCCGCGACGGCCGGCCGGCCGCGTACGGAGGCGCTGGCCCAGGTGCGCGAGCGGATGCTGCCGCTGCTGGACGAGCTCACGCACGACGACGACCCGTGGCTGCTGCTGGAGCCGACGGCGGGTCAGGGCGCCTCGCTCTGCTCACTGGTGGAGGACCTCGGCCCGTACGCGGAGGCGCTGGACCGGCATCCCCGGCTGGGCGTCTGCCTGGACACCTGCCACGTCTTCGCCGCCGGGCACGACCTGGCCGCGCCGGGCGGCGTGAAGCAGGTGCTGGACGAGCTCGTCGGGGTCATGGGCGAGGGACGGCTGCGCCTCATCCACGCGAACGACTCGAAGGCGGGGGCGGGGTCGCACCTGGACCGGCACGAGAACATCGGTGCGGGGCGGATCGGCGCCGACGCCTTCGGTGAGCTGTTCGCCCACCCGGCGACGGAGGGCGTGCCGCTGACGATCGAAACCCCGGGCGGCCCGGAGGGCCACGCGGCAGACGTGACCCGCCTGAAGGAACTGCGCGCGGCGCAGCTGCGGTAGCGCCCCGAAGGGGCGCGGGGCAGTTACATATGCGGCTCCGCCGCGTGGGCGCGAGCAACCACAAACGACCCGCAGTCGAAATACCGCGCTACAGCTCAGGCCCCTCGCCCGGCTCCTCCTGATAGGAGTACCGCTGCTCCCGCCACGGGTCACCCACGTTGTGGTAGCCCCGCTCCTCCCAGAAGCCCCGGCGGTCGGCCGTCATGTACTCCACGCCGCGGACCCACTTGGGCCCCTTCCACGCGTACAGGTGCGGCACGACGAGCCGCACCGGAAAGCCGTGCTCCGCGGTGAGGAGTTCGCCGTCCTTGTGCGTGGCGAAGATCGTCTGCTCGGCCGTGAAGTCCGCGAGCCGCAGGTTCGAGCTGTAGCCGTACTCGGCCCACACCATCACATGGGTGACCTCCGGCGCCGGCGGAGCCAGTTCGAGCACCGTGCGGGCCGACACGCCGCCCCATTCGGCGCCCAGCATGCTGTATTTCGTGACGCAGTGCAGGTCCGCCACGACCGTCGTGTACGGGAGGGCGGCGAACTCCTCGTGCGTCCAGCAGTGCTTGTCGCCGTCGGCCGTCGCGCCGAAGACGCGGAACTCCCAGCGCTCCGGCCTGAACTTGGGCACCGGCCCGTAGTGCGTCACCGGCCATCCGCGCTGGAGCCGCTGCCCCGGGGGGAGCTGGAGTTCCCCTTTGCGGCTTTCCGACTGACCCATGGGTCCATGGTGTCAGACCCCGGGAGGTGCTCATGACCATGGGTCGCCCCGATACGGACAAGTCGCGCTAAGTGTGCACTTACTGGACGACTCCCCGGGGCGATGCAAGGATGCGGCGCAATCTGCCGGACATCCGCTTGGAAGGACTGCGCAATGCAGGGCGACCCCGAGGTCATCGAGTTCCTCAACGAACAGCTGACGGCGGAGCTGACCGCCATCAACCAGTACTTCCTGCACGCCAAGCTGCAGGAGCACAAGGGCTGGACGAAGATCGCCTCACACACCCGGGCCGAGTCGTTCGACGAGATGCGGCACGCGGAGGTCCTGACGGACCGGATCATCTTCCTGGAGGCGCTGCCCAATTACCAGCGGCTGTTCCACGTCCGGGTCGGCCAGACGATCGTCGAGATGTTCCAGGCCGACCGGCAGGTGGAGGTCGAGGCCATCGACCGGCTCCGGCGCGGGGTGGAGGTCATGCGGGCCAAGGGCGACATCACCTCGGCCAACATCTTCGAGTCGATCCTCGCGGACGAGGAAGACCACATCGACTACCTCGACACCCAGCTCGAACTGATCGAGAAGCTGGGCGAGCCGCTGTACCTCGCCCAGTTCATCGAGCAGGAGAACGGCAGCAGCAAGTAGACCCCGGCCGTACCGGCTACGCGGCCCGCACCCCGGAGACGGCGGACATCAGCACGACCTCGGCGCCCAGCGCATCGGCCGACCCCTGGTCGACCAGCTCCCGGCGCGGGCATGCGCCGCGGCCGAGCAGCGCCTGGATGCGGCGCACACAGCTGCCGCAATCGGTGCCCGCCTTGCAGGCCCCGGCGATCTGCCGGGGGGTGCACGCCCCCCGGTCCGCGTGCTCGCGCACCTGCTGCTCCGTGATGCCGAAGCACGAGCAGACGTACACGCGGGTCACCGCCTCACCAGAATGATCAATAAGGTAACCCTTACCTTACCTGGCCCGGTGGGAAGCGCACAACGCGATGGGGTGCGGATCACAGGATCCGCACCCCATCGTTCATGCGTCACATGCGACTCACTGGTCGCGGTACATCTCCGCCACCAGGAACGCCAGGTCCAGCGACTGGCTGCGGTTCAGCCGCGGGTCGCAGGCCGTCTCGTAGCGCTGGTGCAGGTCGTCGACGAAGATCTCGTCGCCGCCGCCCACGCACTCGGTGACGTCGTCGCCGGTGAGCTCCACGTGGATGCCGCCCGGGTGGGTGCCCAGGGCCTTGTGGACCTCGAAGAAGCCCTTGACCTCGTCCAGCACGTCGTCGAAGCGGCGGGTCTTGTGGCCCGAGGCCGCCTCGAAGGTGTTGCCGTGCATCGGGTCGCTGATCCAGGCCACCACGGCACCGGACGCGGTGACCTTCTCGACCAGCTCGGGGAGCTTCTCGCGGATCTTGCCCGCGCCCATCCGGGTGATGAAGGTCAGCCGGCCGGGCTCGCGCTCCGGGTCCAGCCGGTCGACCAGGGTCAGCGCCTCGTCGACCGTGGTGGTCGGGCCGAGCTTCACCCCGATCGGGTTGCGGATCTTCGACGCGAACTCGATGTGCGCGCCGTCCAGCTGCCGGGTGCGCTCGCCGATCCAGACCATGTGGCCCGAGACGTCGTAGAGGTGGCCGGTGCGCGAGTCGACACGGGTCAGCGCGGACTCGTAGTCGAGGACCAGCGCCTCGTGGGACGCGTAGAACTCGACCGCCTTCAGCGCCTCCGGGTCCACGCCGCAGGCGTTCATGAAGCTCATCGCCCGGTCGATCTCCCGGGCCAGCTGCTCGTAGCGCTGGCCGGAGGGCGAGGACTTCACGAAGTCCTGGTTCCAGGCGTGCACCTGGCGCAGGTCCGCGTAGCCGCCGGTGGTGAAGGCGCGCACCAGGTTCAGCGTGGAGGCCGAGGCCTGATACATGCGCTTCAGCCGCTGCGGGTCCGGCATGCGGGCCTCGGGCGTGAAGGCGAAGCCGTTGACGGAGTCGCCGCGGTAGGTCGGCAGGGTCACGCCGTCGCGGGTCTCGGTCGGCTTCGAGCGCGGCTTGCTGTACTGGCCGGCGATCCGGCCGACCTTGACGACGGGCACCGACCCGGCGTAGGTGAGCACCGCGCCCATCTGGAGCAGGGTCTTGAGCTTGTTGCGGATCTGGTCGGCGCCGACGGCGTCGAAGGCCTCCGCGCAGTCACCGCCCTGGAGCAGGAACGCCTCGCCGCGCGCGACGGCTCCCAGACGCTGACGCAGCTGGTCGCACTCGCCGGCGAAGACGAGGGGCGGATAGGACTCGAGCTCGGCGATCACATCGCGCAGAGCCTCTTGGTCCGGCCAGTCAGGCTGCTGCGCCGCGGTCAGGGAGCGCCAGGTGTTGCCACCGGCGTGGATTTCAGCGTTCACGGTCACGCACCCAACATTACGGGGTCGCGGGGGCCGTTCCGGGGCCGGACCGGAGTATGAGACGAACCGTGAGACGAGGCTCCGGATAATCCCGCGACAGATGTGGGAGGCGTCGGGTAGCCTGCCCCGCATGTACGTGCCCAGCACCCGTAACCAGTACTGGTGGTGGACCGCTCCTCCGGCGGCCCACTGATCGCGCGTACACCGATCGCATCGCCAAGGCCGCCCCGAGGGGCGGCCTTCCGCGTCCGCGGGGCGCATCCGGCAGGCCGTTCCTCCCCCCATCAGGAAGGAACCTCTCCCATGGCCGCAACCTCTGCCGCCCTGCTCGCCCGGCTGACCGCGCACGGCTGCCCGCCCTTCGCCCTGCTGCACCGCCGCACCCCCGGTCATCCCGAGGGCACGGTCGAACTCCTCCTCGGCCCGGTCTCCGAGGCCGGGCGGCTGGCCGACGTCCCGCTCCCCTCCGGCCCGCCCGCAGGCGGCGCGCCGGTGCACGACGCCCTGGCCCTCGTCCCCTTCCGGCAGATCCGCGAGCGCGGCTTCGACGTCCGCGACGACGGCACCCCGCTGCTGGTGCTGTGCCCGGAGGAGACCCACGAACTGCCGCTCGACGCCGTCCTCGACGCCCTGCCCGCCCACAAGGTCCGGGTCGAGGGCGGCACCTTCGACGTGGACGACGACGCCTACGCACGCATCGTCGAGCGCGTGATCGAGGACGAGATCGGCACCGGCGAGGGCGCCAACTTCGTGATCCGGCGCACCTTCGAGGGCGAGGTCCACGGCTTCGGGCCCGCCGACGCCCTGGCCCTCTTCCGGCGGCTGCTGTCCGGCGAGCGCGGCGCCTACTGGACGTACGTCGTCCACACCGGCGACCGCACGCTGGTGGGCGCCAGCCCGGAGGTCCACGTGCGGATGTCCGGCGGGACGGTCGTGATGAATCCCATCAGCGGCACCTACCGCTATCCGGCCGGAGGCGCCTCGGAGGACGGGCTGCTGGCCTTCCTGCACGACCGCAAGGAGGTGGAGGAGCTGTCCATGGTCGTCGACGAGGAGCTGAAGATGATGTGCACCGTCGGCGACCGGGGCGGCGTGGTCGTCGGCCCGCGGCTCCGTGAGATGGCCCACCTCGCGCACACCGAGTACGAACTGCGCGGGCGCTCCTCGCTGGACGTGCGCGAGGTGCTGCGGGAGACGATGTTCGCGGCGACCGTCACCGGCTCGCCCGTGCAGAACGCCTGCCGCGTCATCGAGCGGTACGAACCCCACGGCCGCGGCTACTACGCGGGGGCGCTCGCGCTGATCGGCCGCGACGCGGGCGGTGCGCAGATCCTCGACTCCCCGATCCTCATCCGCACCGCGGACATCGACCGGCGCGGCCGGCTGCGGGTCGGGGTCGGTGCCACGCTCGTGCGCCGCTCCGACCCGCACGGCGAGGTCGCCGAGACCCACGCCAAGGCGGCCGGCGTGCTGGCCGCCCTGGGCGTGCGCCGCGGCCCCGTACGCCCGTCGGCCGCCCCGCCCGTACGGCTCGGGGACGACCCGCGGGTACGGGAGGCGCTGGATGCCCGGCGCGCGGACCTGGCCCCGTTCTGGCTGCGGATGCAGACGCCCGGGTCCACCGGAGCGCTGACCGGGCACGCCCTGGTCGTCGACGGCGAGGACACCTTCACGGCGATGCTCGCCCACCTCCTGCGCACCTCGGGGCTGAAGGTGACGGTGCGGCGCTACGACGAGCCCGGTCTGCGGGACGCCGCGCTGACCCACGCGGGCCCCGTGGTGCTGGGCCCCGGTCCCGGCAACCCCTCGGACGCGGCCGACCCGAAGATGCGGCTGCTGCGCGGGCTGGCCGCGGACCTGCTGCGCGAACACCGGCACGGGCTGCTGGGGGTGTGCCTGGGGCACGAACTGATCGCGGCGGAGCTGGGGGTGGAGATCGTACGGAAGGAGGTGCCCTTCCAGGGGGCGCAGGAGAAGATCGACTTCTTCGGGCGGGAGGAGGTCGTGGGCTTCTACAACACGTTCACCGCGCGGGGCGGTGCCGGTCTCGACGGGGTCGAGCTCAGCAGGGATCCGGTGACGGGTGACGTACACGCCCTGCGGGGGCGCGGCTTCGCGGGAGTCCAGTTCCACCCGGAGTCGGTGCTGACGCTGAACGGTGCGTCGATCGTCACGGAGCTGCTGGCGGCAGTGCTCGTCTGAAGTCGGTTGCCGGACGGGTCTTCCGGCCCGTCCGGCAACCGGGGGTGACGTCAGCCGAAGAAGACGCGCGCCTCCTCGTACTGCTCGGGCGGCACCGTCTTCAGCTTCGCCGTCGCCTCGGCCAGGGGGACACGGACGACGTCCGTCCCCCGCAGCGCCACCATCTGCCCGAACGCCCCGTCCCGGACGGCGTCGATGGCGTGCAGCCCGAAGCGCGTCGCCAGCCACCGGTCGAACGCACTCGGCGTGCCGCCGCGCTGGACGTGGCCCAGCACCGTGGTCCGGGCCTCCTTGCCCGTGCGGGCCTCGATCTGCTTGGCCAGCCACTCCCCCACGCCGGACAGCCGGACGTGCCCGAAGGAGTCGTGCGCCGGGGCGTCCTTGAGCACCAGGTCGCCGTCGCGCGGCATGGCCCCCTCCGCCACCACCACGATCGGCGCGTAGCTCGCGCGGAAGCGCGAGGTGACCCATCCGCAGACCTCGTCGAGGTCGAACCGCTGCTCGGGGACGAGGATGACGTTGGCGCCGCCCGCCAGGCCGGAGTGCAGCGCGATCCAGCCCGCGTGCCGGCCCATGACCTCGACGACGAGGACGCGCATGTGCGACTCGGCCGTGGTGTGCAGCCGGTCGATGGCCTCGGTGGCGATGTTGACGGCGGTGTCGAAGCCGAAGGTGTAGTCGGTGGCGGAGAGGTCGTTGTCGATGGTCTTGGGCACCCCGACGCAGGGGATGCCGTGTTCGTCCGAGAGGCGGCAGGCCACGCCCAGGGTGTCCTCGCCGCCGATGACGATGAGGGCGTCCACCTCCTGCTTGGCCAGGTTCTCCTTGATGCGGCGGACCCCGTCCGGCTCCCGGAGGGGGTTGGTCCGCGAGGAGCCGAGCACGGTGCCGCCGCGCGGCAGGATGCCCCGTACCGCGGGGATGTCGAGGCGCGTGACCGCTCCCGTGAGCGGTCCGCGCCAGCCGTCCTTGAAGCCGGTGAAGTCGTAGTGGTAGCGCTGGACGCCCTTGCGGACGACGGCGCGGATGACCGCGTTGAGCCCGGGGCAGTCCCCGCCGCCGGTCAGTACTCCGACCCGCATGACACCTTCCCTTCGCCGAGTGCCGGGTGACGCCCGGCCGCAGGCGGCGTCAGGCGTCGTCGAGACCTCGCTCGATCGCGTAGCGGACGAGCTCCACACGGTTGTGCAACTGGAGCTTGCCCAAGGTGTTCTGAACATGGTTCTGCACCGTGCGGTGGGAAATAACCAGCCGCTCGGCGATCTGCTTGTACGAGAGCCCCTTGGCGACGAGGCGCAGGATCTCGGTCTCACGGTCGGTGAGGCTCGGGACCGCGGGCTCGTCGGGCGCGGCGGGGGCGGGGCCGGCGGCCAGCCTGCGGTACTCGCCGAGCACCAGGCCGGCCAGGCCCGGGGTGAAGACCGCGTCGCCCGCGGCCGTGCGGCGCACGGCGTCCAGCAGTTCCCCGGTGCTGGCGGACTTCAGCAGATAGCCGGTGGCCCCGGACTTCACGGCCTCCAGGACGTCGGCGTGCTCGCCGCTGGCGGACAGGACGAGGACCCGCAGGGCGGGGTTCTCGCCGACGAGCTCCTTGCAGACGGCGACCCCGGGCAGGCCCGGCAGGTTGAGGTCGAGGACCAGGACGTCGGGGGCCGCGGCCTTCGCCCGGCGCACCGCCTGCGGGCCGTCGCCCGCGGTGGCGACGATCTCGTACCCGGCGGCCGCCAGGTCGCGCGCGACCGCGTCGCGCCACATGGGGTGGTCGTCGACCACCATGACCTTGACCGCTGCTGCCGTGCTCATCCTGCGACTCCACTCCCCCGTGAGCTCCGCGGAACTCTCAGCTCGACCTCGGTGCCCTGGCCGGGCACGGACTCCACCACGGCGCCGCCGCCCAGGTCGCGCAGCCGGCCGCGGATGGAGAGGGCGACGCCCATGCGCCCCTCGCGCTCCGCGTCCGCCAGCCGTCCCTCGGCGATGCCCGGGCCGTCGTCCCGTACGGTGACGATGATTTCGTCCGGTTCGTCCTCCAGCAGGATCCAGGCCCGCGCGTCCGGCCCCGCATGCCGGGCGACATTGTCCAGGGCGGCACCGACGGCGGCCGCCAGCTCCGCCGCCGCGGCCGCCTCCAGCAGCACGGGCGTGCCGGGCGCCGCGACGGAGACGGCGGACCCGGCGTACGGGGCCAGCAGCGCCCGCAGGTCGCAGGGGCCGGCCGGGACCTCGGGGACGGTCCGGACGAGCTCGGCGTCGTCGGCCAGTTGCTCGGCCGAGCGCTGCGGCGGCAGCAGGCCGCCGGCCACCAGGGTGCGCAGGGCGATCTCCTGCTCGCCGGCCATCCGGCCCAGTTCCGCGGCCTCGCCGCCGAGGGCGGCGCCGCGGCGCTGCACCATGGCCAGCACCTGCAGCACGCTGTCGTGGATGTCCCGGGCCAGCCGCTCGCGTTCGCGGGTGGCCGCCTCTATCCGCAGGGCGCGGGCGAGGGTGCGTTCACTGGCGCGGGCGACCTCGACGATGTAGCCGACGGCGATGCTGGAGATCCACACCAGCAGCACGTTGTGGACGGTGTCGCGGGCGAGGTAGCCGCGCTCGGCGAGGTTGGCGGCGGCCACCAGCGTGGAGCCGACGGCGGCCCAGCGCCAGCCGCCCTTGATGGCCAGCCCCAGCACCGCGCCGCCCGCCCAGACCGTCGGGAGCGTAGCCGCGCCGCCGTCGATCCGGGCCGGGGAGTCGACGACGGAGGTGAGCAGGATGCCCGCGAGGGCGACGCCCAGGTCGGCGATCAGGAAGGACCGGGTGCAGCGCTCGGGTGCGGTGACCCTGTTCCAGGTCAGCAGCATCCAGAGGGTGAGCACCGCCATGTAGGCGGCGGCGCCGAGCGGGTGCGCGTAGTGGCGGTGGCTCAGCCAGAAGAGGCCGAGGGCGTAGCCGAGGGTGAGGATGCGGTAGCCCGTGAGCGCCCGCCACAGCGGGAGCTCGACCGACATCCGCACCGCGCGCGGCCGCCCGCTGCGCTGCGCCATCCCCCGCCCCCGATGCTCGTGCTACTCGTCCGTCTTCTCCAGGCCGGCGGCCTTGGCCGCCTTCTCCTCCTCGGCCTTGCGCTTCGCCTCGTCCGCGATCTGCCGCTTGGCGGCGGTCGCGTAGATGTCGACGTACTCCTGGCCGGAGAGCTTCATGATCTCGTACATGACCTCGTCGGTCACCGAGCGGAGGATGAAGCGGTCGCCGTCCATGCCGTGGTAGCGGCTGAAGTCCAGCGGTTTGCCGATCCGGATGCCGGGCCGCATCAGCTTCGGCACGACCTTGCCGGGCGGCTGGATCTTCTCCGTGTCGATCATCGCGACCGGGATCACCGGGGCCCCGGTGGCCAGCGCGACCCGGGCGAGGCCGCCCGGCTTGCCGCGGTAGAGACGGCCGTCCGGGGAACGGGTGCCCTCCGGGTAGATGCCGAAGAGCTCACCGCGCTCCAGCACCTCGATACCGCTCTTGATCGCGGCCTCGCCGGCGCCGCGGGCGCCCGAGCGGTCGACCGGGAGCTGGCCGACGCCCTTGAAGAAGGCGGCCGTCAGCTTTCCCTTGACTCCGGGAGAGGTGAAGTACTCCTGCTTCGCGATGAACGTGATCTTGCGGTCGAGGACCGCGGGCAGGAAGAAGGAGTCCGAGAAGGACAGGTGGTTGCTCGCCAGGATCGCGGGCCCCTCGGCCGGTACGTTCTCCAGCCCCTCCACCCACGGCCGGAAGGCAAGCTTCAGCGACCCGCCGATGGACAGCTTCATTGCGCCGTAGAACAACCGAGAACCTCCTGTGTGTGACGAGGAGACCTTAACCTGCCTACCCGGCATGCGACGCTCCGCGTACGCTGAGGACCGACCCCTTTCCTTGGGTTTCCCCGCGCCTTCCATGCCATCTGCGATCGGAGAATCCGGTGCTGCTCCTCCCCGGGGCCGAGCCCTTCCGCCATGACGGCGGAGAGGTCGGCGTCCTTGTGTGTCACGGCTTCACCGGCTCCCCGCAGTCCGTCCGCCCCTGGGCCGATTATCTCGCCGAACGGGGCCTGAGCGTCGCGCTTCCGCTGCTGCCGGGGCACGGCACCCGCTGGCAGGACATGCAGATCACGGGCTGGCAGGACTGGTACGCGGAGGTCGACCGCGAGCTGTGGCGGCTGCGCGAGCGCTGCGCGCAGGTCTTCGTCTTCGGCCTGTCCATGGGCGGCGCGCTGGCGCTGCGGCTGGCCGCCCACCACGGGGACGCGGTCTCCGGCGTGTGCGTCGTCAACCCGGCGAACAAGGTGCACGGCCTGGCGGCCAAGGCCCTGCCCGTCGTGCGGCACCTGGTGCGGACGACCAAGGGCATCGCGAGCGACATCGCCAAGGACGGCGCCACGGAGACCGGCTACGACCGGGTGCCGCTGCACGCCGCGCACTCCTTCCGCCGCTTCCTGCAGCGCCTGGACTCCGAACTGCCGCAGGTCACCCAGCCGTTGCTGCTGATGCACAGCCCCGAGGACCACGTGGTGCCGCCCGCCGACTCGGCGCGCATCCTCTCCCGGGTCTCCTCCCGCGACGTCACCGAGCGGCTGCTGGAGCGCAGCTACCACGTGGCCACGCTGGACCACGACGCCGCGACGATCTTCGACGAGTCGTACGCGTTCATCGGCCGGCTCACCGGCGCGGCCGTCGCCGGGGAGGGGGCGGCCGGCCGTGGCTGAGCGTGACGCGGACCGCGACCGCGACCGCGACGAGAGCCGCGACCCGCTGGACGAGGAGGCGGCGTGGCAGCAACTCGTCGCCTCCTACGGTGAACAGCCCGATCCGGAGAAGGGCCGCTGGCCCGCCACGGGCGGCGAGGACGCCGCCCCGGAGAAGGCGCCGGAGCCGGCCGAGCCCGAGCGGCCGGGGAGTTTCATCGTCTACGCGCCCGGGGTCGGCCCGCGCGACTGGACGACCCCGCCCGCCGCGGCGGCCGCCGAGCAGGAGGACGAGGGCCACTTCGTCCCGCCGGAGCCCCCGCCGCTGCCGACCGGCGACGTGACGTCGCGGTTCGCGTGGATCGCGGTACTGGGCGGCCCGCTGCTGCTGCTCGTGATGGTGCTGCTGCGGCAGGAGTTGACGTGGTGGATCACCACGCTGGGGGTGGGGGGTTTCCTGGGCGGCTTCGCCACGCTGGTGCTGCGCATGCGGGACAGTGACGGGGACGATGACGACGACCCCGGCCGGGGGGCCGTGGTCTAAGGCGGTTCTGCAGCTGCGGGCCGTCTGTGGCTGGTCGCGCCCACGCGGCGGAGCCGCATGATCACGCACAGCCCCGCGCCCCCTACCGGGCCGGGGCCACCGGCACCCGCACGGCGGCCAGCACCGGCAGGTGATCCGTGGCGGAGCGCAAATCCCCCTCCGCCACCCCCGGCAACCCCATCGGCACCCCGCAACCCAGCACGCGCACACCCTCGGTGGCGAACACCGCGTCGATCCGCTGGAGCGGATCACCGAGCCGCGTCGTGTGCTCCCGCCCCCACGGCGCCGTGGCCCAGCCGTCCTGCAGGACCGCGGACAGCCGGCTGAAGGTCCTGCCGTCCGGGCGGTCGTTCAGATCGCCCGCCGCGACGGCGTACGGCACGCCCAGCGCGCCCAACTGCTCCAGCAGCAGGCCCCCTTGGACGTACCGCTCGCGCTCGTTGATGCTCAGGTGGCAGCTGAGCACGCCCAGCCGCGCCCGCCCGAAGCGCAGCACCGCCGTGGCGAAGCCCCGTTGGTGCAGGCCGGGGGTGCGCGGCAGCAGCACGTCCTCCGTGTGCTCGACGTGGGCGCGCAGCGAGGACAGGATCATCGGCCCCGAGGCGGTGGCGCCCCCGGTGACGTACACCAGGCCGGACTCGCGGGCGAGCCGGGCCGCCGCCTTGCGCCAGCGGAAGAAGCGCGGGGCCTCCTGGATGCAGACGACGTCGGCGGCGCAGGCCCGGATGACCCGGGCCAGTGCCGCCACGTCGTCGCGCATCGAGCGGACGTTGTAGCTGAGCACGCGGACGACCGATGCGTCCGGGGCGGACGTCGAGGCCGGCAGGTCCGCGAGCATCCGCGGTGTCAGCCCTGCCGGGCCAGGTCGGCGGCGCCGACGAGGCCTGCCCTGCCGCCGAGCTGGGCGGCGAGCACCTGGGCGTGCGGGCGCCACTGGCCGCCCACCAGCCAGCGGCGGAAGGACTTGCGGATCGGGTCGAGGACGAGGTCGCCCTCGTCCGAGAGCCCGCCGCCGACGATGAACGCCGAGGGGTCGAAGAGCGAGGCCAGGTCGGCGAGCCCGCCGCCGACCCAGCGGGCCAGCTCGCGGAAGGAGTCGACGGCCACCGGGTCGCCCTGCCGGGCGGCCTCGCTGATGTGCTTGCCCTCGATGCCCTCGGGGGTGCCGTCGCCCAGGCCGAGGAGGATCTCCGCGTTGCCCGGGGTGGCCTGGGCGCGCTGCTTGGCGTAGCGGACGAGGGCGCGGCCGGAGGCGTACTGCTCCCAGCAGCCCTGGCTGCCGCAGCCGCACAGCAGGCCGTCCGGGACGACCCGGATGTGGCCGAACTCGGCGGCCACGCCGAAGCGGCCGCGGCGCAGCTTGTTGCCGATGATGATGCCGCCGCCGAGGCCGGTGCCCAGCGTGATGCAGATGACGTCGTCGTGGCCCTGGCCCGCGCCGAAGCGGTACTCGCCCCAGGCGGCGGCGTTGGCGTCGTTCTCGACGACGACCGGGAGGCCGACGCGCTGCTCGACCTTGTCCTTGAGCGCCTCGTGGCGCCAGTTGATGTTCGGGGCGAAGAGCACCGTGGCGCGCTTGTCGTCCACGTAGCCCGCGGCACCGATGCCGACGGCCTCGACCTCGAAGCCCTCGCTGACGGTGCGCACCGCATCGGCGATGGCGTCGATGACGCCTTCCGGGGTCGGGGGGGTCGGCACCTTGCATGTGGCGAGGATCGTGCCCTCTGCATCGACCACGCCGGCCGCGATCTTCGTGCCGCCGATGTCGACGCCGATGGTGAGTCCCATGTGTCCCTCAGTCAGTAGCTCCAACCCCGCCGCGACCAACCGTACCGGAGCCCTGGTCAGTCCAGGTCGATGCGTTCGCTTCCGCCCCCGGCGGCCCCGTCCGGGCCCGGCCCGGGCGGCCGGGAGGCCGGTTCGTCGCGGGTCCAGCGGCGCTCCTGGCCGGCGACGGCGGCACGGTAGGCGGCCAGCAGTTCGGAGCCGGCGGCGGCCAGGTGGTCGAAGACCTCGGGGTTGCGCTCGACGACGGGCTCGACGGCCGCCCGGGCGGCCTCGACGACGTGCTGCACGGCGGGCAGCCGGATCTCGGAGACCTTGTCGGCGACGGCGTCCATGAGCTTGCGCAGCTCCTCGGCCGCGGTGCCGGGCTCCTGCCCGCGGCGGCGGGCGTTCTCGGCGGCGAGATCCTCCGCGCAGGCCCGCTCCCAGGCGTCGGGGTCGGGCGCCTCGCCGGGGCGCTGGGTGGCATCGCTCATGTCGGAACTCCTGCGGCCGGTATTTCCTCCGACGTTACCCGAACGGGGTAGCGCCGTTACGAAGTCCTGGGCCACAGGTCCGGGTCGGGTATGAAGCGCACGCACAGCGCCCCGTCCTGCAGCCCCGCCCCCGCGACGCTGCACCGGCGCAGCGCGGACGGCAGCGGCAGCACCCGCCGGAACGGCCCCACGGCGACGACGAGTTCGTCCCCGCGCCGCACCAGCCCGAGCGCGTCGCGCTCCGCACCGGGCAGGGGGAGCCGCCAGACGAGCATGCCGTCGCCCTTCAGTCGGTCCTCGACGGACCAGGGATCGGGACGCCGCTCCCCTGCGGGGCCGGCTGCCGGGCCGACCGCGTCGAGGCCGAGGAGGAGTCCGGCGCCGGCGGAGTCGCTGCTGCGCCCGGCAGGTGCATCGCCTCCGGCATCGGGCGCTGCCGCGCAGTCGCCGTAGCCGACGCCGGGGCCCGCACCGGCCCCGGCCCACGCCGCGCCGGCGCCGGACCCGTCCGCACCGTCCCGCGCAGCGGCCTCCTCGGCCCGCAGGGCCAGTTCCGTCAGATCCTCCGTGCCCCGCGGGCTGCGCCCCAGGTGGGGCAGTTCGCAGACGGGCACGGCGTCGGCCGTGAAGTCCTCCCGCAGCGCCTTGCCCGCAAGGCGCTGCTCGGCGGCGAGGCCCGCCAGCCAGGGGTCGGCGGAGTCGTCCGGGAGCAGGCGGTTGAGGATCAGGGCGTCGATGCGGCAGCCCTGGAGGGCGAGGCCGGCACGGGCCGTGCGGAGGGTCTCGACGGTGGTCGGCAGCGGCTCGGCGACGAGGCGGACGGTCGTGGCGGCGGACTCGAACACGTCCTGGACGGCGGCGAGTTCCCGCTGCCACCGCTCGGCCGTCTCGTACAGCCGGGCGGCCGGCATGGGCACCCCGGCGAGCTGGGCCAGCATGGGGCGCAGGGCGCGGGCCGCCTGGCGTTCGGGGGGCAGCAGGCGGCGCAGGTAGCGCCGCAGCTGCTCGGGCAGGGCGAGCAGCCGCACGGTGTCCTGCACGGGCGGCATGTCGGCGACGACGAGGTCCCAGCGGCCGTCGGCGTGGGCGGCGCGCAGGGCGGCGAGGATCGCGAGCGGCTCGGCGCCGGGCACCTCGGTGAGTTCGTCGGCGTCCAGCGGGGCGGCGCCCAGCAGGTCGAAGAGGGAGGCGCCGCGGTCCTGGAGGTCGCGGGCGACGGCGCGGAAGTGCCCGTCGGCGGCGACGCGGGCGGCCCACATCCCGGGGGCCGCCTCGACGGGCGGCGTCCAGGGGCCGGCGGCCCCGCCGTCCGCGGGCAGCGCCCTGCCGAGCACCGCGCCGGGGGCGGGGCCCCGGTCGCAGCTGAGCAGCAGTACGCGCCGCCCCTGCCGGGCCGCGGCGAGCGCGGCGGCCGCGGCCGCGGTGGTGCGGCCCGCGCCGCCGGGACCGGTGACGAGGACCGTGCGCAAGAAGTGCCTCCGGGGGCCTGGTTCAGGGGGCCGCGTCAGGCGGCCGCGTTGCTCTCGACGCGCTTCTTCAGACCGTCCAGCGCGCGGTCGATGATGACCTTCTCGGCCTTGCGCTTGATCATCCCGAGCATCGGGATCTTGACGTCGACGGTGAGCTCGTAGGTCACCTCGGTGGCCGTGCCGCCGGCGACCGGCTTCAGGCTGTACGAGCCGTCGAGCTGGCGCAGCATCTGGGACTTCACCAGCGACCACTTGACCACGTTCGCCGCGGGCCAGCTGTAGGCCAGCACGTGGTCGTCCTTGATCGCGCCCGCGTCCAGGACCAGGCGCAGCTGCGAGGCGCGGCCCTGCTCGTCCTTCTCCAGCACCTCGGCCAGCTTGACCTCGCCGGTCCACTCCGGGTAGCGGTCGAAGTCGGAGATCACCGCCATGACCCGCTCCGGGGCCGCTTCGATCGTGATGCTCGACTTGGTGTTCTCCGCCATCTGCCTGGCTCCTCCGGTACCGGTCCGCCGCCTCGAATTGTCTGCCGCTGAAGGCTACATCCCGCGCCGCGTCACCATTCCAGCACCCAGGGTGTTCCGGTCGAGGCGAAGTGTCCGACGTTGACGCACTCGGTTGCGCCGATGCGCATCCGGCGCGCCAGCGGCTGGTGAACATGGCCGAAAAGGGCATACCGGGGGCGCACGGCGCGGATTGTCTCCAGCAGGGCCGCGCTGCCGCGCTCGAAGCGGCGGGCCACGGTGTCGTAGCAGAGCTCGGGCACGTCGGGCGGGATGTGCGAGCAGAGCACGTCGACGTCGCCGAGGGCGGCGAGCTTGGCCGCGTAGGTCTCGTCGTCGATCTCGTAGGGGGTGCGCATGGGCGACTGCAGGCCGCCGCCGACGAAGCCGAAGACCAGGCCGCCGATCTCGACCCGCTCGCCGTCGAGGATCCGGGTGCCCGGGCCGGCGTACTCGGGCCACAGGCGGGGGATGTCGACGTTGCCGAAGGTCGCGTAGGTCGGCGCGGGGAAGGCGGCGAAGAGCTCGGCGTACTGCTTGCGCACCGCGGACTCGATCGCGGCCTCGCGGTCCAGCCCGTCCCACAGCCGCCGGCCCAGCTCCCGGGCCTCCGCGAAGCGGCGCTGGGTGCGCAGCTCGACGATCCGGTCGGCGTTCTCGACCCCGAAGAGGTCGGGGAAGATGCCGCGCGAGTGATCGGCGTAATCGAGGAAGAGGACGAGGTCGCCCAGGCAGACCAGGGCGTCGGCACCGTCGCCGGCCCGGGCCAGGCCCTCGGCGTTGCCGTGCACATCGCTGACCACGTGGACTCGCATGACGATCACCCTAAGTCCGCAGGGCCCGTCCCGGAAGGGCCCCGACCTGCGGTTACTTCCCGGTCACCCAAGGGAGGAGCTAGGGTTTTGCCCGCAGTCCCGCGGCATGTGACGCAGAGAACATCTGAGCACGACCCCCTATTCGAAAGCTGTACTGGTGGGTAACGTCCGGGCAGTCCACTACCCCCCATCTGCCTGATCATGGACCGCAGCCGACGACGCGCCCCTCGACGACGCGGCGGCGCCGGCGCCCGACGAGGAGCAGCAGTCTTGCGCGAGTTCAGCCTTCCGGCCCTGTACGAGGTCCCCGCGGACGGCAACCTGACGGATCTCATCCGCCGGAACGCCGCGCAGCACCCGGACGCCGCCGTCATAGGGCGCAAGGCCGACGGGCGCTGGGAGGACGTGACGGCCACCGCCTTCCTGGCGGAGGTCCGCGCGGCGGCCAAGGGCCTGATGGCCTCGGGCGTGCAGCCGGGCGACCGGGTCGGCCTGCTCTCGCGCACCCGCTACGAGTGGGCGCTGCTGGACTTCGCCATCTGGAGCGCGGGCGCCGTCACGGTGCCGGTCTACGAGACCAGCTCGCCGGAGCAGATCCAGTGGATCCTCGGCGACTCCGGTGCGGTCGCCTGCATCGTGGAGACCCCGGCGCACGAGGCGTCCGTCGAGTCCGTGCGGGACCGGCTGCCGGACCTCGCCCACGTCTGGCAGCTCGAGCACGACGGCGTCGAGCGGCTGCGCGCCGCCGGGCAGGGGCTGACCGACGAGGAGGTGGACGAGCGCTCGGCGCTGGCCACCGCGGACTCCGCCGCGACCATCGTCTACACCTCGGGCACCACCGGCCGCCCCAAGGGCTGTGTGCTCACCCACCGCAGCTTCTTCGCCGAGTGCGGCAACGCGGTGGAGCGGCTCAAGCCGCTGTTCACCGCGGACGACGCCTCCGTCCTCCTCTTCCTGCCCGCGGCCCACGTCTTCGGCCGCCTCGTCGAGATCGCCGCGGTCCTGGCCCCCATCAAGCTGGGCATGGTCAGCGACATCAAGAACCTCACCGACGACCTGGCGGGCTTCCGGCCGACGCTGATGCTGGGCGTCCCCCGGGTCTTCGAGAAGGTCTACAACGGGGCCCGCGCCAAGGCCCAGGCGGACGGCAAGGGCAAGATCTTCGACAAGGCGGCGGAGACCGCGATCGCCTACAGCCGCGCCCAGGACACCCCGCAGGGCCCGTCCTTCGGCCTGCGGATCAAGCACAAGGTCTTCGACCGGCTCGTCTACGCCAAGCTGCGCGCGGTGCTGGGCGGCCGGGCCACCCACGCGATCTCCGGCGGCGCCCCGCTGGGCGAGCGCCTCGGCCACTTCTACCGCGGCATCGGCTTCACGGTCCTGGAGGGCTACGGCCTGACCGAGTCCTGCGCGGCGACCGCCTTCAACCCGTGGGACAAGCCGCGCATCGGCACCGTCGGCCAGCCGCTGCCCGGCTCCGTGGTGCGCATCGCGGACGACGGCGAGGTGCTGCTGCACGGCGAGCACCTCTTCACCGGCTACTGGAACAACGAGACGGCCACCGCGGACGCCCTCGCCGACGGCTGGTTCCACACCGGCGACCTGGGCACGCTCGACGAGGACGGGTTCCTCACGATCACCGGCCGGAAGAAGGAGATCATCGTCACCGCGGGCGGCAAGAACGTCGCCCCGGCGGTGATCGAGGACCGCATCCGGGCCCACGCGCTGATCGCGGAGTGCATGGTCGTCGGCGACGGGCGGCCGTTCGTCGGCGCGCTGATCACCCTGGACGAGGACTTCCTGCCGCGCTGGCTGTCCTCGCACGGCAGGCCGGCCGGGACGACGCCGGCCGAACTGGCCGCGGACCCCGAGCTGCTGGCGGACGTGCAGAAGGCGGTGGACGACGGCAACGCGGCCGTCTCCAAGGCGGAGTCGGTGCGCAAGTTCCGCATCCTGCCGGGCCAGTTCACGGAGGCGTCCGGCCATGTGACGCCGTCGCTGAAGCTCAAGCGCAACGTCGTGGCGAAGGACTTCGCCGACGAGATCGAGGCCATCTACACCGGCTGAAAGACATCGCTCGACGGGTAAGGGGCTCGCGCCATGGCGCGAGCCCCTT
Source organism: Streptomyces sp. AM25 (assembly GCF_058146165.1). Taxonomy (NCBI): domain Bacteria; kingdom Bacillati; phylum Actinomycetota; class Actinomycetes; order Kitasatosporales; family Streptomycetaceae; genus Streptomyces; species Streptomyces sp. AM25. The sequence goes on along the minus strand of NZ_JBKIWN010000009.1, from coordinate 434,968 downwards.
ACCCGTTACAGCAGTGCCTTCAGACGTTCCGCCAGCAGGTCCCAGCGCCAGCGCTCCTCGACCCACTCGCGGCCGCGCTCGCCCATCCGCCGCCGCAGCGCGGGGTCCTGCAGCAGTGTCACGATGCGGTCCGCCGACTCCTCCGCGGAACCGCCCCGCACGACATAGCCCGTCTCACCGTCGAGCACGGCGTCCGGCGCACCGCCCGAGTCGCCCGCCACCACCGGCAGGCCCGTCGCGGACGCCTCCAGGTAGACGATGCCGAGCCCCTCCACGTCCAGCCCGCCGCGGCGCGTGCGGCACGGCATCGCGAAGACGTCACCGGCCCCGTAGTGAGCGGGCAGTTCCTCCCACGGGACGGGCCCGGTGAACCGCACCGCGTGCGCAACGCCCGTCTCCTCGGCCAGCTTCCGCAGCTCCTTGCCGTACGGCCCGCCGCCCACGATCAGCAGCACCGCGTCCGGGACGGCCGCCAGGATCCGCGGCATGGCCAGGATCAGGGTGTCCTGCCCCTTGCGCGGGACGAGCCGGGAGACGCACACGACGACGGGCCGGTCCGCGAGGCCGAGCCGGGCCCGGACCTCGTCGCCGCCGGAGGCCGGGTGGAAGGTCTTCTCGTCCACGCCGGGCGGCAGTTGCACCATGCGCGCCGCCGCCTCCTCCGTCAGGGCGGAGGCGATCCGCTTCCGGGTGTACTCCCCCAGATAGGTGATCGTGTCGGTGCCCTCGCCGATACTGCGCAGCAGCTGCCGGGCCGCGGGCAGTTGGGCCCAGCCGGCCTCGTGCCCGTGCGTGGTGGCGACCAGGGTGCGGGCACCGGCCCGGCGCAGCGCCGGGGCCATCAGCCCCAGCGGGGCCGCGGCCCCGAACCAGACGGACGTGCAGCCGTGGGCCTTCAGCAGCGTGGCCGCGCGCCGGGTGACCCTGGGCGTGGGCAGCAGCATGGTCGTCCGGTCCCGGACCACCGCGAAGGGCTGCTCGGCGTCGAACCGGGCCGTGGCCTCGGCCCCTTCGCGCCCGTGCTTCCACGTGGAGGCGTAGACCACGATGCCCGAGGGGTCCAGGCGGAGCGCCATGTTGTGCAGGAACGCCTGGATGCCACCGGGCCGCGGCGGGAAGTCATTGGTGACGATGAGGGTCTTGTGCATCGCGCCCGACAGTACCGGGTGCGATCGGGCGGCAACCAAGACGCCACCCGCCACGTCATCGCGCACGGGCGAGCTCGACCGGCATCATGCGTTGCAGGGACGGACCCCGAGAGGACTGGTGGATGATGGTGGCGGGCAGTGGTCTGCGGCTCCCGAGCGTGGTGTGGGCCGTCACCAGGGCCGTTCTGCTGTTGTGCGTGTTCCGGGTGTGGGTGCTGCCCGGCTCCGACGTCTCCGTCGACATCGACGTGATCTACCAGGGCTGGTACGGCGTCCTGCACACCGGCATCTTCCCGTACGACGACGTCACCTGGCAGTACCCGCCCGCCGCCGCCCTGGCCGTCCTCGCACCGGGCCTGCTGCCGTTCCTCACCTACCCCCACGCCTTCTTCGTCCTCGCCTTCCTCGCCGACGCGGCGATCTACGCGATGCTGCTGCGCGCGGTGCGCCGCAAGGGGCGCAACCCGATGGGGGTGTGGGTCTGGGTCGCCGGGGTGCCGCTGCTGGGCCCGATCGTCTACGCGCGCTACGACGTGATGGTCACCGCCGTCGCCGTCGCGGCCCTGCTGACGGCCGGGCGCCGCACCCGGCTGTCGGGGGCGCTGGTCGGCTTCGGCGCCCTGCTGAAGGTCTGGCCGATGCTGCTGCTCACCGGGACGCCGCGCGGCCCGCGCACCCGCTCCACGTGGAGCGCCGCCGTGGTCACGGCGATGCTGCTGACGATGTTCTTCGCGGCGGCGATGCCGGGGGCGCTGGCCTTCCTGACGTTCCAGCGCGACCGGGGCACGGAGGTCGAATCCCTCGGGTCGCTCGTCTTCCACCTCGGCCGGCACCTCGGCTGGCACGGCAAGGCGCGCCTCAACTACGGCTCGGTGGAGTTCCTCGGCCGCCACGTCCACGCGGTGAGCGCCCTGGCGCTGGGCCTGAGCGTGCTGGCCTTCGCCTGGCTGCTGCTGTGGCGCCTGCGGGCCCGCCGCTTCACGAGGACGACGCTGTACGACGCGGCCTTCGCGTCGGTGCTGCTGTTCACCACGACGAGCCGGGTGATCAGCCCGCAGTACATGGTGTGGCTGGTCGGCCTGGCGGCGGTGTGCGTGGTGATGGGGACGCCGCGGCAGGGACTGCCGGTGATACTGGTGATGCTGGCCGCACCGCTGACGCAGCTGGAGTTCCCGATCTGGTTCTCGCACGTGGTGGCGAGCGACAAGCTGGGGGTCGCCACGCTGTCGCTGCGCAACGGGCTGCTGGTGGTGGCGACATGGATCGCGTGCTCGCGCCTGTGGCGCGAGACGGTGCCCGCGCGGCGGGCGGTCACGGGGGAATCGGATCCGCCCACGGAGCGGGAGTCGGCGCTGGTGCCGGGGTGACCGGCGCTCGTCCCGTCACCGCCCGAACTGCCCCGCCACGTACGCCCGCCACCGTGCCGTGAACTCCTCCGGGCTCACCCCCAGCACCTTCCTCAGCACCTCCTTCGCCGGCCGCTTCTTCCCGAACGCCCGGTAGACGTCGACGAGTTTGGCCTCGCTCCACTTCTCCGCGATCATCCGGCACGCCAGCCAGCCCCCCTCGTAGGCCCGCGCCAGGCGCCCCGCCTCCCCGGTGAAGCCGAAGTCCCCGTCCGCCGGCAGCTGCTGCGGGGCCCGTCCCGCGGCCACCGCGTCGGCGAGTTCGGGTGCCGCCTGGCGGGCCGTGCGGCCCGTGCCCCGGTACGCGGCCCAGTCCGCGAAGCCCTCCGAGAGCCACAGCGGGGTCGAGGGGGACGTCGCCGCCCGCGTGGCGACGTGCGCCGTCTCGTGCGTGAGCACGATCCGCCGCCCGAACTCCCCCAGCACCCCGTACGCCTCGGGGTTGACCACGATCCGGTCGGCGGGGGCGGCGGCCGTGCCGCCCACCTCGCCGGTGGTGACCGCGGCGATGCCGCGGTAGTTGGCGGGCGGCGCCCCGAGCAGCGCCGCCATCCGGTCCAGCGATGCCGGCATCTCGATCACGACGCGCTTCGCCCAGGCGCCCCGCCAGGCCGTGTCCACGGCCGGCACGGCCCGGTCGGCCAGGTCCGCGAGGGCCTGGAGGCGGGCGCGGTCCTGCCCGGCCCCGAGCACCAGGCTGTGCTCGCCCCGCACCGCGGTGACGTCGCCCTGTTCCCACAGCTGCTGCCCCGCCGAGTCCCCGGCGGCCACGTACCAGCGCCCGTCCCGCCCGGCGAGCGTCAGCCGTACGGGCACGACGACGGGCGCGGAGTCGTACCCGTCGAGCCGGTAGCGCAGTTCGGCCTCGGCCGCGATCCGGCGGCCCGGTCCGGGGGCGGGGGTGAAGCCGCCGGTGCGGACGAGGCGGTACTCCCAGGAGGCCAGCGGCACGGCGGCGAGCCGGTCGAACACCCGCTGCCGCTCGGCCCGGTAGTCCCGCGCCTGCGGGTCCACGGCGGCCAGGTAGGCCTTCTCGTCGTGCTTCCGCACCGCGGCCGACCACCGGTCCAGCACCTGCTGCACGGACCGGGTGTCGCCGTCCGTCCGCTCCGCCGTGTCGGGCGAGCCGCAGCCCGTCAGGCCCTGCAGGGTGAGCAGGCCCGCGGCCAGGGCGCACACCGCCCGCCGTCCGCTCCTCCGCCTGCCCGTCACGCCCGCATCGTACGAGCCGGGCGGGCCCGGGCAGGGGTCAGGGCGCGCTCATGGCCGGGTGACGGAGGAAATCGGCATCATGTCGGCCCGGTCGTAGCGCACCCGGGCACCGGGGTAGGGGGCGTGCACGACCTGCCCGTTTCCCACGTACATCCCCACGTGGCTGGCGTCGTCCCGGTAGATCACCAGGTCCCCCGGCCGGGCGTCGGCGAGCGACACGTGGCGGCCGGCGTTGCGCTGGGCCTGGGAGGTGCGCGGCAGGCCCACCCCGGCCCGCCCGTACGCCCACTGCATCAGCCCCGAGCAGTCGAAGGAGCCCGGCCCGGTCGCCCCCCAGGCGTAGGGGGAGCCGATCGCCTCGCGGACCGCCATGGCCGCGGCGGCGCCCCGCCCGGAGACCACGCCGCCGGCGGACGGGCCGAGCAGCCCGCCGAGCGGGCCCGACGGGCGTTCCCGGCCGCGCGAGGAGCGGGTGTAGGCCTCACGGTCGTGCTGCGGCAGCGCGTTGAGCAGCCGCCGGGCCGCGGAGAGCCTGCCCTCGACCTCGCGCTTGTGCTGCTCGACGGCCCTGCGGCTGTCCTCCAGCTCGGCCAGGGTGCGGGCGGCGTCCGCGCGCTCCTGGCGCAGCACGCGCTGGGCCTTGATCAGGGTGTCCAGCTGCTCGGCCTGACGGCCGGTGAGGCGTTCGAGGGTGGCGGCGCGGTCGAGGTAGCCGTCGGGGTCGGAGGACAGCAGGAGTTCGAGGGCCGGGTCCACGGCGCCGTGGCGGTACTGGGCTGCGGCGATCATGCCGAGGGTGCTGCGCATCCTGTTGACCTTCTCCTGGCCGCGGGCCACCCGGTCGGAGGCCTGCTCGGCCCGCTGCCGCAGGGCCGCGGCGCGCTCCCCGGCGGCGTTGAACTTCTCGGTGGCCCGCTCGGCCTGCTCGTAGAGCCGGTCGAGCTGTTCCTTCACCGCCCCCGGGGTCCGGCCGTCGGCGGCCGGGTCCCCGGGCCGGGCACTCGCCGGGGCCGTCGAGAGAGCGGCTGCGGCGGTGGCCATGGCGGCGGACAGGACGGTGACGCGGACGGTCCGCTGGAGACCGGAATGCGCAGCACGGCGATGGAACGCCACGGGCGGCCGCACTCCCTTCCTCTGAGGGCGGACCCTGCCGCCGGAAGGGCGGACGACTGCCGGGCACCGCGCGCCAGAGGGTAGCGGCGCGATCACCCGGGGTTCAAAGACCCTGGCGGGCGGGAAAACCGGCGCCCCGCCGGAGACGCAGGTCACCGGCGGGGCGCGGAGTCAGTCGCGGGGCGCGTGAATTCGCCCGAACGGAGGGCGTGGTGAGGCGTTTCAGCCGACGCGGACGCCGAACTGGAAGGGCATGTTGCCCATGGCCTCGTAGCGCACGTTCGCACCGGTGCGGGGCGCGTGCAGCACCTGGCCGTTGCCCGCGTAGAGGCCCACGTGGTGCTGGTCGCCGTAGAAGATGACCAGGTCGCCGACCTGCAGCTGGCTCTGGTCGTAGATCTGGGTGCCCGCGCCGGCCTGCTCCTGCGAGGTGCGCGGGAGGGAGACGCCCGCCTGGCCGTAGGCCCACTGGGTGAGTCCGGAGCAGTCCCAGGAGGACATGCCCGTGGCGCCGTAGGAGTACGGCTTGCCCAGCTGGCTCTGCGCCGCCGCCAGCGCGGCACCGCCCCGGCCGGAGCCCGCGGGTATGTTCACGCTGCCCGACGACGAGCCGCCGCCGCTCTTGCCACCGCTCTTGCCGCTGCCGCTGTCGCCGTTCTTGTCGGCGCCCGTGATCTCGGCGCGGTCCTTCTCGCTGAAGCCGTCGAGCACCTTCTGCGCGTCGGCCAGCTTGCCCTGGACCTCGTCCTTCTTGTCCGACAGCGCCTTGCGCGTGGACTCCAGGTCCGCGAGCTTGGACGCGGCCTCCTCGCGCTGCTGCTTGAGCGTGCGCTGCTTGGCGGCGATCACCCGGAGGGTGTCGGCCTGCTTGGCCGTCAGCTGGTCGAGCGTGGAGGCCTTCTCCAGGAAGGTGTCCGGGTCGGAGGAGAGCAGCAGCTGGAGGGTGGGGTCGACGGAGCCGGTGCGGTACTGGGCGGTGGCCATCAGACCCAGGCTGTCGCGGAGCTTGTTGAGCTCGTCCTGGCCGCGCGCGACCTTGTCCTGGAGGTCGTTGACCTCCTTCTGGAGCTTGTCGTGCTGCTCCTTCGCCCCGTTGTACTTCTCGGTGGCCTGCTCGGCCTCCTCGTAGAGCTTGTCGACCTTGGCCTTGGCGTCCGCCTTGGACATCTGCGGATCGGCGTGCGCGGCCTGGGAGGTGAGCGCGACGGCCGCGGCGGCCGTGGCGGTCAGCACGGTGATCCGGGCCCGGCTCGGCGACTTGGGACGACGGTGGGAACCCACGGGGCGAGCTCCTTCTCGGCTACTCGGTCACCTTCACCGCCATCCCGAATGGATGATCACCGCGCGAAGGTTCGAGGCCCGACCCTAGTGAGCGGAATATGATCCTTTCAAATTCTCCTGCGGAAAAATCTCGTCAGTGGGGCATCCTTTACCCCATGGGGCACAGGGTGTGACGGGTGCTTGACGCTCAGGTACGGGCAAGTCGCTTGAGGAGCAAGGCCGATGAGACCGGCCGCGCGCCCGCCTTGGCGACCCCGTCGGCCACCTCGCGGTCCGTGGAGACCACCACGACCGGCCGCCCGGGCGGCTCGGCCCGCACGATCTGGCGGATGAGCTCGTCCGCCGTCACCCCCGGCTTGCTGAACAGCACCCGCACCCCGCGCGGCGGCGCCAGCAGCACCGGCGCGGCCAGTTCCGCGCCGTCGAAGACACAGGTCACCTCGGCACCGGTCTGCGCGGCGAGCATGGCGAGGCCGCCCAGCAGCCGCAGCCGCTGCTTGTCCAGCGGCATCGTGGGGTAGCCGGTCTTGGTGACGTTGTAGCCGTCGACCACCACGTGCACCTGAGGCAGCGCCAGCAGCTGGTCCAGCAGCGCCGGGTCGGTCTCCGACAGGGCGCGCGCGGCGATGTCCCGGGGCGTCATCGTGCCCGGCTGCACGGCGTCCACCGTGTCCGCGGGGTGTACGGAGGCGGGCGGCAGGGCCAGTTCGCGGCGCAGCCCCTGGGCCGCGTCCAGCACCGTGTCCAGCAGCAGCCGCAGCCGCATGTCCTCCACGCTGCGGCCCTCGCGCACCGCCCGGCGGCTCGACTCCAGCGCCGCCTCGGCCTCCGCGAGCCGCGCCTTGATGCGCCGGGTCTCGCCCGCGGCCGCGGCCCGCTCCGCCGCGGCCCCGTCCCGGACGGACTCCAGCTCGGCCTGCGCCTTGCGCAGGGCGGCCTCGCCGCGGCGCACGTCGCTGACGGCGCTGCGCAGCTTGCGCTGAAGGGATTCGGCCTCCTTGCGCGAGGCGTCCAGCTCGGCGCGGATCCGCTCGGCCTCGGCGCGCGACTCGGCGCGGGCCGCGGCCAGTTCCTCGCGCAGCCGGTGCAGCTCGCGCTGGGCCTCCTCGCCCGCGCGCTCGGCGCTCGCGCGCTGCGCCTCCTCGCCGGCGGCGGTGACCAGCTTGACCCAGCCGGGCGGGCGCAGCACGAAGGCCATCGCCGCGACGTCCTCCGGGTCGGCGGCCGCGGGCGGCGCACCGGCGTCCAGCGCCTCGGCGAGCTCGGAGCCCGTCTCACGCAGCCGGGCCGAGATGCGCTGCCGGAAGGCGGGGTCGCCCTCCACGGCGGCGGCCATGGCGTTGCCCGCGAACTTGGCCCGACGACTCGGGGTGAACCGGGCGTACTGCCGCAACTGGGGCGGAAGTTCGGCCACCGTCAGGCCGCCGAACGCCTCCGCGACGAGCGCGACGACCTTCCGCCGGATCCCCTCGGGGAGCGGACGGTCGAGCACCTCGGTGACGCCGTCGGCGGCGCCGCCGGCATCACCGGCCGCCTCCGCACCGTCGTCCGTGTGCTCCACCACCGTTACCGCTCCCGTTCTTCCTCAGACATCTGCGCCCGGCCGGTCCACCAGCTCGATCTGGTCGACCGCGTTGCACCAGCGGCAACGCACGGCCTCGATCGTCTCACTGACCACCTCACGCTCCTCCACCTTCGGCTCGCCCGCCAGGTCGAGGTGCACGTATTCAACGGCCCTGACCGTGCGGGTCACATCGAACCGCGTGAGATTGCCGCACAGCGTGCACCGCCACCGGGTGGTGGCCGTCGGCAGGGGAACGCCCATGATGTCGTCCGTCCTCGTCGTGTGGTGTCCCCGTAACCCTACGCGGCCCGCTGGTCACGACAGGCGGGGCACCGGCCCCGGCCGCCGCCCGGCGAGGCACTCTGTGCCGGTTGCGGCCGGTACGCCATGATCTGGTCATGATCGTAAGGGCTGTGCAGCGGTCGGCCGCCCAGTGGGCGGGCCGGGCCGGGACCCCCGTGGTCACCCATGCGGTCCTGGCCGTCTGCTGCGCGGTCTTCCTCCTCGGCCCCGCCTCGGGGCTCAACACCGCCTACGGCACCGGGCCGGACCTCCTCTCCGCGCAGACGGCCTACTTCGCGCGCTGGGGCGTCGTCCCCGCACAGCTGTGGCACGGCTCCCCGGGCGCGCCCGCGACCCTGCTCACCGCGCTGTTCGTCCACGGCAACTGGCTGCATCTGCTGGGGAACATGCTCTTCCTCCACGTCTTCGGCGCCATGACGGAACAGCGGATGGGCCGCACCCCCTTCGCGCTCTTCTACCTCGCCACCGGCATCCTGGCCCTGCTCGGCTACGCCGCCGTGCACGCCGGCTCCACCCAGACGCTCGTCGGGGCGTCCGGCGCCATCTCGGGTGTGCTCGGCGCGTTCCTCTGTCTCTTCCCCCGGGCCCGCGTCACCAGTCTCTTCCCGTTCCTGTTCTTCCTTCCGCTGCGCTTCCCCGCCTGGGTCGTGCTGCCCTTCTGGTTCGCGCTGCAGTGGCTGGCAGCGGGACAGCACTCCGACGGCCGCCCTGGCGTCGCCTATCTCGCACACGTGGTGGGCTTCTCGGCCGGGTTCGGCTACGCCTGGGTACGCAGGAGACGTGGGGTTAGAGTGAAGAGCGCAGCCAGGTCCACTGAAGGAGATACCGAACCGTGATCACTGCGATCGTGCTCATCAAGACCGACGTGGACCGGATCCCGGAGATCGCCGAGACGATCGCCGCCCTGGACGGGGTCAGCGAGGTCTACTCCGTGACCGGCGCACAGGACCTGATCGCCCTGGTGCGAGTGGCCCGCCACGACGACCTGGCGGACACCATCCCGGGCCGGATCAGCAAGGTCCCGGGGGTGGCGTCCACCGAGACCCACATCGCCTTCCGCACCTACTCCCAGCACGACCTGGAGGCGGCGTTCGCGATCGGCTTGGACTCGTAGGAGCCCGCTCCGTAGACCCCGCCCCGTAAGGGGCGCGGGGGACTGCGCGACAAGCCACAACGACCCGCACCCTCACGGCCTCGCCACGAGTTCCCGCACGGCCCGCAGAAACCGCTCAATGTGCTCGTCGGGCGTCCCGACACCAAAGCTGACCCGAACCGCGGAGGCGCCGCCCCCGCACTCGCCCGCCGCAGGCGACCCGCCCAGGAGTATCCGTACCAACGGGTGCGCGCAGAAGAGCCCGTCCCGCACCCCGATCCCGTACTCCCCCGAGAGGGCGACGGCGAAGTCCGAGCTGTCCCACCCCTCGACGACGAAGGACAGCACGCCCACCCTCGGCGCGTCCGCCCCGAACAGCGAGAGCACCCGCACCTCCGGCACCTCGGCCAGTCCCGCGCGCACCGCGGCGAGGAGCCGCTGCTCCCGGGCGACGAGCGTCTCGAAGCCCGCCTCGGCGAGCGCCCTGCAGGCGGAGGCGAGGGCGTAGGCACCGATCACATTGGGCGAACCGGCCTCGTGGCGCGCGGCGGTGGTGTGCCACTCGACGTCCAGCGTGCCGTCGGGCCGCCGGGCGACGGAGCGGCTCGCCCCGCCGCCGGCCAGGTAGGGATCGGCGTCCCGGAGCCAGTCGGCGCGGCCGGCCAGGACGCCCGCGCCGAAGGGGGCGTAGAGCTTGTGCCCGGAGAAGGCGACCCAGTCCACGTCCAGTGCGGCGATGTCCACGGGGTGGTGCGGGGCCAGTTGGGCGGCGTCCAGCACGATCCGTGCGCCGTGCGCATGGGCGGCGGCGGCGAGTTCGCGCACGGGCCACAGCTCACCGGTCACGTTGGACGCGCCCGTCACACAGACCAGGGCCGGCCCGTAGGGCGCGCGGTCGGCCAGCGCCCGCTCCAGGATCTCGACGGCGCGCTCCGGCGTGCGCGGCGCGTCGAGGCAGGTGACCTGCGCGCCGCGCCACGGCAGCAGCGCGGCGTGGTGCTCGGTCTCGAAGACGAACACCCGGCAGTCCGCGGGCAGTACGGACGCGAGGAGGTTGAGCGAGTCGGTGGTGGAGCGGGTGAAGACGACCTGGTCGCCGGGGCGGCAGCCGAGGAAGCGGGCCACGTCGGCCCGGCTGGTCTCGAACAGGTCGGTCGACAGCTGCGAGAGGTGTCCGGCGCCGCGGTGCACGCTGCCGTAGTAAGGCGCGTAGGCGGCGACGTCGTCCCACACGCGCTGCAGCGCGGGCGCGCTGGCGGCGTAGTCGAGGGCGGCGTACGGCACTTCGCCCCCGTTGACGAGCGGCACGCGCACGTCACACCCGAGGACGGGCAGGGGGCCGTCGGCGGACGGCTCGGCGGCAAGTGCAGGGGCGGCAGGGGCGGCAGGGCATGCGGACATGGCGAACTCTCCCGGCAGGGCAGGCGGATGGCGTGACGACGTGGACGACGCACCCGCGGCGCAGGGCGCAGCACGGTGTGCGAAGGACGGCCCGCGCGGCCGGAGGCACGCACAGGACCACGGGAACGGGCCGTAGGCCCTAGCGCATTCGCTGAATCACGGAAGGAACTCCCTCGACGACCAGGATCCCTGGCGAGGGATCCGCGCTTGCCGCAGACCCGGTGGTCTGCGGCCCGGTCATCACCCGGGGCACCCCGCCACGGACGGAGGGTTGCCGGACAGCGGGCCGGGGCCTGTGTCGCTGTCACTCGTGACCTGGCCAGGAGTATGGCACAGGCACCGCGCCGCGGACACCGGCGTCCGGGTCGTGGACACCGTTTTGTTGAACAGAGCGAGTTCCGGACAGTTGAACGGAGCGAACTCCAGACATAAAGGGCCGCGCACGATCGTGATTAATCGATCGTTCGCCCGCACAGTCGGCGTTCCATCCAATCGCGAACACATCATCCCGGATCGCGGAATCATGAATTCCGGTACAGTCGAAATCAATACGTTATCCGGGCGAGATGCAACCGTTATCGACGCGATCATAGAGTCGCTCGCATCTGGAACGCCGAACGAACAAGCAAGTGACCTGGGGGGCGGTCGTGTTCGTCCAGCTTCATTCGCATGCCTTTGCCCAGGCCTGCCGCGCCCCCCTTTCTGTCTCCACCGAGATAAAGACGGGGAATTGCCAGTGAGCTCCACACGCGTCGTTGACGTCGTCAACTTCATGCCGGAACGAGTGGTCCGCAACGGTGAGCTCACCCACGACGGTCACGACCTGAGCGAGCACAAGTTCTTTGCAGGCGTGAACGAGCGGCGATTCGCCTCGCCGGATTACACCTCGGCCGAACTCGGCACCGCCGCCCTCAGAAAGCTGCTGGACCGCAACGGCGTGCGCGCCGAGGACCTGGACCTGATCATCTGCGCGGCCCAGTTCAACGACGCCTTCTCCCCCGGCATCGGCACCGCCGTCCAGCACGCGGTCGGCGCGACGTCGGCCGCCGTCCTGCACATCGAGAACGGCTGCTGCTCCTGGATCTCCGCGCTCAACACCGCGCGCGCCTTCATCGACTCGGGCCACTACCGCCGGATCGCCATCGTCACCGTCACCAACTTCATCTCGCGGCTGACGGAGTTCCAGAAGTCGCCGGAGTCCTGGGTGCTCGGCGACGGCGCGTCCGCGACCCTGGTCGCCTCCGGATCGCCGACCATCCTGTCCCTCCATGAGCAGGCGTTCGGCCAGAACTGGGGTGCCCTGCGCGTCGAGCCGGAGGCCGTCGGCGAGCAGGAGCTGCCGCACTGGGAGCGCGGCACCGGCCCGCTCACGGTGAAGTTCAGCCCGAAGATGCTGGCCCGGCTGTGGGCCGTGACGATGGAGTGCCTGCCGGAGGCGGCCGGGGCCGCGCTGGACAAGGCCGGGCTGACGGCGGCCGACGTCTCCTGCCTGATCACCCACCAGCCCAACGAGAGCTACATCGCCGAATGGCGCAAGCGCATCGGCATCGACCCCTCGCGGGCCCACGACACGCTCTCCGTCTACGGCAACATGTTCCAGAGCTCCCTGCCCGTCACCTTCGCCGACGCACTGGAAAAGAAGAAGATCTCCACCGGCGACGTGATCGCCTTCGCCACTTTCACGCACGGCGGCGAGCAGGTGTCGTCCATGGTCTGGCGCTGGACCGACTGATTCCCGTCCGGGTCCCGCCTCCAGAATTCCTTTCCCTTTTCTGCACGTCTCTTTTTGCACCCCTTATTCAGGAGCAATCATGTCGTACGAGCGCGTCCCCGACGAGTCCGGTCTCATCCAGAACTACCGGCTCGACAGTTCCGACCTGGCCGGTCTCGGTCTCACCTGGAGCGAGACCACCAGCGGCGAGGACATGATGAAGCTCATGCAGGGCATGACCAAGGAGTCGTACACGCACGACGAGATCTACGGTCAGTACTGCCCGCTCTCCACGCACATCGACGTTCCGTACGACATCGTCTTCGAATACGCCGCCAACTCCCGCGCGCTGGCGGAATGGACGTACAGCATCCGGAACATGAAGCACCTCGGCGGCGGTCTCTACCGCGCCGACGAGATGATCCAGCCGAACACCGAGATCTACATCCGCACCGACGCCCAGAAGGGCCCCGACATGGGCACGGTCGTCTACCCGTGCGCCTGGGACCAGGGCCGCGAGCTGTGGATGCGCTACTACCTGACCATCATCGACTCGGCCAAGGTCTTCAACAAGCCGGGCACCGTGGTGCTGTGGACCAACTGCAAGCACCCGTACTACGACCGCAACACCACGGACGTGCCGGACTACATCGCCGAGGGCCGCGCCCGCACCGACCGGGTCTGGGTCGGTGACATCTGGCCGCTGTTCCACGCCGGCCACACCCTCGAGATCAACAACATGAAGAAGATCCTGGAGCACCGCTTCGGCACCACGGCCCAGGGCTAGTCGACCGTCAACGGGGGTACACCATGCGGATAGCCGACGCATTAGTCACGACACTGCGCGACCTCGACACCCGCTACGTCTTCGGCGTCAGCGGGGCGAACGTCGAGCACTTCCACGACGCCGTCGAACGGCTGGGCCGCGGGCGGCTGTCCGCGGTCCTCACCAAGCGCGAGGACGGCGCCGCCTTCATGGCCGACGCGCGCGCCCGGGTCCACCGGACCCTGGGCGTCTGCTGCTCGACCTCCGGCGGCGGCATGATGAATCTCGTCGCCGGCCTCGCCGAGTCGCACGCCGAGTCCGTGCCCGTGCTGGCCCTGGTGGGCCAGCCGCCGGCCGCCCTGGACGGCCGCGGCTCGTTCCAGGACTCCTCCGGCATCGGCCGGACCGTCGACGCCCTCCCGCTGCTGTCCGCGGTCACCAAGAAGACCCTGCGGCTGACCGATCCCGCCCTGTTCTGGGCGCAGTTGAGGGACGCGATCGAGACCGCCCTCAGCGGGCGGATGGGCCCGGTGGCCCTGCTCGTCCCGCGGGACTCCTACGAGCTGGAGGTGGGCCCCGTGCCCGCCGACTGGCCGCAGGACCTCGCGGGCTTCGTCCGGCAGCAGCCGGTGGACACGGATGACGTGGCCGCGCTCTTCCGCCGACTGCGGGAGGCCACCGCCCCCGTGCTGCTGATCGGCCACGGAGTGCGCCGGTCCACCGACCCCGGCGCCGTGGTGCGCTTCGCGCAGCAGGCCGGGATCCCGGTGATGACGACCATGGGCGCCCGCGGCGAGTTCCCCAACGACGACCCGCTGCACTTCGGCGTGGTCGGCGCCGGGGGCAACCCCTCCGCCGCCGCCTACCTCACGGACACCGCCGACTGCGTGGTCCTCGCGGGCACCGGCCTGGCCGCGATGACCCGCAGCGCGCTGCGCGGCTGGGACCCGGCCAAGGCCGTGGCGGTCAACATCGACCCCGGCGAGATCCGGCGGTCCTCGCTCGCGGACACCGTCGTCGAGGGCGACGCGGGCGCGGTCTTCGGGCAGTTGCTCGGGCTGCTGGACGCCGACCCGTTCAGCGCGCCGCCGGCCGTCGGCTACGAGATCACCCGCTTCGTCCCGCGGCTGGCCGAGCCCATCCCGGGCCGGGAGGCCGACCCCGACGTGCTGCTGCAGAGCGAGGCCGTCGCCATCCTGGAGGAGCACCTGCCCCAGGACGGACACCTGCTCTACGACGCCGGCAACTGCGCCGTCGCGTCCATGCACTACGCCTCCGTGCCGCGCGGCTCGTCCTCCACCATCGCGCTCGGCAGCGGCGGCATGGGCTACAGCATCGCGGCCGCGATCGGCGCCCAGCTCGGCACCGGCCGCGGGACGCGCACGATGGTCTTCTGCGGCGACGGCGCGTTCCTGATGAGCGGTCTGGAGATCCACACCGCCGTCGAACTCGGCCTGCCCATCCTGTACGTCGTCTTCAACAACGGCATGCACGGCATGTGCGCCTCGCGTCAGCAGACCTTCTTCGACTCCCGCATCACGGCCGTGGACTACACCCCGGTCGACGTGCCGGCCGTGGCCCGGGGGCTGGGCTCCCCCGGCCGGCTGTGGACCGGCAGCGCGGGAACGGCGCCCGAACTGACCGGGCAGCTGGAGGAGTTCCGGCGGAGCACGTGCCCGACCGGCGTCCTCGAACTCCGCCTGACGACCGAGGAAGTGCCGCCGTTCGCCAACTTCCTCCCGGCGGACGAGCCCACGATGCCGGCCAAGACGTCGTGGCGGATCCCCGCCTCGCTCCGCAGCGCCGGGACGATGACCCCGGCCTAGGGCCCGACACCCCCCCACCACACCATCCAGCACTCAGCATTCAGCACACAGGAAGAGCCACTATGACTGTGCATGAGCTCGATCTCGCGGGGATAACGGACTCCGGGCTGCGCGCCGACTACCTCAAGAGCTCCCGGCTGTTCCGTGACATCGGCCGCGGACGCTTCCTCGGCCGCTACATGTTCCCCGCTGCCAAGCGGCCCTACTTCGACACCTTCTTCTCCTTCGTCTGCTACGTCGACGACCTGGTCGACGACGTCAACCGCAGCCTGGAGGTGCGCAAGCAGCGCCTCGACGAGTTCGAGCGCGCCTACCTGGCGGCCTGTGACGGCCGGGAGATCGAGACCGACGGCCCGCCGTCCGGCGACCACGTGGCCGACGCCGCCCTCTCCCGGGCCCTGGTGCACATGATGCGCACCTGGGACCTGCCCCACCGGGACGTCCCGCAGTTCGTCCAGGCGCAGCGCGAGGCCCTCACCACGTACGCGTACGCGACGTACGAGGAGATGGACCCCTTCATCCAGGGCGTCACCCTGCTCCCGGCCGTCTGGATCAACGGGCTCTTCGAGCCGCAGAGCGAGGACGCCGAGGAGCTGTGCCGGCACACCATCACGGCCTTCCAGCTCCTGGACTTCGCCTGGGACGTGGAGGAGGACCTGGAGCTCGGCCGGCTCTACCTGCCGCTGGAGGACCTGGCCAAGTTCGGCCTGGACCGCACGTCGCTGGCCCGTGAGGTGGGCAGCGGGCACGTGAGCGAGGCCGTCCGCGAGCTGATGAAGTTCGAGATCGACCGGGCCGTCGGGCACCTGGACGCCGGGCGCGCCTGGGGGCGGACGCTGCACCCGACCTCGCGGACGTTCGTCGAACTCGACATCGAGACGCACCGGCAGATGGCGGTCGAACTGGTCAAGGACGACTACGCGTTCTTCGGCAGGCCGAAGAAGGGCCTCGGCTTCAACTCGGCGAAGATCGCCCCGCGCACGGCCGCGGCGGCCGCGCGCGCGGCACGCATCAACCGCGCGGCGGAGCAGTCCGGTTACCGGATCCGCCGCCCGTGGTCGGCATGACGCGAGCCGCCGTCGTCAGCGGCCTCGGGGCCTGGGTTCCGCCGCACGTCGTCACCAACGACATGCTCGCGGCGGAGCTCGACACCTCCGACGAGTGGATCAGGACCCGGACCGGCATCGCCCGACGGCACCTCGCCGGTCCCGGCGTCCCCACCAGCCGGCTCGCCGTCGAGGCGGGCCGGCGGGCGCTGGCGTCCGCGGGCGTCGCGGGGGTGGACGTGGTGGTGCTGGCCACCAGCACCCCCGACCGCCCCTGCCCGGGGACGGCCCCCGTGGTCGCCGCCGAGCTGGGCATGGCCGGAGCCGGCGCCTTCGACGTGGCCGCCGTGTGCACGGGCTTCGTGTACGCGCTGGCCACGGCGGCGGGCCTGATCGCCACGTCGGTGGCCGGCAGCGCGCTGGTCGTCGGGGCCGACACCTTCTCGACGATCCTCGACCCCGCGGACCGCACCACCCGCGTCATCTTCGGCGACGGGGCCGGTGCCGTGGTGCTGCGGGCCGGGGACGCGGCGGAGCCGGGCGCGCTGCTCGGCTTCGACCTGGGCAGCGACGGCCGCGGCGCTGACCTGATCACCGTCCGCGCGGGCGGGTCGGAGCAGCGCAGCCGGGAGGCGGCGGTGCCGGAGGCGGACACGTACTTCCGGATGGACGGGCCGCAGGTGTTCACCCGCGCCGTCCGGCACATGACCGGCTCGGTGCGCAGCACGCTGGAGCGGGTGGGCTGGACGGCCGAGGACGTCGGCGCCGTCGTCCCGCACCAGGCGAACGTCCGCATCCTCGACACCTGCGCGCGCGAACTGGGCATCCCCGTCGAGCGCGTGGTCAAGAACATCGACCGGGTCGGCAACACCGTGGCCGCGTCCATCCCGCTGGCCCTCGCCGACGCGGCGGCCGACGGCCGGCTGAAGACCGGCGAACGGGTCGTGCTGACGGGCTTCGGCGGCGGCCTCACCTGGGGTTCCGCGGCCCTGACCTGGCCGGACATCAACATCGGACTGCTGGAACAGTGAGGAATCGGAAAACGATGGAGACTCTGAACAACCGGCTCGAGGCCCTGCTCCAGGAGCGCTTCCCGCAGGCCGCCGCCGCACTCGCGGGCGGCGCCACCTTCCAGGAGGCGGGCGTGGACTCCATGGGCGTGGTCGAGTTCATCGTCACCGTGGAGCGCCACTTCGACCTGCCGATGCTCGACGGCAACGAGCTGAGCGGCACGTCGACGCTGGACGACGCGCGGGAACTCCTGACGTCCAAGGGCGCCTCCGCCTGACGCGGAAACGTTCACCCAGCCCCTCCGCCGCCGGCAACGCACCGCGCTTGCCGGCGGCTCCTCTTCGCGCGGGTCGCGCACGTCCACGTCCGGGAGGACACATGCAGCACCTCTTGACGCTCAACGAGCACCCCCTGCCCCCGCTGGCCTCCGTGGCCGAGGCGATCGACGCGCAGGTCGGCAGCGTGAACCGGTACCCCGAGTTCTTCCCCGAACACCTGAAATCGGCGATAGCCACATGGCTCGGCCTGCCCGAGGAGTGGGTCGCCGTCGGATCCGGATCCGTGGGAGTGGCCCTCCAGGCGCTGCAGGCCGCCGTGCGGCCCGGCCGTCAACTGGTCTACGGCTGGCGGAACTTCGACGCCTACCCGCTGCTCGCCAGGATGACGGGCGCCCGGCCCGTCCAGGTGCCGCTGCTGCCCGGCGGCCACCAGGACATCGCGGCCATCGCCAAGGCGGCCGCCGCCGACACCGGCGCCGTCATCGTCTGCAACCCGCACAACCCCACGGGCCGGCTGGTCGACCCCGAGGAGCTCAGGGAGCTCCTCCTGTCGGTCCCGTCCGACACGGTCGTCGTCCTGGACGAGGCATACATCGAGTTCGTCCGCCCCGACGAGCGGCCCGCGTCCCTGGAGTGGACCCGGGAGTTCTCCAACCTGCTGGTGCTGCGCACCTTCTCCAAGGCCTACGGGCTGGCGGGCATGCGCGTCGGCTACGGGGTGGCGAGCCCCGAACTCGCCGAGCGCATCAACGCCTTCCAGCTCCCGTTCGCCATGAGCTCGCTGTCCGTGGCCGCCGTGGAGGCCTCCCTGAAGGCGGAGGACGAACTGCGGGAGCGGGTGGAGTTCCTGGTCTCGGAGCGGGAGCGGGTGCTGACCGGGGTGCGCTCCACGGGCTGGCGGGCGCTGCCGAGCCACACCAACTTCTTCTGGCTCGACGAGCCGGAGCGCGTCGACGCGGTGCGCACCCGGCTGGAGGCCGCGGGCGTGGCCGCGCGCTGCTACCCCGGCGAGGGCGTACGGATCACCGTCGGGGACCGGGCCGCGAACGACGCCGTGCTCGGGGCCCTCACGCACTGACGGCCCCCGTCCGGCCGGGACCCCGCTCGACGGGGCCCGGGCCGGCGGAGGCCGTCCGTGCGCGTGGGTGCGGCCGGTTCACCAGCCGCCGGAGGGGGCGATCTTCCGGATGCCCGGCAGCGCCGCGTCCATCACCGTGGGGAACCAGGCCGAGAAGGCCTTCTCGGCCTGCAGGGCCTTGAGTTCGTCCTGGGTGACGAAGCGGGTGTCGTGCACCTCCTCGGGGTCGGGCTCGCACGCCTGGGCGACCGTGCCGACGAACAGGTGGTTGTACTCCTGCTCCACCAGGCCGGAGATCTCGTCCGGGTGGTTGTAGGTCACCGTGCCGGCCGGGACGAGGGTGATCCCGGTCAGCCCGAGCTCCTCCTGCGTGCGCCGGGCGGCCGCCGCCTCGGGGGCCTCGCCCGGATAGGGGTGGCCGCAGCAGGTGTTGGACCAGACGCCCGGCGAGTGGTACTTCGTGAGCGCCCGCTGCTGGAGCAGCATGCGGCCCTCACCGTCGAAGAGAAAGACCGAGAAGGCCCGGTGCAGTTTTCCCGGGGCCTGATGCGCCGCCAGCTTTTCCTCGGTACCGATGGTCTCCCCGTCGGAATTGACCAGTTCCAGCAGAATGGGGCTGATTTCCGGAAGTGTCACAGTCGAACCTTTGCGTCGGCCGAATACAGCGTTGTACGGGCGTCGTTAGAGGTGGGCACCGACGACGCCGAATGGTGCGCGACAACTCAAAACAGCAAAGTGATCGTAACAGCAATTCGACGGCCGTGACCGGTTTCCCCCGGGCCCATTCCCTTTACCGGGCCCGGAGAAAAAGGACGGCGCGGTTCAGGACGTGCTGGCGGCCACCCAGCGGTCGAGGGCGGCCTTGGCCGCGCCCGAGTCGATCGACTTCGCGGCCTTGGCCATCCCGGCGGCGATCTGCTCGGCCAGCGGGGCGTCCGAGGGCTCCAGCGCGGCCAGCGCCGCCGCCGAGTTGAGCAGCACGGCATCCCGCACGGGTCCCTGCTCGCCGTTCAGCAGCCGACGGGCCACATCCGCGTTGTACGAGGCGTCCGCGCCCTTCAGCGCCTCGATCGGCACCAGTCCGATGCCCACGTCCCGCGGGTCGAAGGACGAGCGCCGTACCTCGCCGTCGCGCACGGTCCACACCGTGGACGTGCCCGTGGTGGTCAGCTCGTCCAGGCCGTCGTCCCCCCGGAAGACCAGGGCGGACGAGCCGCGTTCGGCGAGCACCCCGGCGATGATGGGCGCCATCCGGGCGTCGGCGACGCCGGTGGCCTGGGCCCTGACCCGGGCCGGGTTGGTCAGCGGGCCGAGGAAGTTGAAGGAGGTGGGGATGCCCAGCTCCTTGCGGGCGGCGGCCACGTAACGCAGCGCCGGGTGGAACTTCACGGCGAAGCAGAAGGTGATGCCCGCCTCGGCGGCCACCTCCTGCACCCGCTGCGGGCTGAGTTCGAGGTTGACGCCCAGCTTCTCCAGCACGTCCGAGGCACCGGAGGCGCTGGAGGAGGCGCGGTTGCCGTGCTTGACGACGCGGGCGCCGGTGCCGGCCACGACAATGGCCGACATCGTGGAGATGTTGACCGTCTTCGCCCGGTCGCCGCCGGTGCCGACGATGTCGACGGTGGGCCCGGGCACCTCGATCAGGTTGGCGTGCTCGTACATCGTGCGCACCAGGCCGGCGATCTCACCGACCGTCTCGCCCTTGGCCCGCAGCGCCACCGCGAAGCCCGCGATCTGCGCGTTCGTCGCCTCGCCGCGCATGATGCGGTCCATGGCCCACGCGGTGGTGTCCGTGCTCAGGTCCTGCCCGGCCAGCAGCGCGCTCAGAACGTCCGGCCAGCTCTGCAAGATGCCTTCGGCGGGAGAGCCGGCGGGGGGAACGGTGTTCATACTCCACGCTCCTGAGTGCGACGGGCCTTGGGCCCCACCCTATCGGCGTCCGCAGGCCCCCCGGGAACGGCCGGGGGGCCTGCGGAGGCGGTCAGCCGGCCCGGTGCTCCACGACGACCGGCAGCCGGGACGGGCCGCGCAGCCAGATGCCCGGCTTGTAGTCGACCTGCTCGTCCACGAGGGACAGCGCGGAGACGCGCTGGGCCAGGCCCTTGAAGGCCTCCTTGGCCATCAGCCGGGACAGCAGGTCTCCGGCGCAGTAGTGGATGCCGCGGCCGAACGACAGGTGCTTGCGGCTGTTCCCGCCGGGGGCGAAGTCCTCCGGGGAGCCGAAGGCCCGCTCGTCCCGGTTGGCCGCGGCGATCAGCAGCAGGACCACGTCACCGGGCTCGATGGTCTGCCCGTGCAGCTCGACGGGCTCCAGGGCGACCCGCCAGGAGGCGTGGGTCGGCGGCTCCAGGCGCAGGATCTCGTCGAGCACCGCGTCCGCCGACTCCGGCTCGGCGGCCAGCTGCGGCAGGATCTCCGGGTGCCGGGCGAAGAGCACGGCGGCGTTGCCTATCAGGTTGGAGAAGGTGTCCAGGCCGGGGACGACCAGGAGCACGCAGACAGCGGCGATCTGGTGCAGCGTCAGCCCGCCGTCGGCCAGGTCGCGGGCGCGGGCCAGCTGGGAGAGCAGGTCGTCGCCGTCGGCGGAGGCGCGCTTCTCCAGCAGCTCGACGAAGTACGCGGTGCACTCCGCGACGGCCTTCTGGCAGCGGATGGCCACGTCCTCGGAGGGCTCGGCGCCCAGCTCCAGGATGTGGGCGATCTCGGTGGACCACTGGACGAAGATCTCGTGGTCCTCGCGCGGGATGCTCAGCATGTCGCCGAGCACCCGGATGGGCAGCGGCGCACCGAGCCGCTGCATGACGTCGAACCGGTCCGGGAGTTCGCCGAGGAGCTCGTCCACGATGGCCGCGGTGGAGTCCTTCAGGCCGTCGATGACCGCGGGCGTGAACGCCTGGGAGACCAGGGCGCGCAGCCTGGTGTGGTCCGGCGGGTCCAGCAGCTTGAAGAGCTGCGCGTCCCAGCCGTCGATGCCGAGCCCGAGGAACGGCGCCTCTTCCGCATCGGTGTCGCCGGCGACTCGGGCGAAGTATTCGGAATTCCCGAGGTCCTTGCCCATGCGCCGGTCGCGGAGCAGCAGATCGCAATCCTCGTAACGGCTCACCGCCCAGGCGCCCAGCGGCCCCCGCACCGCCGGGTGGTTTTCCCTCAGTTCGCGGTACACCGGATATGGATCGGCCCGAAAGGCCGGATCGGTGGGATCGAATGGGAATTCAGCATTCCGGTCCGTGGTCAGCATTCCCCGATTTCCCTTCAGCAATTGAGCTGGTGGCACCGGCCACACTAATTGCACCCGGGGAGGGGATCAAGGTTTTCCTGTTCAACCGCACGGCTTGACAGGGAAGTTCGTCCCTGCGCATGCACGAGGGGCCCGCGGGAAATTCCCGCGGGCCCCTCGTCGTGGCGTTGTCAGCTGTACAGCGGATCAGTGGTGGCCGTGGCCGCTGGTGATCTCCTCGAACTCCTCGGCAGTGGCCTTGGGGATGTGCGTCCCCTCACCGTAGAAGCCCTTCGAGAGCTTCGCGCGCAGGCGCTGCGAGGCACCCGCCTTGCGGGTCACACCGTTCTCGTCGACCTCCGGCTCCAGCTCCAGCGGCTTCGGCTGCTCGTGCGAGGTGAGCGTGAAGAGCTGGTCCTGCGAGAGCGGCTCGTGGACCTCGACGAACTCACCGTGCGGCAGGCGCTTGATGATGCCGGACTCGCGTCCGTGCAGCACCTTGTCCCGGTCGCGGCGCTGAAGACCCAGGCAGATCCGGCGCGTGACGATGAAGGCGACGATCGGAGCCGTGAAGAACGTGATCCGGACGAACCAGGTGACGCTGTTCACCGAGAGGTGGAAGTGCGTCGCCCACAGGTCGTTGCCGCCGTTGACCAGCCCGACGCCGTACATCACCAGCCAGGCGACGCCGAACGCGGTACGCGTCGGGGCGTTGCGCGGCCGGTCGAGCAGGTGGTGCTCGCGCTTGTCACCGGTCACCCACGACTCGAGGAAGGGGTAGACCGCCATGGCCGTCAGCACCAGGCCGAAGATCAGCAGCGGGATGAACACACCCAGGACCAGGGTGTGGCCCGCGATGTTGATCTCCCAGCCGGGCATGGCCCGGAAGATGCCTTCGGACATGCCCAGGTACCAGTCGGGCTGGGCGTTGGTGGAGACCTGGTCGGGCCGGTACGGGCCCATCGCCCAGACCGGGTTGATGGTGGCGATCGCGGCGATGGCCGCGATGACACCGAAGACCAGGAAGAAGAAGCCTCCGGCCTTGGCCATGTAGACCGGCATCAGCGGCATGCCGACGACGTTCTTCTCGGTCCGGCCCGGACCCGGGTACTGCGTGTGCTTGTGGTAGACGACCAGGATCAGGTGGGCGACGACCAGACCGAGCATGATGCCCGGCAGCAGCAGGATGTGGATCGAGTAGAACCGGGCCACGAAGTCGTGCCCGGGGAACTCGCCGCCGAACAGGAACATCGAGATGTACGTCCCGACCAGCGGGATGGACAGGATCAGACCCTGCGCGATGCGGATACCGGTGCCCGAGAGCAGGTCGTCCGGCAGGCCGTAGCCGGTGAAGCCGGTGAAGGTGCCCAGCACCAGCAGCAGGAAGCCGAACAGCCAGTTGACCTCGCGCGGCTTGCGGAACGCGCCCGTGAAGAAGACGCGCATCATGTGCAGCATCATGGCCGCGAGGAAGACCAGCGCCGCCCAGTGGTGGATCTGCCGGAGGAGCAGACCGCCGCGGACGTCGAAGCTGATGTCGAGCGTCGACTTGTACGCCTCGGACATCCGCATGCCCTGCATGGGGACGTACGAGCCGTGGTAGACGACCTCGTTCATGCTCGGGTGGAAGAACAGCGTCAGATACACACCCGTGAGGATGATGATCAGGAAGCTGTAGAGGCAGACCTCGCCCAGCATGAAGGACCAGTGGTCCGGGAAGATCTTGCGCATGTTGGCCTTGGCCAGGGAGTAGATCCCCAGCCGGCCGTCGGCCCAGTCGGCGACCCGCTCGCCGGCAGGCGCCTTGCGCCGGTTGTCCGTTGCAGTACTCATCCGCGCTCCCAGTAGGCAGGACCGACGGGCTCGGAGAAGTCGCCCATGGCCTCCAGGTAGCCCTTGTCGTTGACCTTGATCCGCAGCTGCGGAAGGGCGTGGCCGGCCGGGCCGAAGATCACGCGTCCGCCGTCGGAGAGGTCGAACGTGGACTGGTGGCAGGGGCACAGCACGTGGTGGGTCTGCTGCTCGTAGAGGCTGATCGGGCAGCCGACGTGCGTGCAGATCTTGGAGAACGCGACGATGCCCTCGTGCGACCAGTCGAGCTCACGCTTGTCCTTGATGTTCTCCGGACGGAGCCGGACGATCATCAGGGCGGCCTTGGCGATCTCGTTCTGGAAGTCCTCGTCCTCCTCCTTCATGCCCTCGGGCATGGCGAAGGTGAGCGAGCCGACCTGGATGTCCTCGGGACGCAGCGGCTGCATGGTGTTCTGGTTGATCAGCATCTTGCCCTGCGACCAGGCGGTCTTGCGGAGCTTGGTGCCCGGCAGCGGACCGAGGTCGCGGAGCAGCACCACGCCGGAGAGCGGGAACAGCGCCAGCGCGCCGAACATGGTGTTGCGGATCAGCTTGCGGCGGCCGAGCGCCGACTCCTTCGCGCCCTCCCGGAAGTCGGCCATGACCTTGGCCTTGACCTCGGGAGAGGCCTCGATCGGGTGCCGGTCGTCGGCGACCTCGACGTCGGACATCAGGGTGCGGGCCCAGTGGACCGCGCCCGCGCCGATGCAGAACAGCGCCACGCCCAGGGTCAGGCCCAGCGCGAAGTTCAGCGCGCTGATGTGACCGATCGGGAAGACGTAGACGTTCTTGTCGACCGGCAGGGTGACGTACGAGGCGATGAAGCCGACCGTGGCCAGCATGGACAGCACGAACAGCATCGCGACCACGCGCTCGGACCGCTTGGCGGCCCGCTCGTCGATGTCCTGGATGCGGTGCTCGTGCGGCGGCAGCCCCGGGTCGGCGAACGGGTCGGCGGTGGCTACGGCACCGGCGTGCGCTTCGCCCTGCGTGCTCGGCAGGTTCTCTTCTGGAATCTCTTGGCTACTCATGACTTCTTGGCCTTTGCGGTCCGGGCAGCGACCCAGATGGCCACGGCAACCAGCGCGCCCAGACCGAAGACCCACGCGAACAGACCCTCACTGACCGGGCCGAACCCGCCCAGTTCGAGGCCGCCGGGGCTCTCCGACTTGCTGCTGTTGACCGTGCCCAGGTACGCGACGATGTCCTTCTTGTTCTGCTCCGACATCGTCGTGTCGGGGAAGGAAGGCATGTTCTGCGGGCCGGTCTGCATGGCCTCGTAGATGTGCTTCGGGTTGACGTTCTCAAGGCTGGGGGCGTACTTGCCGTTCGACAGTGCGCCGCCCTTGCCCGTGAAGTTGTGGCACTGGGCGCAGTTCGTACGGAAGAGCTCCCCGCCCTTGGCGATGTCGGCGCCGTCAGGGCTGTACTGGCTCTTCGTCGGGGCGACCGGCCCCGCGCCGAGGGAGGCGATGTACGCGGCGAGCTGGTCGATCTCGGCCTGCGAGTAGATCGCCTTCTTGCGGGGCGCCTGGGCGCCCTGCTGCTGGAGCGGCATGCGGCCGGTGGCGACCTGGAAGTCGACGGCCGCGGAGCCCACGCCGACCAGGCTCGGCCCGTCGGTGGTGCCCTGACCGCCGGTGCCGTGGCAGCTTGCGCAGCCCACGGAATAGAGCTTCTTGCCCTCCTCGATGGCGAGGGACTGGGCGGTGTCATCGGCCTTGGCCTTGTCCGCCGGCGCGAACGCGGCGTACAGCCCCCCAGTTACCGCCAGCGCGAAGAGTAGGACGACGACCGCCGCCAGCGGATGGCGTCGTCGTGCGGAGAGCTTTTTCACGGATTACCCCGGTGTCAGGATCTTCTGCTTCGTTGCTGGACTGTGGTCCGGTGCAGGACAGGACCGATTACTTGATCAAGTAGATCGTGGCGAAGAGGCCGATCCAGACCACGTCGACGAAGTGCCAGTAGTAGGACACGACGATCGCCGCCGTCGCCTGGTGGTGGGTGAACCTCTTGGCCGCGTACGTCCTGCCCAGGACCAGCAGGAAGGCGATGAGACCGCCCGTCACGTGCAGGCCGTGGAAGCCGGTCGTCAGGTAGAACACCGAGCCGTACGGGTCAGAGGAGAGCGAGAGGCCGTCCTCCTTGACCAGGTCGGTGTACTCGAAGATCTGGCCGCCGATGAAGATGGCACCCATCACGAAGGTGATCGCGAACCACGTGCGCAGCTTCTTCACGTCGCCGCGTTCAGCAGCGAAGACGCCGAGCTGGCAGGTGAGGGAGGAGAGCACCAGGATCGTGGTGTTCGTCGCCGAGAACGGAACGTTCAGGTGCGACGCCATCTCCTTCCAGTGGTCGGTTCCGGTCACCGATCGGAGGGTGAAGTACATCGCGAAGAGGGCCGCGAAGAACATCAGCTCGGAACTCAGCCAGATGATGGTTCCGACGCTGGTGAGGTTCGGCCGGTTGACCGAGGGGTGCGCGTGCCCGGTATCTACTGCTGTTGCTGTCGCCACGACCGACATTATGTCGGTCGCTTATCTCGCGCTCACTCCGGGGGGTGCCGTTCGGTGTGTCAAGGGCGTATGCCCAGCTCGTACGGCCCAGTTCCGTGGTCCCCCGAAGGGAGGAAGCGGTCCTTCCGGCAGGCCCGACGCACCGTCATCAGCCGTGCCCGAACCCTCCTCCCGGGCCTCTCGCGCGGAGTAGCATCCGGCCCAGCGAACGTCCACATGCTGTGCTCTCACACGCCTGGAGGAACGAATGCAGCCCACTGCCACGGTGCTGGTCTACAGCGACGACGCGAGCACCAGGGAGCAGGTGCGGCTGGCCGCCGGGCGGCGCCCCGCGGCCGATGTGCCGCAGGTGGAGTACCTGGAGTGCGCGACGCTGCCCGCGGTGCTGCGGACGCTGGAGGAGCGCCGGGTCGACGTGTGCGTCCTGGACGGCGAGACGGCGCCCGCGGGCGGCATGGGGGTGTGCCGGCAGCTGAAGGACGAGGTGTTCCGCTGCCCGCCCGTGCTGCTGCTCATCGGGCGCCCGCAGGACGCCTGGCTGGCGACCTGGAGCCGGGCGGACGCGGTGGTGACCCACCCGGTGGACCCGGTGGCCTTCTCCGCCGCCCTGGCGGGCCTGCTGCGCGCGGCCGACAGGCCGGCCGTGGGGGCCTGAGCGCTCCGCTGGAAGTCCGGTGCGTCATCCGCGGGTGCGTCGTGGCTGGTCGCGCAGTTCCCCGCGCCCCTTCGGGCGCTGCCGAACCGCACTGCCCCACAGGGCAGCCCCGGCGCCCCCGGGCTCACATGCGGGGCCGCAGCCGGGCCGCGTCGGCGGGGCTGGTGCCCTCGCGCTTGCCGGCCGTCAGCGCGCTGCCCTGGCGCCACTTCTGCCACGGCATGTTCCAGTCGCCGAAGCCGTTGTCGAAGGGCGTCATCGTGGCGCCCGCGCTGCCGACCACCTTGACGATGTCGCCCAGTCGGACGGTGTCGTAGAACCACTTGGCGTTGTCGGTGCTCATGCCGGTGCAGCCGTGGCTGACGTTGTCCCAGCCCTGCGAGCCCTCGGACCAGGGGGCGGCGTGCACGTACTCGCCGCTCCAGGTGACCCGGGTGGCCCAGTGGACGGGCAGGTCGTAGGAGTCGGCGCTGCCCTCGGCGATGCCGATGCTGGTGCCGCGCATCCGTACGAAGGATTCCTTGCCCAGGACCACCTTGACCCCGTTGCGGGTGTCGTAGCCGGGCTTTCCGGTGGTCACGGGGACGGAGCCGAGCTCCTGGCCGTTCTTCAGGACGGTCATGGAGTGCGCACTGGCGTCGGTGACGGCCTCCACCCGGTCCCCGATGGTGAGCCGCACGGGCTTGGAGGGGCCGCCGTAGAGCCCGCCGCCGACCTTGATGCCGTTGAGCATGGCGGAGACGTTCACGACCGCGTGGGCGGGCCAGTACTCCTGCGGGCGGTAGTGCAGGGTGCGGTTGTCCACCCAGTACCAGGCGCCCTTGACGGAGGGCTGTGAGTCGACCCGCAGGGTGCGCTCGACGACCGCGCGGGAGCCGGGGTCCGTGACGGGCATGCTGAGTTCGGCCGTGACGGGCTGTCCGACGCCGTAGGTGCCGCTCTGCGGGCCGAACGTGACGCGCAGCAGCTTGTCCGCGGGGTTGGTGTCGAAGCCGATCGTGCGCCGCCCCTGGGCCCCGTCCTCGTCCTCGGTGCTGATCCTGACGGTGTAGTGGGCGCCGGCGGCGAGGGCGCCGGTGCTGCGCCAGTGGAGCCCCTCGGCGTCGAGTTCGCCCTTCACGTAGCGGCCGGCGGCGTCCGTCGCGGTGACGTCCGTGATCCGGTCGCTGCCGTCGGCCCTGACCTCCAGCGGCTTGCTGGGGTCGGCCTTGCGGCCGTCGTCGGCGCCGACGAGGGACACCTGTCCGGTGGCGTCGTAGGGCTTGTCCGCCAGCGGGTTGGACGAGCCGCCGCACGCGGTGCCCCCTGCGGCGAGGGTGATCACCAGGAGGCTGCAGAGAACCGCCGTGCTGCGAGAGGAGTGACTCATGGTCACACCGTAGGAAGATTCGGGGGGTACGGCCCGCGGGGTGACTGCAAACGGGTGGCGCCGCCCCTCCGGGGACGCAATCGGGCCCCGCACACCTGGCGGTGTGCGGGGCCCGGGGGTACTGCGTGCGGCGGACCTACTGGTTCTGGTTCTCGCCGCGGTAGAACTCGAACACCCAGCCGAAGAGGCCGACGAAGATGATCGGTGCCGAGAAGAACATCAGCCACCAGCCGAAGCAGATGCTCAGGAAGGCGAGCGCGCCACCGATGGCCAGGGACAGCGGCTGCCAGCTGTGCGGGGCGAAGAAGCCCAGCTCACCGGCGTCGTCCGCGACATCGGCGTTCTTGTCGTCCTGGGCACCGGCGTCCACCCGGCGTGCGGTGAACGCCAGGTAGTAGCCGATCATCACGCTCAGGCCGAAGGCCATGAAGAGCGCGGTGGTACCGGCGGCTTCCTTCGACCACAGGCCATAGACGATCGCCATGGCGAGGATGAAGACGGAGAGCCAGATGAACATCCGGCCTTGGATCTTCACTTGCCGGACTCCTTTCCGCCCGCGATGGCCCCGGCACCCACGGTCTCGAGCTCGAGAGCCGCGATCTCGGGGTGGTGCAGGTCGAACGCCGGGGATTCGGAACGGATCCGCGGCAGGGTGAGGAAGTTGTGCCGCGGCGGCGGGCAGGAGGTCGCCCACTCCAGCGAACGGCCGTAACCCCACGGGTCGTCGACCTCGACCTTCTTGCCGTACTTGGCGGTCTTCCAGACGTTGTACATGAACGGCAGGATCGACAGGCCCAGCAGGAAGGAGCTGATGGTCGAGATGGTGTTCAGCGTGGTGAAGCCGTCGGCGGCCAGGTAGTCCGCGTAACGGCGCGGCATGCCCTCGACGCCCAGCCAGTGCTGCACGAGGAAGGTGCCGTGGAAGCCGACGAACAGCGTCCAGAAGGTGATCTTGCCGAGGCGCTCGTCCAGCATCTTGCCGGTGAACTTCGGCCACCAGAAGTGGAAGCCGGAGAACATCGCGAAGACGACCGTACCGAAGATCACGTAGTGGAAGTGCGCCACCACGAAGTACGAGTCCGAGACGTGGAAGTCCATGGGCGGCGAGGCCAGGATGACGCCGGTCAGACCACCGAAGGTGAAGGTGATCAGGAAGCCGACGGCCCACAGCATCGGGGTCTCGAAGGACAGCGAGCCCTTCCACATGGTGCCGATCCAGTTGAAGAACTTCACACCGGTCGGGACCGCGATCAGGAAGGTCATGAAGGAGAAGAACGGCAGCAGCACACCGCCCGTGACGTACATGTGGTGCGCCCACACGGTCACCGACAGACCCGCGATCGAGATGGTCGCCGCGATCAGGCCGATGTAACCGAACATCGGCTTGCGCGAGAAGACCGGGATGACCTCGGAGATGATGCCGAAGAACGGCAGGGCGATGATGTACACCTCTGGATGGCCGAAGAACCAGAAGAGGTGCTGCCAGAGCAAAGCTCCGCCATTTGCCGCGTCGAAGACGTGGGCACCGAACTTGCGGTCCGCCTCCAGGGCGAACAGCGCGGCGGCCAGCACCGGGAAGGCCAGCAGGACCAGGACACCGGTCAGCAGGACGTTCCAGGTGAAGATCGGCATGCGGAACATCGTCATGCCCGGGGCGCGCATGCAGATGATCGTGGTGATGAAGTTGACCGAGCCGAGGATGGTGCCGAAGCCGGAGAAGGCCAGACCCATGATCCACATGTCGGCGCCGACGCCCGGCGAGCGGACCGCGTCCGACAGCGGGGAGTAGGCGAACCAGCCGAAGTCGGCCGCACCCTGCGGGGTGAGGAAGCCGGCCACCGCGATCAGCGAGCCGAAGAGGTAGAGCCAGTAGGCGAACATGTTCAGCCGCGGGAACGCCACGTCGGGCGCGCCGATCTGCAGCGGCATGATCCAGTTCGCGAATCCGGCGAACAGCGGCGTCGCGAACATCAGCAGCATGATCGTGCCGTGCATCGTGAACGCCTGGTTGAACTGCTCGTTCGACATGATCTGCGTGCCGGGACGGGCCAGCTCGGCGCGCATGAGGAGCGCCATCAGGCCGCCGATGCAGAAGAACGCGAACGACGTGACCAGGTAGAGCGTGCCGATCGTCTTGTGGTCAGTGGTGGTGAGCCACTTGATCACCTGATTGCCGGGCTGCTTCTGGCGTACGGGCGGTGCTGCCGTGGCTGTTGCGGCGGCGGCACCCTGGGGTTCGTTGAGGATGCTCACTTGTTCTTGGTCTCCGCGTTCTTCGCGTGATCCGTCTGCGCGATGCCCGCCGGCTGGTAACCGGTCTGGCCCTTGGCCGCGAGCTCCTTCAGGTGCGCCCTGTAACGCTCAGGAGAGACGACCTTGACGTTGAAGAGCATCCGGGAGTGGTCCTGGCCGCAGAGCTCGGCGCACTTGCCCATGAAGGTGCCCTCCCGGTTGGGGGTCACCGTGAAGCTGTTGGTGTGGCCCGGGATGACGTCCTGCTTCATCAGGAACGGCACGACCCAGAAGGAGTGGATGACGTCGCGCGAGGTGAGAACGAACTCCACCGTCTCGCCCTTGGGCAGCCACATCGTGGGGCCGGGGTTGTTGTTCTGCGGATTCCGCGTGCCCGGAGTGCCGATGTCGTAGACACCGCCCGCGTTGGCCGGGGCCTTGTTCAGGAACCGGTCCGGAATCGCGTCCAGCTCCTTGACCTCGCGCAGCGGCCGGCCGGCGGGCTGGCCTTCGACGTTCTCCATGTAGTTGAACGCCCAGCTCCACTGGAAGCCCACCACGTTGATGACGTGCTTCGGCTTCTCGGGGTTGGTCAGAAGCTTGTTCTCGTCACGCGCGGTGAAGTAGAAGAGCACCGACACGATGATGATCGGGACCACGGTGTACAGCGCCTCGATGGGCATGTTGTACCGGGTCTGTGCGGGGACCTCGACCTTGGTCCTGCTGCGCCGGTGGAAAACGACGCTCCACAGGATCAGGCCCCACACCAGTACGCCCGTGGCGAGCGCAGCCGCCCACGAGCCCTGCCACAGGGAGAGGATCCGCGGCGCCTCTTCCGTGACGGGAGTGGGCATTCCGAGGCGGGGGAAGTCCTTTGATGTGCAACCGGTGGCGGTCGCCAGGACAGCGCCCGCGGCCAGCGCCTGCAGCAGCTTCCGCCGCACCGGGCGCCGCGACGAGCGGTCGGAGCCGTTGGGACTCACGTAGCGCCTTCCCGAGAGTCTCGCCCGTGCGGCCGGCTGCGGCCGTCTCGCTGGTCGGTCGCCGGCCCACTGCGGGCAGGGGTTTGGATGTTTATGCGGACCAAACCCTACTGGACGCTATTTGGGGCCGCGCGGGGAGGGTACCCAACGCGCCGCGGCACTCCCCGAAGAGGCGGAATCTGCTGATCCGGGGCTCGTCCGGCGGACCGTCAGACACCCACCGCACAACGTCCGACCTGCGCGCTAGCGTGTGCTCCGTGCCGTACTTCGACGCCGCTTCCGCCGCCCCCCTGCACCCCGTCGCACGCCAGGCGCTGCTGGCCGCCCTCGACGAGGGATGGGCCGATCCGGCCCGCCTCTACCGGGAGGGCCGCCGGGCCCGGCTGCTCCTCGACGCGGCGCGCGAGGCCGCCGCGGAGGCCGTCGGCTGCCGCCCGGACGAACTGGTCTTCACTCCATCGGGGACACGGGCCCTGCACGACGGAATTGCCGGGGCCCTCGCCGGGCGGCGCCGGGCCGGGCGGCACCTGGTGGTGTCCGCCGTGGAGCACTCGGCCGTCCTGCACTCCGCCGCCGCGCACGAGGCGGCGGGCGGGACCGTCACCGAAGTGGCGGTCGACCGAACGGGCCGGGTGGGTGCGGGTGCGTACGCGGCGGCGCTGCGGCCGGACACCGCGCTGGCGGTGCTGCAGTCCGCCAACCACGAGGTGGGGACGGTGCAGCCGGTGGCCGAGGCGGCCGAGGCATGCCGGGAGGCGGGGGTGCCGCTGCTGGTGGACGCGGCGCAGTCGCTGGGCTGGGGCCCGGTCGAGGGCGGCTGGTCGCTGCTGACGGCGAGCGCGCACAAGTGGGGCGGCCCGTCCGGGGTCGGCCTGCTGGCCGCGCGCAAGGGAGTGCGGTACGCCCCTCAGCACCCCGCGGACGAGCGGGAGTCGGGGCGCGCGCCGGGCTTCCCCGACCTGCCCGCGGTCGTCGCGGCGGCGGCGTCGCTGCGGGCCGTCCGCCAGGAGGCGGCCGAAGAGGCCGCACGGCTGCGGGCATTGGTGGACCGGATCCGGGCCCGGGTCCCGGAGCTCGTGCCGGACGTGGAGGTCGTCGGCGACCCGGCGCGGCGGCTGCCGCACCTGGTCACGTTCTCGTGCCTGTACGTGGACGGGGAGGCGCTGCTGCACGCGCTGGACCGCGAGGGCTTCTCGGTTTCGTCCGGTTCGTCGTGTACGTCCAGCACGCTGACCCCGAGTCATGTGCTCCGGGCGATGGGGGTGCTCACCGAAGGGAACGTACGGGTGTCGCTGCCGCGGGGGTCGGCATCGGGGGATGTCGACCGATTCCTGGCGGTGCTGCCGGGGGTGGTCGCGGAGGTGCGGGGGGCGCTGGGCGCGCCGGCCGCCGATGCGGGTTCCCCTTCCGGGGAAGGGGAACTGGTCGTCGACTCGCTGGGCAAACGGTGCCCGATCCCGGTGATCGAGCTGGCCAAGGCCTTTGCCGACGTGCCCGTCGGCGGACTGGTGACCGTGCTCTCCGACGACGAGGCCGCGCGCCTCGACGTCCCCGCATGGTGCGACATGCGGGGACAGGAGTACGTGGGCGAGCGGCCGGTCGAAGGCGGCGTCGCCTATACGGTGCGACGCCGCGCCTGACGTTCCGCCCGGCCTCAGCCCAGGTGGGCCCGCACCTCGGCGGCCGCCGTGTCGCCGTACGCCTTCGTGAAGCGCTCCATGAAGTGCCCGCGCCGCAGCTCGTACTCCTGCGTGCCCAGCGTCTCGATGACGAGCGTCGCCAGCATGCAGCCCAGCTGCGCCGCCCGCTCCTGCGAGAGCTGCCAGGTCAGGCCGGCGAGGAAGCCGGCGCGGAACGCGTCGCCCACGCCGGTCGGGTCTACCTTGGCCTCCTCCTGGGCACAGCCGACCTCCACCGTCGAGCCGTCCGCGGTCTCGATGCGCACGCCGCGCGCGCCCAGGGTGGTGACGCGGGTGCCGACCTTGGCGAGGATCTCGTCGCCCGTCCAGCCCGTCTTGGACTCGATGAGCGCCTTCTCGTACTCGTTGGTGAACAGGTACGTGGCGCCCTCGACGAGCTGGCGGATGTCGTCGCCGTCCATCCGGGCCAGCTGCTGCGAGGGGTCGGCCGCGAACGGGATGCCGCGGGTGCGGCACTCCTCGGTGTGGCGCAGCATCGCCTCGGGGTCGTCGGCGCCGATCAGCACCAGGTCCAGGCCGCCGACGCGGTCGGCGACGGGCTGCAGCTCGATCTGCCGGGCCTCGCTCATCGCGCCGGTGTAGAAGGACGCGATCTGGTTGTGGTCGGTGTCCGTGGTGCACACGAAGCGCGCGGTGTGCAGGACCTCGGAGATGTGGACGGAGTCGGTGTCCACGCCGTGCCGGTCCAGCCAGGCGCGGTAGTCGGCGAAGTCCGCGCCGGCCGCGCCGACCAGGATCGGGCGCAGGCCCAGGACGCCCATGCCGAAGCAGATGTTGGGGCCCACGCCGCCGCGGCGGACGTCGAGCTCGTCGACGAGGAAGGAGAGAGAGACCGTGTGCAGTTGGTCCGCCACGAGCTGGTCGGCGAAGCGGCCGGGGAAGGTCATCAGATGGTCGGTGGCGATGGAGCCGGTGACAGCGATACGCACGACGGGTCTGCTCCCTGCGGGGCGAGGTGACATAACGAGAAAAACAGAAAGAGCCACACCACGTTACCGGGTGGAGGCCTCCGGACAAGAGGGTCCGATTCCCGCCACTGAGTGGGCAAATCTACCCATTGGTAGCTCTTTCTCGCAGCGCCATCACGTGCGTACGGTGCGGATATGCCGAAGACTGTGAAGGACGTCACGCAGCACGCCACCGAGCCCGAGTCGCTCGACGAGTTGCGCAGGGACTGCGCCCGCATGGCACCGCACTGGCCCGGCACCCGGACCCCCCGCCCCGCCCCCGCCCGGCGGCACACCCCGCTCTCCTCCATCCACGGGATCTCCGTCCCGGCGGCCTCGGCCCGGCTGCTCGACGGAATGTCGGAATACGGCGACTGACCCGGGTGGAACCGCCCGCTCCTGCGCTCCGTCCAAGTGCCGTCCCCCTCACGGAGGACACGGCAGTACACACATTGAGCGGAGCGAAGGAGCGATGTGGTGAGCACCGAGGGCGCCACTCCCGGCAGCACCCCCGAGAAACCGCGGCGCAAGCACTCGCCGCTGGCGGTCGCATCGGTGGCCGCCGCCGTGCTGCTGGCCGGAGGAGGGGGCGCGTACTGGGCGTCCACCGCGGCGGACGGCGGCGGCACGGACCGGGCCGACGGGTCCGGCGACGGCTCTTCCCCTCCGCCGCTGGCCCTGGACGGCTACGGGCGGCCCGGCGGCGGTCCGCAGCAGGGCATCGCCGTGGGCGAGCCGGATCCGCACGGCGTCCACTACCGGGCGGCGGGCAAGCTGCCCGACGGGCCGCACAGCGCGCCCGTCTATCTGCCCGGGCGCGAGGTGACGCGCGACGAGGTGACGGCACTGGCGACGGCGCTCAAGGTGCAGGGCACGCCCCGTCTGACGAACGGCGTCTGGACGGTCGGGGGCGCCCCCGACGCGTCGGGCCCCACGCTCCAGGTGCACCAACAGGCACCGGGCGACTGGTCGTTCACGCGGTACGGATCCCCGGGCGGCACGCACTGCGAGCACCCGCCGGGCGCCGGTCCGCAGCAGGAGGGCAAGGACGTTCCTCCCCCGGTGCTGTGCCCGTCCTTCCGGGACGGCGCGGCCCCCTCCCCCGGCCCGGCGGACGCGACCCCGGTGCCGGAGGACAAGGCGAAGAGCGCTGCGGCCCCCGTGCTGAAGGCCCTGGGCCAGGACGGCGCGAAGGTGGACGCGCAACGGACGTTCGGCGCGATACGGACGGTCGGCGCCGATCCCGTACTGAACTCCCTGCCCTCCTACGGCTGGCGGACCACGCTCCAGGTGGGCTCGGACGGGCAAGTGGCACGGGGCAGCGGACAGTTGGAGCTGCCGAAGAAGGGCGCCGGCTATCCCGTCGTCAGCGCCCAGCAGGCGCTCGACGCGCTCAACAAGGGCGCGGGGACCGGCCGTCCGGGGCTCGACGGCTGCCGGACGATGACCCCGCTCCCCAAGGGCGCGGACGCCGACGGCACTCCGCCGTGCCCGGGCGGCACGCCGTCGAAGGCGGAGCCCGCGACGGTGCGCAGTGCGGAGTTCGGGCTGTCGGCGCAGTCCGTGGCGGGGCGGCCGGCGCTGGTGCCGTCGTGGCTGTTCAGCGTGCAGCTGCCGGGCGGCGGCGGTGCGGCGATCACCGTCGCGCAGCCCGCGGTGGACCCGAAGTTCATCGCCTCGCCCTCACCGTCCCGCACGCCCGCTCCGACCGGGACGCCGCGGACGCAGGCGATGCGCATCGACTCGTACAGCGCGTCCGGGGACGACGGGAAGAAGCTCGTCCTGCACTTCTGGGGCGGGGTGTGCAACACCTATGCGGTGACGGACGAGGAGTCCGATTCCGCGGTGTCGGTGAAGGTCACCGGCACGGAGAAGAACCCGGGCCGGCCCTGCGTGATGATGCTCAAGCAGTGGGACCTGCCGGTGACGCTGGACAAGCCGCTGGGCGACCGGAAGGTCGTCGACGAGACGACGGGCGGGACCCTGCGCGGGGCGTAACGCGGAAAGGGCGAAGGCGGTGCCCCCGGGTGGGGGCACCGCCTTCGTACGGTGAGGATCAGCGTCAGCTGAAGGAGTCGCCGCAGGCGCAGGAGCCGGTGGCGTTCGGGTTGTCGATGGTGAAGCCCTGCTTCTCGATGGTGTCGACGAAGTCGATCGAGGCGCCGCCCAGGTACGGGGCGCTCATGCGGTCGGTGACGACCTTGACGCCGTCGAAGTCCTTGACGACGTCACCGTCGAGCGAGCGCTCGTCGAAGAAGAGCTGGTAGCGCAGACCGGAGCAGCCGCCGGGCTGGACGGCGACGCGCAGCGCGAGGTCGTCACGGCCTTCCTGCTCCAGCAGGCTCTTGACCTTGGCCGCAGCGGCGTCGGACAGGAGGATGCCGTCGCTCGCCGTGGTCTTCTCGTCCTGAACGGACATCTGCTTCACTCCCGGGTTCTTCTGCGGATGCTTGCGTCGCCTGCAACCGCTGCCGTCCCGGATTCATTCCGGGTCCTGACGGTGACTTCACCGGCTTTCATGCTCGCACACCCGCCGCGCGAACGGGAATGCGTCACATCGACACAATCACCATCGTCAAAGTGACGCGAAGCAGTTATGATAGATAGCGTCAAATTGACGACAACGCCGACTGCAGCACAGTGCAGAGCGGCCGTCCGCAGAACAGAAAGGGTGCGTGACGTGACCACCGCCCAGCCTTTGGATGTCCAGCCCACCCCGCTCGCGCTCCTGCTGCTCGGCCGCGAGGCCGACCCGCGCAGCGAGCGGGGCGTGGAGTGCCCCGGCGACCTGCCGGCACCGTCCGACCCGGACCTGGTGGAGCGCGCCCGGGCAGCCAAGGCGAAGCTCGGGGACAAGGTCTTCGTCCTCGGCCATCACTACCAGCGCGACGAGGTCATCGAGTTCGCCGACGTCACCGGCGACTCCTTCAAGCTCGCGCGCGAGGCGGCCGCCCGGCCGGACGCCGAGTACATCGTCTTCTGCGGTGTGCACTTCATGGCCGAGTCGGCCGACATCCTGACCCACGACGGCCAGCAGGTCGTCCTGCCGGACCTGGCCGCCGGCTGCTCGATGGCCGACATGGCCACCGCCGAGCAGGTCGCCGAGTGCTGGGACGTCCTGACCGAGGCCGGCATCGCGGACGTCACCGTCCCCGTCTCGTACATGAACTCCTCCGCCGACATCAAGGCCTTCACCGGCAAGCACGGCGGCACGATCTGCACCTCGTCGAATGCGGAGCGCGCACTGAACTGGGCGTTCGAGCAGGGGGAGAAGGTCCTCTTCCTGCCGGACCAGCACCTCGGGCGCAACACCGCCGTGCGCGACCTGGGCATGTCGCCGGCGGACTGCGTCCTCTACAACCCGCACAGGCCGAACGGCGGCCTGACCGCCGAGGAGCTGCGCGACGCGAAGATGATCCTGTGGCGCGGCCACTGCTCGGTGCACGGGCGCTTCTCGCTGGACTCGGTCGACGACGTGCGCGAGCGCATCCCCGGCGTCAACGTCCTGGTGCACCCCGAGTGCCGCCACGAGGTGGTGTCCGCGGCCGACTACGTCGGTTCGACGGAGTACATCATCAAGATGCTGGAGGCCGCCCCGGCGGGCTCCAAGTGGGCCATCGGCACCGAGCTGAACCTGGTCCGGCGGCTCGCGAACCGCTTCGCGGGCGAGGGCAAGGAGATCGTCTTCCTCGACCGCACCGTGTGCTTCTGCTCCACGATGAACCGCATCGACCTGCCGCACCTGGTGTGGGCGCTGGAGTCCCTGGCGGACGGCAAGGTCGTGAACCGGATCGAGGTGGATCCGGAGGTCGCCGGCTTCTCGAAGCTGGCGCTGGAGCGGATGCTGGCGCTGCCGTAGGCGTTTCGGGGGCCGCGCCCCGTCAGGGGCGCGGGGAACTGCACGATCAGCCCCCACCGGCCTGCAGTCGGCGCACCGGCCCAGGGGTCCGGGGCGCAGCCCCTGGGGGTACCTCCCAGCGGTAGCTGGGGGAACTTCGACTGCGGGCGCATCGTGGTTGCTCGCGCAGTTCCCCGCGCCCCTGACGGGGCGGCCTCAGCCGTGGGCCGGCCGCACCAGGCCCGATTCGTAAGCGACGACCACCAGTTGGGCCCGGTCACGGGCCTCCAGCTTCGCCATCGCGCGGTTCACGTGCGTCTTCACCGTCAGCGGGCTGACGCCCAGCCGCTCGCCGATCTCGTCGTTCGAGAAGCCGCCCGCCACCTGCACCAGGACCTCCCGCTCCCGTCCCGTGAGGGTCGCCAGACGCCCGGCGTCGTGCCGGGCCTCGCCGGGGGCGGGGGGATCGCCCTGGGCGAGGAACTTCGCGATCAGGCCCTTCGTCGCCGCGGGCGACAGCAGCGCCTCCCCGGCCGCGGCGATCCTGATCGCCGCCAGCAGTTCGTCCGGCTCCGCGCCCTTGCCGAGGAAGCCCGACGCGCCCGCGCGGAGCGACTGCACCACGTACTCGTCGACCTCGAAGGTCGTCAGCATCACCACGCGCACGGACGCCAGCGCGGGGTCCGCGCAGATCTCCCCGGTCGCGGCGAGGCCGTCCGTCCCGGGCATCCGGATGTCCATCAGGACCACGTCGGGCACGTGCTCCCGGGCCAGGGCGAGGGCCTCCGCCCCGTCCGCGGCCTCCCCCACCACCCGCATGTCCGGTTCGGACTCCACGAGCAGCCGGAACGCGCTGCGCAACAGGGCCTGGTCATCGGCGAGAAGGACGCTGATCGGCTCGGTCATGGCGTCAGCCTAGGCGGGCGCCTGCAGCGGCAGGTTGGCGCGGACCCGGAAGCCGGGGACGCCCCCGTCGCGTGCGCCCGCCTCGCAGCGGCCGCCGAGGGCGGCCGCCCCCCCCCGCGCTCGTGCATGCCGACGAGGCCGTGCCCACCGCCCCCGGTCCCGTCGGCCGGGGGGCCGGCGCCGTCGTCCAGCACGGTCAGCTGCAGGGTGTCCGTGCCGCGCAGCAGGGACACCTCGGCGCGGGCGCCGGGACCCGCGTGCTTGTGCGCATTGGTGAGCGCCTCCTGGACCAGCCGGTACGCGGTG
Organism: Streptomyces sp. AM25; assembly: GCF_058146165.1. Taxonomy (NCBI): domain Bacteria; kingdom Bacillati; phylum Actinomycetota; class Actinomycetes; order Kitasatosporales; family Streptomycetaceae; genus Streptomyces; species Streptomyces sp. AM25. Next base: position 396,211 of record NZ_JBKIWN010000009.1, on the reverse strand, counting down.
AGGTCCACGGCGGCCGGCAGCGGGCCGAGGACGGCGGCGGCCCCGGCGGCCTCGTCCGTCGCGCCCTGCCCGCCGGGCAGCGTCGAGACGGCCGCGACGGCCACCGGCAGCCCGACCCGCCCGAAGCCGTCGACGAGCCGGTCGAGCAGCCCGAGGCCGGGGGCGGGCTCGGTGGGGGCCTCGGGGTCCCCGTGCTGGCGCAGCAGGCCGACCGTGGCGCGCAGCTCCTCCAGCGCCGAGCGGCCCGCCTCGCGGACGTGCGCGAGGGCCTGTTTGGCCTGCTCGGGACGGCTGTCCATGATGTGCGCGGCCACCCCGGCCTGGACGTTGACGAGCGCGATGTGGTGCGCGACGACGTCGTGCAGCTCGCGGGCGATGCGCAGCCGCTCCTCCGCGACACGGCGGCGGGCCTCCTCCTCGCGGGTGCGCTCGGCCCGCTCGGCCCGCTCCTCGATGGCCGCGACGAAGGCGCGCCGGCTGCGGACCGCGTCCCCCGCGGCACCGGCCAGCGCGGTCCAGGCCAGCAGCCCGAAGCTCTCCTGGGAGTACCAGGGCCCCGGGCCGAGGAGCATCACGGTGCCCGTGATGGCGACGACGGTCAGCGCGGCGATGCGCCAGGCCGTGGACCGCTCGGTGCGGGCGGCCACGGTGTAGAGCGCCACGGCGGCGGCCACCGCGACCTGGGTGCGCGGGGGCCCGTCCCGCCCGGCGACGGCGGCGGTGACCGTCAGCACCGAGGTCAGGCCGAGCACGGCACGCGGCGCCCGGCGGCGCCACGCCAGGCAGCCGCAGGCGACGACGGCCAGGGCGACGAAGCCCGGCCCCGGCGGGTGCTGCCGGGTGCCGTAGGAGCCGGTCGTCACGAGCGCGAGCACGACGGCGGCCAGCAGCAGGTCGGCGGCGCGCGGATGCGCCCGCAGCCAGCGGTGCGGGGCGGTGGTGAGGGGGCGCCCGACGGACCGGTGCGGGCCCCCCTGTGGTGTCTGGGGCCGGGCGTCCTTGAGTGAGGCGACGACGCGGCGGGGTGCCGTGCCGGGCAGCGCAGGGCCTGTGCCCCCGCGGGTGCTCATGCCGGCCGCGCCCCCGGTCCCTGGCGGGAGCGGGGGCGCGCGATGCCGGGCGGCCGGGGCGTCACCCCGGGATGAGGCCCTCGTCGCCGAGCATCTCGCGGACCTCCTCCAGGGAGGCCTCGGGCGACGGCAGGATCAGCTCGGAGGGCTCCAGGGCGTCGTCGGGCAGGGCGGTGCCCAGCCGGCGCACGGCGTCCAGCAGGGACCCGAGCGTGCGCCGGAAGCCCTCCTCGTCGCCGCTCTCCATCTCGCCGAGCAGCTCGTCGTCCAGCGCGTTGAGCTCGGCGAAGTGGCTGTCGTCCAGCCTGACCTGACCCTCCCCCATGATCCGCACGATCATGAGATCTCCCTCAGTGCTTGTCGAAACGCGGAGCGTCCTGCGGCTGCGCCGCCTGGTTCTGGCCGGCGTTGCCGCCCTCGATCGCCTGCTTGGGGGCGCTGCCGCCCGCCAGCTCGGCCTTCATCCGCTGGAGCTCCAGCTCCACGTCCGAACCGCCCGAGAGCCGGTCCAGCTCGGCGGTGATGTCGTCCTTGGCCATGCCGGTCGGGTCGTCGAGCGCGCCCGAGGCGAGCAGCTCGTCGATGGCACCGGCGCGGGCCTGCATCTGCGCCGTCTTGTCCTCGGCGCGCTGGATGGCCAGGCCGACGTCGCCCATCTCCTCGGAGATGCCGGAGAAGGCCTCGCCGATCCGGGTCTGGGCCTGGGCCGCGGTGTAGGTGGCCTTGATGGTCTCCTTCTTCGTCCGGAAGGCGTCGACCTTGGCCTGCAGGCGCTGGGAGGCGAGCGTGAGCTTCTCCTCCTCGCCCTGGAGGGTCTGGTGCTGCGTCTCCAGATCGCTGACCTGCTGCTGGAGCGCGGAACGGCGGGTGAGCGCCTCGCGCGCCAGGTCCTCGCGGCCCAGCGCCAGCGCCTTGCGGCCCTGTTCCTCCAGCTTGGTGCTCTGGTTCTGCAGCTGGTTGAGCTGGAGCTCCAGACGCTTGCGGGACGTCGCCACGTCGGCGACGCCGCGGCGCACCTTCTGCAGCAGCTCTAGCTGCTTCTGGTACGAGTAGTCGAGGGTCTCGCGCGGATCCTCGGCCCGGTCCAGGGCCTTGTTGGCCTTCGCGCGGAAGATCATCCCCATACGCTTCATGACACCGCTCATGGGCCTCGCGCGCCCCCTTCTGACCGACTTGAATCGGGCTTCGGCTCCGTCACACCTATCAGAACCCACAGTACGGGCCCTGCTTCCATTACCGCACTCCTCGGGCACCGATGCGCTCATCCTCCAGGACGATCACAAGGTCGCCGCCCTCCGGCGCGGGGAGGAGAAGAGGTCCGGCCTTTCCCTACAGACGTCCGTCGTTGCCGGATCGTTCCCCACCCGGCCGATGCCCGGGCCCCGGAACCCGTACCCTTGGGTCCCGTGTTCCGAAGCCGTTCCACTTCCAAGGCCGACAAGGCCGAGCAGGCCGCGGCCGCCAAGCCGACCGCCGCCGAGCAGTCCAAGCAGGCCCGTGACCCGCAGGCGCCCAAGGGCCGCCCGACCCCCAAGCGCAGCGAGGCCCAGTCCCAGCGCCGCAGCCTGGCGAGCACGCCGGCCAAGGGCAAGGACGCCTCGAAGCGGGCCCGCGAGGCCCGCCGCGCCGACATGGCCCGCCAGCGCGAGGCCCTGGCCAACGGCGACGAGCGCTTCCTGCCGGCCCGCGACAAGGGCCCGGTGCGCCGCTTCGCCCGCGACTTCGTGGACGCGCGCTACTCGGTGGCGGAGTTCTTCCTGCCGCTGGCCGTGCTGATCCTGATCCTGAGCATGATCAACCGCGGTGCGTTCCAGACGTACGTGCTGCTGGCGTGGATGATCGTCATCCTGCTGATCGTCATCAACTCCGCGGTCACCGGCATCGCCCTCAAGCGCGCCCTCAAGCAGCGCTTCCCCGACGGGAACACCCGCGGCGCCGTCGCCTACGCCCTGATGCGCACCCTGCAGATGCGCCGGCTGCGGCTGCCCAAGCCGAAGGTCGCGCGCGGGGAGAAGCCCTGACCGGCACCCCGGCAGCGCCCTTCGGCAGCGGCGCGCAGGAGTGGCTCGGCAAGCTCGCGGGGCTGCGGAACACCGTCCGGCAGGAGCTCGTCGCCCGCCAGGTCGACGAGCAGATAGCCGCCCGCTTCCCCGTGGGCCGGCGGCTGCGGATCCTCGACGTCGGCCTCGGCCAGGGCACCCAGGCGCTGCGCCTCGCCCGCGCCGGCCACGAGGTGACCGGCCTGGAGTCCGACCCCCTGATGGTGGCCACCGTGCGCGAGGCCCTGGCGGCCGAGCCCGAGGGCATCCGCGAGCGGATGCGGGTCATCGAGGGCGACGGGCGGGACACCGGCGTGCACTTCCTGCCGGGCTCCTTCGACGTCGTGCTCTGCCACGGCGTGCTGATGTACGTGCCGGAGCCCGACCCCATGCTCGCGGGGCTGGCCCGGGTGCTCGCCCCCGGCGGCCTGCTCTCGCTGCTCGTCCGCAACGCCGACGCGCTGGCCATGCGGCCCGGCCTGAGCGGTGACTGGGAGACCGCCCTGGCCGCCTTCGACTCCCCCGCGTACACCAACCGCATCGGGCTGGAGGTGCGTGCCGACCGGCGGGAGACGCTGACGGCGACCCTCGCCGGCATCGGCGCCCCGCTCCACGCCTGGTACGGCGTACGGGTCTTCACCGACCAGGCCGCCGACGGGCAGGTCCCGCCGCAGGGCACCGAGCTCGCCCGGCTGCTGACGGCCGAGGAGCGGGCGGGCCGCACGGACCCGTACCGCGCGGTGGCGGCACTGCTGCATCTGTGCGGTGTGCGGGGCTGAGACCGGGTGCGGGGAACACTCCCCGCATGAGCGTCTCGCGCCTCCGTTCCGCCGTCCTGACCGTCCCGTCCGTCTGCGCCCTGGCCCTGCTCGCCGGATGTTCCGGCAGCGCCGGGAGCCCGTCGGGCGCCTCGTCCTCCTCGCCCGCCGCACCCGTGCACATCACGGGTCCGGCGGGCGATCTGCAGGCCGCCTACCAGAAGGTGGTCAAGGACGTCCTCCCGTCCGTCGTCCAGATCACCACGGGACAGGGCCTCGGCTCCGGGGTGGTCTACGACGACAAGGGCGACGTCGTCACCAATGCCCATGTCGTCGGTGACGCCCGGACGTTCAAGGTCTCCCTCGCCACCGGCGGCGACGCCCTGGGCGCGCGGCTGGTGGCCTCGTACCCCGAACAGGACCTCGCGGTCGTCCGGCTGGACGACGTCCCGAAGGGGCTCAAGCCCGCCGTGCTCGGGGACTCCTCGAAGGTCGAGGTGGGCCAGATCGTGCTGGCCATGGGCAATCCGCTGGGCCTGTCCAGCAGCGTGACCCAGGGCATCGTCTCGGCCGTCGGCCGGACCGTCAGCGAGGGGCGCGGCGGCGGGGGCACCGGGGCGACCATCGCCAACATGGTGCAGACCTCGGCCGCCATCAACCCCGGCAACAGCGGGGGCGCGCTGGTGAACCTCGCCGGGCAGGTCATCGGCATCCCCACACTCGCCGCCGTCGACCCGGAGCTGGGCGAGGGGGCGGCGCCGGGCATCGGCTTCGCGATCCCGGCCGGGACGGTCGGCAGGATCGCCGGCCAGATCGTCGAGAACGGCCGGGTCACCGACTCCGGGCGCGCGGCCCTCGGCATCACCGGACGGGCCATCGTGGGCTCCGACTTCGCACCCGCCGGGGTGGCCCTGGTGGCCGTCACCCCGGGCGGCCCCGCCGACAAGGCCGGACTGCGGCCCGGCGACATCGTCACGCGCGTCGGCAAGGCCCCCGTCACCACGATGCAGTCGCTGGCCGAGGCGCTCGCGGGGCTCAAGCCGGGCGACCGGACGGAGGTGGCCTACGTCCGGGACGGCAACGAGCAGACGACGACGGTGGTGCTGGGCGAGATGTAGCGCCCCGAAGGGGCGCGGGGAACTGCGCGACCAGCCACAGACGGCCCGCACCCGCCGCGAAGCGCTACGGCTCAACTGTCGGCAGCAGCCCTCAAACTCATCGGCCCCTCATAGACCTCTTCGTCGTCCTCGAAGAGCCGCACCTGCTCCACCCCGCCCTCCAGCAGGGTCCGCCACTCCTCCCCGACCCAGGACTCCGCGTCGCCCTGGGTGGTGAACTCCTCCGGCTCCACGGCCGGGTCCACCTCCGTGCCGTCGGACTTCTCGAACCGCCACGTCCATGCCATGTCAGCCTCCCGGGCCGTACGTACGCCACGTGTTGAGTCCTGCCGGGCGGCAGCCTAGCCGCCTGTGGCGGACGAGAAAGGGTGAGCCCCGCGCGCCCGGCGTCCGCGGACGCGAGACGATCAGGGCGTGGAACTGACTCTCCTCGGCACCGGAGCCCCCGACGGGCTGCCGCGCCCCGGCTGCCCCTGCGCGTCCTGCGCCGTGGCCACGGGCGACGAGGCACGCGCCGCCACGGCGCTGCTCGTCGACGGCGCGCTCCTCCTCGACCTCACCCCCGGCCCGGCGTTCGCCGCGGCCCGCGCGGGACGCTCGATCGCGGGGGTCCGCCAGGTGCTGCTCTCGCACCCGCACGACGGCCCGGCCCTCGAGCTCCCGGCCGGGCTGCCGGCGCCGGTGCGGGTGCCGGACGGGCGCGAGCTGTCGGTGATCAGCGGGCACCGGGTGCGGGCCCTGGCCGTGGATGCGCCCGGGACGGGGTACGAGGTGACCTCCCCCGACGGGGAGCGGCTGCTGTACCTGCCGCCGGGCGCGGCACCGGCCGGGCTGGGCAGCGTCCCCGGCCCGTACGACATGGTGCTGCTCGACGTCCTGGACCGGCCCGACGCGCTGGCCCGGCTGCGGGAGGCCGGGGCGGCCGGGCCGACGACGGACGTGCTCGCCGTGCACCTGGACCACGACGTGCCGCCCGGCCGCGAACTGCACCGGCGGCTGGCGGCCGCGGGCGCGCGGACGGTCCCCGACGGCACCACGCTGGTCGTCGGCGACTATCACGAGGTGCCGGACCTGCCGCGGCGGACGCTGGTGCTGGGCGGCGCGCGCTCGGGCAAGTCGGTGGAGGCGGAGCGCCGCCTGGAGTCCTTCCCCGAGGTGCTGTACGTGGCCACGGGCGGCACGCGCGAGGGCGACCGCGACTGGGCGGCGCGCGTGGCGCTGCACCGCGAACGCCGCCCCGCGTCCTGGCGGACGGCCGAGACGTGCGACCTGGTGCCGCTGCTGACCGAGGAGGGCCCGCCGCTGCTCGTCGACTGCCTGGCGCTGTGGCTGACGGACGCGATGGACTCCGTCGGCGCGTGGGACGACACGACCTGGGCCGACGGCGGCCGCGACGCGCTGACCGCGCGCACCGCGGCCCTGGTGGCGGCGGTACGGGCCACGCGGCGCGTGGTGGTGCTCGTGAGCAACGAGGTGGGCTCGGGCGTCGTACCGGCCACGTCCTCGGGCCGCCGCTTCCGCGACGAGCTCGGGCGGCTGAACGCCGCCGTCGCCGACCAGTGCGAGCACGTACTCCTCGTCGTAGCAGGCCAGGCCGTGCCGCTGCGCGGCGCGTAGCGCAGTGCGTCGACTGCGGGCTCGTCGTGGCTGGTCGCGCAGTTCCCCGCGCCCCTGACGGGGCGCCCCGTCAGGGGCGCGGGGAACTGCGCGACCAGCCACAGACGGCCCGCACCCGAGGAACCGCCGTCTGCGGCAACCCCCGCACGCAGTGCGAACCCCGCACCGTGCACCCGCGTTCCGAGCCCCCCGCAGGGGTAAGGTGTCGCGGATGAGCGGTCTGAATCTTGATGACTTCGCCTCCCTGATCGAGCGGCCCGACGCAGTCGTCCGGCGGGACGCCGAGGAGCGCCGGGAGCGCCTCGCCCCGCGCCCGGGGGCGCTGGGCCGGCTGGACGAGCTGGGCGAGTGGCTCGCCGCAGGTCAGGGCTCCGTGCCCGTGAAGCCCGTCGAGCGGCCCCGGGTGCTGCTCTTCGCCGGCGACCACGGCATCGCCGGCCTCGGCGTCTCCGGCGGCCCCGAGGCCGGCGCGCAGGAACTGGTGCGCGCCGCCCTGGCCGGGGAGAGCGCGGCCGCGATCCTGGCCCGCCGCTTCGGCGCCGGGCTGCGCGTGGTCGACATGGCGCTCGACTGCGACCCGGACACCTTCCCCGAGGACGTCACCCGGCACCGCGTGCGCCGCTGCTCGGGCCGCATCGACGTCGAGGACGCGCTGACGGCCGAGGAGGCGGAGCAGGCGTTCCGCACCGGCATGGCCATCGCCGACGAGGAGGCCGACTCCGGCACCGACCTCGTCGTCCTCGGCGACCTGAGCGTGGGCGGCACCACCGCCGCCGGCACCCTGATCGGCGCCCTGTGCGGCACGGACGCCTCCGTGGTCACGGGCCGCGGCAGCGCCGGCATCGACGACCTGGCCTGGATGCGCAAGTGCGCGGCGATCCGCGACGCGCTGCGCCGCGCCCGCCCGGTCCTCGGCGACCAGCTGCAGCTGCTGGCCGCCGTCGGCGGCGCCGACCTCGCCGCGGCCACCGGCTTCCTGCTGCAGAGCGCCGTACGCCGCACCCCGGTGATCCTCGACGGAGTCGTCTCGGCGGCCTGTGCCCTGGTCGCCCAGCGCGTCGCCTTCCGGGCGCCGGACTGGTGGCTGGCGGGCCAGGCGAGCGGCGATCCGGCGCAGGCGAAGGCGCTCGACCGGATGGCGCTCAACCCCCTGCTCGACCACGGCGTCACTGTGGGCGAAGGGACAGGGGCCCTGCTCGCCCTTCCCCTGGTGCAGGCGGCTGCGGCCCTGGCGGCGGAGCTTCCCGAGCGTTCCTGAGGCAGGACCGGAGCACGCCGCGCGCCAAGCCCCATACGATCGCTTTTCATGGGAGAGGTCCGCTTGACTCCGGATGAGGGCACCCGCGGCGGCAACTGGCCGCGGCGTGCCGCCGCCTTCGCCGTGTGGTATCTGCGCGCCGTCACGTTCGTCAACCTGCTGGGCGCGCTGTGGGTGTCCTTCGGTGCCGACGTCCGGCGGCACAACGTCGACGAGTTCTTCACCCCGTACCTGCTGTCGGCCGGTTTCTCGGCGACGGTGGTGTCACTGTTCATGGCGATCACCCTGCGCCGCCGCAAGCGCGCGGCCTGGATCCTCAATCTGGTCCTGTCGGGCCTGCTGCTGCTGATCCTGGTGCTGGTGATGGCCTTCCCCGAGTACCGCAGGCACGGCCTGAACTGGTTCTCGCTGGTGGTCACGACCCTGTTCGTGGCGGCCCTGCTGGTGGGCCGCAAGGAGTTCTACGCCAAGGGCGACCGTTCCAACCCCAAGCTGGCGGCCGCCGTGGCCACCGTCGGCCTGCTGGTCACCTCGCTGATCGCCGCCCTGCTGGTGACCGTCACCAACGAGGCGCACGACGAGTACCGCTCCACCTTCCTGGACCGCTGGCACTACGGCGTGATGCGCCTGGCCTACATCGCGGCCGACAACTCGCGCTACGCGGGCATCGCGCCCCCGGGCTGGGTCAACGTCGTCATCAACGTGATGAGCACGGTCCTGCTGGTCCTCGTGGTCTACGCGGCCTTCCGCTCCCGCCGGATCACCGACCCGATCACCGCCGAGGACGAGACCGCGCTGCGCGCCCTGCTGGACAAGCACGGCGACCGCGACTCGCTGGGCTACTTCGCGCTGCGCCGCGAGAAGAGCGTCATCTGGTCCCCGTCCGGCAAGGCCGCCGTCACCTACCGCGTCGTCGGCGGGGTCTCCCTCGCCTCGGGCGACCCGATCGGCGACCCCGAGGCCTGGCCCGGCGCCATCGAGCCCTGGCTGGCGCAGGCGCGCGAACACGGCTGGATCCCGGCCGTGATGGGCGCCAGCGAGGAGGGCGGCACGATCTACTCGCGGCACGGCCTGGACGCCCTGGAGCTGGGCGACGAAGCCATCGTGGACACCGGGGAGTTCACCCTGGACGGGCGCGCGATGCGCACCGTCCGCCAGGCGTACAACCGCGTCAAGCGCGCCGGATACACCGTCACCATCCGCCGCCACGAGGACATCCCCGAGCCGGAGATGGACCGGCTGCTGCGCCGCGCCGACGACTGGCGCGACGGTGCGACCGAGCGCGGCTTCTCCATGGCGCTGGGCCGGCTGGGCGATCCGGACGACGGGCGCTGCGTGATGCTGGAGTGCCACGACGGCGAGGGCGAGCTGCGCGCGCTGCTCAGCTTCGTCCCCTGGGGCCCCAAGGGTCTGTCGCTGGACCTGATGCGCCGTGACCGGGACTCCGAGAACGGTCTGATGGAGTTCATGGTGATCGAACTCCTGCAGCAGGCGAAGTCGTTGGGCATCACCCAGGTGTCGCTGAACTTCGCGATGTTCCGCTCGGTCTTCGAGCGCGGTTCGAAGCTGGGCGCGGGCCCGGTGCTGCGGATGTGGCGGTCGCTGCTCAGCTTCTTCTCACGCTGGTGGCAGATCGAGTCCCTCTACCGAGCAAATGCGAAATACCGCCCCATCTGGGAGCCTCGTTTCATGCTGTTCGAGAAGAGCAGTGACCTGCTGCGGATCGGCATCGCCAGCGCCCGCGCCGAGGGGTTCCTGGAAGCACCCGGCCTGCCCAAGTGGCTCAACCGGAAACACCTGGAGAGCCGACGGTGACGATGCGCGCGGCGCTGCGTCGCGCCGCGCGCACCGAGTGGGGTCCGCTGTACCAGGCGGTCCGGGGGGCGTTCGTCCGCGACCGGTTGCGGGCCGTCCCCATGACACTCACCGCCGTCGTCCTCACCTCGCTCTTCCAGATCGTCCAGAACCAGCACTGGGGATTCGAGCCCGTCCAGCGGCTCGGCTCCGTCCAGGCGCAGCTGCCCTGGTGGCTGGCGCTGCTGCGGACCCCGTTGTCGCTGTTCGTCCCCGCACTGGACCTGCCGGTGTGGGGCGCGCTGGCCCAGATCCTGATCGTCTTCGGCATCGCCGAGGCCTGCATCGGCAAGTGGCGCACGCTCGCGGTCTCCTACACCGCCACGCTCGCCGGCACCATGTACGCACGGCTGGCCGTGGCCATCGGCCCGGACTCGCCGTTCGGGCTGCCGCCGGAGGCCGCGAAGATCATCGACACCGGCCCGTCGGCGGCGGTGGTCGGCCTGGCGGTGTATCTGTCCTGGCGCTACCGCGCCTGGCTGACCTGCGTCGGCGTGGTGCTGGCCATGGTGGTCGAGGTGCTGGTCAAGCCCAACCTGGCGGGCAAGGAGCACATCGCCGCGGTGACCGTGATGCTGGTGGTGTGCGGGGTGGACGAGGCCCGAAGACACCGCAAGCCGCGCAGCGACCTGCACCGGCAGCGGAATCAGCGGTCCGGGGCCCCCGCCACCAGATCGTGAAAGCGCCGCCGGAAGGCCGCCCAGCGCGCGTCGTGCCGGTAGGCGCGCACCCTCGCCCGGCGCCGGGCCCGCGGCCGGTTGCGGTAGAAGCGGCGGTACCACGGCGACCCCGGCCGGGCCAGCCGGATCGCGCCCACCAGGGCCACCAGCGGAACGACCGCCCCGATCAGGGCGATCCTGGGCTTGCCCTTGGCGAGGGCGAACAGCGCGACGAGGAAGTTGACGAGGGTGTTGGCCACCACGATGGTGCGGTTCTGCAGCTCGTCAGGGGTGAGCTCGTTGACCCCGAACGGCGAGAAGCCGGAGAGCACCAGCCCCACCAGGGCGGCGGTGAGCACCACGATCTCGACGCTCTTGCGGCCCTGTTCGGTCCAGTAGACGTCGTCCAGGTGCAGCACCAGCGCGAACTCGTCCAGCACCAGCCCCGCTCCGCTGCCGAACAGCACCGCCGAGACCGCCGCCCCGAAGCCGTGCCGACTCTCGGCGACCGCGCCGAAGCCGCCGACCACCATCAGCACGATGCCCGGCACCACATGATGCACGTGCAGCCCACCGGGCTTGATGTTGCGGAAGGGGCCCCTGCCCGCCCGGATGAGACGGGTGATGACCCGGGTGACCAGGAACGTCATCACGAACGCGGTGAGCGCGAGCAGCAACGGCAGCTTTCCGGGCTCGACGATGTTGCGTGCCAGCCAGTGACTCATGGAAATCCGCTCCTGCAGTGCGCCCTTCTCCGAGAACTATGCCCTGAGCGGCCGGATAACCTGCCCGGATGCATGCCCCCGCCCCCGATCCCGCGCCGCGCGCCACCCTCGCGGACGCCCTGCGCTTCGCCTTCGGCACCCTGACGGTGCTGCCGGTCCCGCTCACCCGCTGGGACCGCGCCGCGGCCCGCGGCGGGATGCTCGCGGCGCCCCTGGCCGGACTGGCCGTGGGCGGCTGCGCGGCGGCCGTCGGCCTGCTGTCGGCCCTGCTCGGCGCGGGCCCGCTGCTCGCCGCCGTGGCCACGGTCGCGGTGCCCGCCGTGCTGACCCGGGGACTGCATCTGGACGGGCTCGCGGACGTCGCCGACGGGCTCGGCAGCGGCAAGCCCGCCGAGGACGCGCTGCGCATCATGAAGCAGTCGGACATCGGCCCGTTCGGCGTGGTCACCCTGGTGCTCGTACTGCTGGGCCAAGTGGCCGCCCTGGCCGGGCTGTACGCATCCGGTACGGTCCGCGGCGCCGTCGCGGCCGTCGTGGCGGGGCTCGCCGCCCGCTGCGCCCTGACGCTCGCCTCCCGCCGCGGGGTGCCCGCCGCCCGCCCGGACGGGCTCGGCGCGGCGGTCGCGGGCGTGGTGCCGGTGCCCGCGGCGCTGACCGCCACCGCCCTGGCGCTCTGCACGGCGGCGGCGACAGGCGCACTGCTCGGCCCGTACGCGGCCCTGCACACGGCCGCCGCCCTGCTGTTCGCCCTGCTCGCCGCCGAACTCCTCCTCCGCCGCTGCCGCACCCGCCTCGGCGGCATCACGGGCGACGTCTTCGGCGCTCTCGCCGAAACGGCATCGACAGCAGCACTCGTCGCAATGACACTGGCCTGAGCCGCCTTTGTCCCGAAGGCTGCGCCCCGTCAGGGGCGCGGGGAACTGCGCGACAAGCCACATACGACCCGCAGCCGGGCGAGGCCAGAACAAACACGGCGCATACGATGCGCAAGGGCCCCGCGGGATGCGCTCGGCCGAGGAACTCAACGGAAGAGAGACTTCACCACCGTGACTGCTCTGACTCTCAGCACTTCCACAGCGGCGACGCTCCGCGCGGACGCCGTCGTCGTCGGTGTCGCCAAGGGCCCGAAGGGCCCCGTCGTCGCGCCCGGCGCCGAGGTCGTGGACCAGGCCTTCGACGGCAAGCTGGCCTCGGTCCTGGAGACCCTGGGCGCCTCCGGCGACGAGGGCGAGGTGACCAAGCTCCCGGCGCCGTCCGGCCTCAAGGCCCCGGTCGTGCTGGCGGTCGGCCTCGGCGAACTCCCCGCCGAGGACGAGGCCTTCGGCGAGGAGGCCCTGCGCCGCGCCGCCGGCACCGCGGCCCGCGCACTGGCCGGCACCAAGAAGGCCGCGTTCGCGCTGCCCGTCGAGGACGCCGAGGCGGCCGCCGCGATCGGTGAGGGCGCGCTGCTCGGCGCGTACTCCTTCACCGCCTTCCGCTCCAACGGCAACGGCAAGAAGAAGGACGAGAAGGGCGCCCCGCTGGGCGAGGTCGCGATCCTCGGCGCCAAGCCGCGCGACAAGGCCTTCAAGGCCGCCGCCGAGCGCGCCGCGGCCGTGGCCGCGGAGGTCAACCGGGCCCGCGACCTGATCAACACCCCCTCCAACGCCCTCACCCCCAAGCTCTTCGCCGAGGCCGCCCAGACCGCGGCCAAGGAGCACGGCCTCAAGATCGAGGTGCTGGACGAGAAGGCGCTGGTCAAGGGCGGCTACGGCGGCATCATGGGCGTCGGCCAGGGCTCGGCGAACCCGCCCCGCCTGGTGCGCCTCGGCTACACCCACCCCAAGGCGGAGAAGACCCTCGCCCTCGTCGGCAAGGGCATCACCTACGACTCGGGCGGCATCTCCCTGAAGCCGGCCGGCCACAACGAGACCATGAAGTGCGACATGAGCGGTGCCGCCGCCGTGTTCGCCGCGGTCGTGGCCGCCGCCAAGCTCGGGCTGCAGGTCAACGTGACGGCCTGGCTGGCCCTCGCGGAGAACATGCCCTCCGGCACCGCCACCCGTCCGGGCGATGTGCTCACCATGTACAGCGGCAAGACCGTCGAGGTGCTCAACACCGACGCCGAGGGCCGCCTGGTGCTGGCCGACGCCCTCACCCGCGCCTCGGAGGAGAACCCGGACGCGATCGTGGACGTCGCCACCCTGACCGGCGCCATGGTGATGGCCCTCGGCGACCGCACCTTCGGTGTGATGGCCAACGACGACGCCTTCCGCACCGCGCTGTACGAGACGGCGGAGGAGGCCGGCGAGCAGGCCTGGCCGATGCCGATGCCGGCCGAGCTGCGCAAGACCATGGACTCCCCGACCGCCGACATCGCCAACATGGGTCAGCGCATGGGCGGCGGCCTGATCGCCGGCATCTTCCTGCAGGAGTTCGTGGGCGAGGGCATCGCCTGGGGTCACCTGGACATCGCGGGCCCGGCCTTCCACGAGTCCGTCCCGTTCGGCTACACCCCGAAGGGCGGCACCGGCTCCGCGGTGCGCACCCTGGTACGCCTGGCGGAGCGCACCGCCGACGGCGACCTGGGCTGACCCGCGGCACCTCCGCGGCCCCGGGAATGCACCCGGGGCCGTGGCGCGTTCGCTCTCAACGAAAACGTACTTTTCTACGCACTGGTAACCCGCAAAGGTGACGCATCAGTCGCCGCTGAGCACCGCCCGGCGTCCCGCCCTCCGTCAACAAGTGCGAAGATGTTGTCTCGGCAGGACAGGGCCCCCTTATTCACAGGGCCGACGAAATGCGGCCGAACGACAGCCGCCGCCCGGTCATCATCGACCGGCAACGGCGTACCCATGCATGGAGGACGTGACGTGGCGAACGACGCCAGCACCGTTTTCGACCTAGTGATCCTCGGAGGCGGTAGCGGCGGTTACGCCGCCGCCCTGCGCGGAGCCCAGCTGGGTCTCAACGTCGCCCTGATCGAGAAGGACAAGCTGGGCGGCACCTGCCTGCACCGCGGCTGCATCCCCACCAAGGCTCTGCTGCACGCCGGCGAGATCGCGGACCAGGCCCGCGAGGCCGAGCAGTTCGGTGTCAAGGCCTCCCTGGAGGGCATCGACATCGCGGGCGTCCACAAGTACAAGGACGACGTGATCTCCGGCCTGTACAAGGGCCTGCAGGGTCTGGTCGCCTCCCGCAAGGTCACCTACATCACCGGTGAGGGCCGCCTGTCCTCCCCGACCTCGGTGGACGTCAACGGCCAGCGCATCACCGGCCGCCACGTCCTGCTGGCGACCGGCTCCGTGCCGAAGTCGCTGCCGGGCCTGACCATCGACGGCAACCGCGTCATCTCCTCGGACCACGCGCTGGTCCTGGACCGCGTGCCGAAGTCCGCGATCGTGCTGGGCGGCGGCGTCATCGGCGTCGAGTTCGCCTCCGCGTGGAAGTCGTTCGGCGTGGACGTCACGATCGTCGAGGCGCTCCCGCACCTCGTCCCGGTCGAGGACGAGAACAGCTCCAAGCTGCTGGAGCGCGCCTTCCGCAAGCGCGGCATCAACTTCTCCCTCGGCTCCCGCTTCTCCGGTGTCGAGTACACCGAGGCGGGCGTGAAGGTCTCGCTGGAGAACGGCAAGACCTTCGAGGCCGAGCTGCTGCTCGTCGCCGTCGGCCGCGGCCCGGTCTCCCAGGGCCTGGGCTACGAGGAGGCCGGGGTCGCCATGGACCGCGGCTACGTCCTCGTCGACGAGTACATGCAGACCAACGTGCCGACCATCTCGGCCGTGGGCGACCTCGTCCCGACCCTCCAGCTCGCGCACGTCGGCTTCGCCGAGGGCATCCTGGTGGCGGAGCGGCTCGCCGGTCTGAACCCCGTGCCGGTCGACTACGACGGTGTGCCGCGCGTCACGTACTGCCACCCCGAGGTCGCCTCCGTCGGCATCACCGAGGCGAAGGCCAAGGAGCTGTACGGCGCGGACAAGGTCGTCAGCCTGAAGTACAACCTCGCGGGCAACGGCAAGAGCAAGATCCTCAAGACCGCGGGCGAGATCAAGCTCGTCCAGGTCAAGGACGGCGCCGTCGTCGGCGTCCACATGGTCGGTGACCGTATGGGCGAGCAGGTCGGCGAAGCCCAGCTGATCTACAACTGGGAGGCGCTGCCCGCCGAGGTCGCGCAGCTCATCCACGCGCACCCGACGCAGAACGAGGCTCTGGGCGAGGCTCACCTGGCCCTGGCCGGCAAGCCGCTGCACTCGCACGACTGAGTCCCGAGCGCACCACCATCCGCACTACTCGTAAGGAGCAACCGCACCATGGCGGTTTCCGTAACCCTGCCGGCGCTCGGCGAGAGCGTGTCCGAGGGCACCGTCACCCGTTGGCTCAAGGCCGAGGGTGAACGCGTGGAGGCCGACGAGCCGCTGCTCGAGGTCTCCACCGACAAGGTCGACACCGAGATCCCCGCCCCGGCGTCCGGCATCCTCGCGTCCATCAAGGTCGCCGAGGACGAGACGGTCGAGGTCGGCTCGGAGCTGGCCATCATCGACGACGGCACCGGCGCCCCCGCCGCTGCCCCGGCTCCGGCGGCCGCTGCCGCCGAGGCCCCCTCCGCCGCCCCGGCCCCCGTGGCCGAGGCTCCGGCCGCCCCGGCGCCCGTCGCCGAGGCCCCCGCTGCTGCCGCCCCGGCGGGCGGCGCCTCCGGCACCGACGTCGTGCTGCCCGCGCTGGGCGAGTCGGTCACCGAGGGCACCGTCACCCGCTGGCTCAAGGAGGTCGGCGAGACGGTCGAGGCCGACGAGCCGCTGCTCGAGGTCTCCACCGACAAGGTCGACACCGAGATCCCCGCCCCCGCCTCCGGCACCCTGCTGGAGATCCTGGTCGGCGAGGACGAGACCGCCGAGGTCGGCGCCAAGCTCGCCGTGATCGGTGTCGCGGGTGCCGCTCCGGCCGCCGCGCCCGCCCCGGCCGCTCCGGCTCCGGCTCCGGCTCCGGCTCCGGTCCAGGAGGCCCCGGCCCCCGCCCCGGCGCCGGCCGCCCCCGTGGCCGCTCCGGCCCCGGTCGTGCCCGTCGCCCCGGCCGCTCCGGCCCCGGCTCCGGCCGCCCCCGCGCCGGTGGCCCCGGCCGCCCCGGTGGCTCCCGCCGCCCCGGCCGCCGACGGCGCGTACGTCACCCCGCTGGTGCGCAAGCTCGCCGCCGAGTCCGGCGTCGACCTGTCCACCGTCGCCGGCACCGGCGTCGGCGGTCGCATCCGCAAGCAGGACGTCATCGCCGCCGCCGAGGCCAAGGCCGCTCCGGCTCCCGCCGCCTCTGCCGCCCCGGCTCCGGCCGCCACCCCGAAGGCCCCGGCCCTCGAGGTGTCGCCGCTGCGCGGTCAGACCGTCAAGATGCCGCGCATGCGCAAGGTCATCGCCGACAACATGATGAAGGCGCTGCACGGCCAGGCCCAGCTCAGCTCCGTGGTCGAGGTGGACATCACCAAGATCATGAAGATGCGCGGCAAGGCCAAGGACGCGTTCGCCGCCCGCGAGGGCGTCAAGCTGTCCCCGATGCCGTTCTTCGTCAAGGCCGCCGTCCAGGCGCTGAAGGCCCACCCGGTCATCAACGCCCGGATCAACGAGGACGAGGGCACCATCACCTACTTCGACTCCGAGAACGTCGGCATCGCCGTCGACTCGGAGAAGGGCCTGATGACCCCGGTCATCAAGGGTGCGGGTGACCTCAACATCGCGGGCGTCGCCAAGAAGACCGCCGAGCTGGCCGGCAAGGTCCGCACGGGCAAGATCAGCCCGGACGAGATGTCCGGCGCGACCTTCACGATCAGCAACACCGGCTCGCGCGGTGCGCTGTTCGACACGGTCATCGTGCCCCCGAACCAGGTCGCGATCCTGGGCATCGGCGCGACGGTCAAGCGTCCGGTCGTCATCGAGACCGCCGAGGGCACCACCATCGGCGTCCGCGACATGACCTACGTGACGCTGTCCTACGACCACCGTCTGGTGGACGGCGCCGACGCGGCCCGCTACCTGACCGCGGTCAAGCAGATCCTGGAGGCCGCGGAGTTCGAGACCGAGATCGGTCTGTAATCTCCCCGGCACCCCTCGGGGTCCAGCAGGGCGCGTCCCCGGTTCGTATCCCATACGACCGGGGCCGCGCCCTTTGCCGTGCTTGCGGCCATAATGACGTCCGATTCCCCGGCTGAGGAGCACCCATGGCACCACCCGTCGTCCACTCGCTGCGCGAGCAGATCCGCGAGCACATCCTGGAGGGGATCGTCGGCGGGCGCTGGCAGCCGGGCGAGCGGATCGTGGAGCGCCGGATCGCGGCCGAACTGCTGGTGAGCCAGACCCCGGTGCGCGAGGCACTGCGCGAGCTGGAGTCGCTGCGGCTGATCGAGTCGGCCCCCAACAAGGGCGTCCGCGTGCGCGAACTGACCGCGGCCGACCTCAAGGAGAGCTACCCGGTGCGCGCGGGCCTGGAGCAGGTGGCCGCCGAACTGGCCGCCGACGCCCTGGCCGAGGACCCCTCGGCGCTGGAGCGCGAGGTGACGGCGCTGTACGCGGCGGACGCGGCCGGCGACAGCGAGGCGCAGGTCCGGCACACGGTGGCCTTCCACCGCGCGATCGTGCAGGCGGCGGGCAACTCCGTGCTGCTGCACACCTGGGAGTCGCTGGGCATCGAGGTGTGGACGACGCTGTCGATCCGCTGGCTGAGCCCCGAGCCGCGGCCGCACGCGGAGGACCACGCCCGGCTCGTGGCGGCGTTCCGGCGGCGCGATCCGGCCATCCGCGAGCTGATCAAGGCGCACGTGCTGAGCTGCGCGCCGCAGGTCTGAGCAGGTCCGAGAACAGCTCCGGGCGGGGATTTCCGGCACAGGGATTGATCGATCATCGATCAGAGGCGTATGGTCTCCGCGGAGCCGCGCCTCTCACGCCCTGTCCTGTGACGGGGGGCGGCCCCGGACGTGACTGCAGGTCCCCGAGCGTCATCCGTTGCCCTGGCCGGCGCCGGGGCCCTGTACGTCGCACCCCGCCGTGTCGGTGCCCCCGGTCATCATGGGAGGCATGCGCGCGGCACGACTGATCAAGATGGTGCTCCTGCTCCAGTCCCGCCCCACGATGACGGGCGCGGAGCTGGCGCGCCGCCTGGAGGTCTCGGAGCGCACGGTCGCCCGTGACGTCCTCGCCCTGTCCGAGGCCGGGATCCCGGTCTACGCGCATCGCGGCCGCACCGGCGGCTACCGCCTGATCGGCGGCTACCGCACCAGGCTGACGGGCCTCGGCCGCACCGAGGCGGAAGCCCTCTTCCTCTCCGGAGTGCCCGCCGCCCTGCGCGAGATGGGCCTGGCGGACGCGGCCTCGGCGGCCCGTCTCAAGGTCTCCGCCGCCCTCCTGCCGGAGCTCGGCGACGCCCCCGACAGCGCGGCCCAGCGCTTCCACCTGGACGCCCCCGGCTGGTGGCACCCGCACACCCCGCCGCCCCTGCTGCCCGCCCTCGCGGACGCGGTCTGGGACGACCGCCGGATCGCGGTCCGCTACCGGCGCAAGGACACCGAGGTGGAGCGCGAGCTGGACCCCTACGGTCTCGTCCTCAAGGCGGGCGTCTGGTACATGGCGGCCCGTGCGGGCAAGGACTTCCGCATCTACCGGGCGGACCGCTTCACGGACGTCCGGCTGCAGGAGGAGCGCTTCCGGCGCGCGGAGTCCTTCGACCTCGCGGCCTTCTGGGAGGAGCGCGCGGCGCAGTTCGCCCGCTCGATCCTGCGCGAGACCGTCGTCCTGCGCCTCACCCCGGAGGGCACCCGCCGCCTGCCCCACGCGGCGGACCCGACGGCGGCCCGCGAGGCGGTCGAGCAGGCGGACGCCCCCGACGGGCAGGGCCGCATCACGCTCACCCTGCCCGTCGAGTCGCTGGAGGTGGCCTACGAGCAGCTGCTGGCCCTCGGCCCGGAGGCGGAGGTGGTGGAACCACCGGAGCTGCGCGAGCGGTTCGCGGAGGCGATGTCGCGGGCCGCGGAGCTCTACCGGTAGTCCTCCACGGCGGCCTCCTTCCCCCCGTACCGGACGTCCTCGATGTACCCGAAGGCGTCCGGCCGCGACCCGTCGGCATCGGTGAACCCGTAATGGGCGGCCAGCTGCCCGCTGGACAGCGACTGCCCGCTCCACCGCGCCCGCTCCGGATCGGCGGCGAGTGCGACGACCGCCCGGCCGACGAAGGCCGGGGACTCGGCGATGGCGAAGTACGGCTCCTTCTCCACCGCGTCCCGCCAGTTCGCCTCGGTGACCCCGAAGTGGTCGAGCATCTCCTCGGACCGCAGGAAGCCGGGGCTCAGGGCGACGGCCGTGCCCCCGGACTCCCGCAGCTCCTCGGCGAGCCCCCAGGCCATCCTGATCGGCCCGTACTTGGCGAGGTCGTACAGCAGGTTCTCGCGGTAGTGGGCGGTGTTGAACTCCGCGGTCCCGTCGGTGATCTCGACGACCAGCCCGCCGGGCCGCCGCACCAGCAGCGGCAGCGCGAAGTGGCTGGTGACGGCGTGGGTCTCGATGGACAGCCGCAGCATCCGCAGCCCCTTGTCCAGGTCGAGCTCCCACACCCGCTTCCCGAACTCGATCAGGCGCTCCCCGCCCCACACGTCGTTGACGAGCACGTCGAGCCGCCCGTGCCCGCGGTCGATGCGCTCCACGAGCGCCCGTACCTGTTCCGGCTCCAAGTGATCGGTGGGGACGGCGATCCCGGTCCCGCCCGCCGCGGTCACCAGCTCCGCGGTCTCCTCGATCGTCTCCGGGCGCCCGACCTCGCTCCGCCGCTCCCGCGTCGTGCGCCCGGTCGCGTAGACGACGGCCCCGGCGGCCCCCAGCTCCACGGCCATCGCCCGCCCGGCACCCCGGGTGGCCCCGGCGACCAGCGCGACCTTCCCGTCCAGCGAACCCTTCACCACTGCCTCCCTGTCATCCGTCGATCACCACCGACACTCCCAGCGAAACCAGACATCTTCTGTCCTGTATTACGAGACGGCCGCATCCGGCCCGCTCCGGGTGCGTTGCCCGGTGCCAGGGCCGATGCTTGTGGCGTGATGGACGAGACGGAGTTCTGGGACCTGGTGGACAGCGCCCGCGACGCCGCCGAGGGCGATGCGGAGGACCAGGCCGATGTGCTGGTCGAACGGCTGCTGCAACTCGACCCCGACAGCGTGGTGGACTTCGCCCGGCATTTCGAGGCGCGGTACAACCGCGCCTACCTCTGGGACCTGTGGGGTGCGGCGTCCGTACTGCTGGACGGGGCGAGCGACGACGCCTTCGACTCCTTCCGCTGCTGGCTGATCGGCCAGGGCCGGGAGCTCTACGAGGGGGCGGTGCACGCCCCGGACAGCCTGGCCGAGCTGCTGGAGGACTTCGACGACGAGGTGGACGGGGACGGGGAGGACCTCGGCTACGCCGCGGACGAGGCGTACGAGCAGCTGACGGGCAGTGAGCTGCCCGACCTGGGCCTGCCGGACCCGCCGGCGGAGCCGCTGGGCACGGCGTTCGACGTGGAGGACGACGCCCTGCTCCCGGAGCGCTTCCCGAAGCTGTGGGACCGCTTCAGGGAATGACCCGCGGAGGCAGGATGGGGCACATGCGTATTGCGATCACCGGCTCGACCGGCCTCATCGGCTCCGCACTGGTCCGTTCCCTGGAGGCGGACGGCCACCAGGTCGTCCGCCTCGTGCGCCGCGCGCCGGGGGCGCGGAACGAGGTGCAGTGGGATCCCCGGCGCCAGTGGGTGGACACGGCGGGCCTGGCGGGCTGCGAGGCCGTGGTGCACCTCGCGGGCGCCGGCGTGGGCGACCACCGCTGGACCGCGGCCTACAAGAAGGAGATCCGGGACAGCCGCGTCCTGGGCACCGCCGCCGTCGCCGAGGCCGTGGCGTCCCTCGACACCCCGCCCGGCGTCCTCATCAGCGCCAGCGCCATCGGCATCTACGGCGACACCGGCGACCGCCCGGTCGACGAGGACACCCCGCCGGGCCGCGGATTTCTGGCCGACGTCTGCACGGAATGGGAACAGGCCGCGGCACCGGCCGCGGAAGCGGGAATCCGCACGGTCCTCCCCCGCACCGGGCTGGTGGTGGCCCGGCACGGCGGCGCCTGGGGAAAGCTGTTCCCGCTGTTCAGGGCGGGCCTGGGCGGCCGGATGGGCAGCGGCGACCAGTACTGGAGCTACATCGCCCTGCAGGACCACATCGCAGCCCTCCGCCACCTCCTCACCACACCCGCCCTTTCCGGCCCGGTGAACCTGACCGCCCCGGACCCGGCGACGAACCGCGAAGTCACCGCCGCCATGGGCCGCGTGCTGCACCGCCCCACGCTGTTCACCGCGCCCGCTCCGGCGCTCAGGCTGGCGCTCGGCGAGATGGCGACGGACGTCCTGGCCAGCCAGCGTGTCGTGCCCCGGCGGCTGTTGGACTCCGGCTTCACCTTCTCCTTCCCCGACCCCGAAAGCGCGGTACGCGCGGCGCTGGCGGCCGGCTGATGCCCACGGCCCCCGCACCCACCGACGTGTTTGTGCGACCGCTGTGCGACCGTGCTCACCCTGTGCGCGACTGTGATTGACCGGATTTCTCTCTACGGTCGAGGCGAACTCACGCATCGGCGCAGCCGGTTGGGGGCATCAGGCCCCCGAGCGAGCGGACCGACCCCCGGGAGGGCACGTGCTCAGCAGCGCAGACCACGCCGACGTCGTCATCGTGGGGGCCGGACTGGCCGGCCTCTCTGCGGCTCACCACCTGGCCGGCGCAGGGGTGAAGGTCCTCGTCCTGGAGGCCTCCGACCGGCCGGGCGGCAGGATGAGGACCGACCGGATCGACGGTTTCCGTCTGGACCGCACGAACCAGCTGCTCAACACCTCGTTCCCGGAGCTGCTCCGCACGCCCGGTCTCGACGGTCTCACCCTGCGCCCGTTCACCCCCGGCGTGCTGGTCCACCTGGACGGCCGCAACCACCGCACCGGTGAACTCCGGGGCGCGAAGCGCGCGTTCACCACGGCACGCGCCTTCGCCGCAGCCCGGGCGTCCCGCAGCGCGGGCCTGGATCAAGCGCGGCTCGGCGCGGCACTGGCCCGCCTTGCCGCGCTGCCCATCGACCGGATGCTGGCACGGCCGGACCGCCCCACGGCCACGACCCTGGCCGGCCGCGGCCTGCCGGCCCGCACGGTCGACGGCTTTCTGCGCCCCCTGCTGGTCTCGCTGCTCTCGGACCCGGACCTCACGACGTCGAGCCGCTGCGCCGACCTGGTCCTGCGGGGCTACGCGCGTGGACGCCTGTGCCTCCCTGCAGGAGGGGCGGAAACCCTCCCCACCCTCCTGGCAGCGGCTCTGCCCCCCGGAACGATCCGCACAGGCGTCAGCACCAAGACGGTCTGCACCACGTCGGTGGGCACGGCAGGCCACGGCGAGATCACATGCCGCTCCGTAGTGGTCGCCACGGGTGCCAGGGCCGCGGCGGACCTGATCCCGGGCCTGCGCTGCCCGGACTTCCACCCGGTGACGGTCCTGCACCACACCACCGACGAAGCACCCGTCGGCGACGCCTCGCTGATCCTCACGGGCACCTGCCGAGGCCCGGTGTCGCATACCACGCTGACGAGCGAGGTGGACCCGGCGCGAGCCCCGGCAGGCCGAACCCTGATCTCGTCAACGGTCCTGGGCCACCCGGCGAACACCCCCACCGCAGAACTGGACCGGACAGCCCGGGCTCAACTGGCGGAGATCTACCGCACATCCACCACGAACTGGCAACTCGTAGCAGCGCACCACACCCCGGACGCCATCCCGGCGATGCCGCCCCCGCACGACGTACGCCGCCCGGTCCGCCTCCTGTCGGGCCTCTACGTCTGCGGAGACCACCGCGACACCAGCACGGTCCAGGGCGCCCTCTTCTCGGGCCGCCGCGCGGCCCAGGCGGTACTGCGCGACCTGGGCATCCACCCGGGCGCGGGCACGGCAACCCTGCGGGCGGCCTGAGCACCCGCCCCCGCACCCGCCCGTGAACTCACAGAGCAGCGACCCGCTCCCGGTACCCCCGCACGGCCGCCGCATCCCGATAAGGCTCAAGCCGCCGCTCGAAGTCCCGCACATACTCCAGTGCCCGAACGGACCGCATCTCGGCAGCAGCCTGAGCCGCCTCGGCCCCCAGCGCACACGCCTGCTCCAACTCCCCGAGCCCCAACCGGGCCGAAGCCAGAACAACCCGGCAGAACAGCCGACTCCGAGCATAAGCGGGACTCCGCAACTGCAGCGACCGCTCGGCATGCTGCGCGGCAGCCCGGTACTGCTGCAGATCCCGATGACAGTGCGCAAACTCGTCGGCAAGCTGCGCCTCGTCGAAGAACCGCGCCCAGTAGGGCACTTCATCGCCGGGCCGAGCCCCCTCCAAGGCCCGCTCGGCCCGGGCCAGCGAGGCGGAACAGGCCCGCACCTCCCCCAGCACCCCGTGCCCCCGGGCCTCGACGGCATGCAGCAACGCCTGCACCACGGCAGGCACGCTGGACCCGACCCCCTGCTGGGCGACCCGCGCCAACTGCACGGCCTCGCGCCCATGCCCGAGATAGACGGCCTGCCGGCTCATGGTCACGAGCACATAGCTGCCGTAGGCCCGGTCCCCGGCGGCCTGAGCGAGCCGCAGCGCCTGTACGTAGTACCGCTGCGCAAGCCCGTGCGCGGCAATGTCGTAGGAGGTCCACCCGGCAAGCCGCGTCAGATCGGCCGCGGCGGCGAACAGCCGCCGCCCGGTGGTCTCCCCGTACGTCCCCCGCAGCATCGGCTCGGCCTCGTGCTCCAGGTACCGCACGAGCGCCTGCCGGGCGTGCCCGCCCCCGTAGGCGTGGTCCAGGGTCCGGAACAGCTCCCCCACGGACCGCAGGGCGGCGATGTCCCCCATGGACACCCGGCTCCCGGGCGCCCGCTCGGCGAGCCGCTGCCGCTGCGCCGGTACGTGCGTGAGCCCCTGCCCGCGCGCCGCCGCCGCAGGCCGCGCACCCTCACCGGAGGGCGCGGGCGCGGCACCGCGCGCCACCCGCTCGTCCGCGCGCCCGATGAGCCAGTCCCGGCTCGGCACCACCAGCCCGGCCGGGGTGAAGGCGATCTTCCGCAGCTCGGTGTGGCTCCCGGAGTCCTTGCGCCAGAGCCCGCTCACGATGTCGATGGCCTCCTCCGGGGAGGAGGCGAACTCGAGCCCCGCGTACACCGGGGCGCACGCGTCCAGCCCCAGGTCCTGGGCGGACAGCCGCCGCCCGAGCCGCCGCGTGAAGACCTCGGCGATCAGCGCGGGGGTCGTCCCCCGCGGCTGCTGCCCGCGCAGCCACCGCGTGACGGAGGTCTTGTCGTATCTCAGATCGAGCCCGTGCTCGAGCCCGAGCTGGTCGACGCGGCGGGCGAGCCCCGCGTTGGAGAAGCCGGCCTCCGCGATGAGGGCCGCGAGCTGACGGTTGGGAATGCGCTGTGGGGGTCGTTCCGTCATCAGCCTGCCGGTCTCCCTGATCTAGTCCTGGAACGGCGCGAACTTAGCGGTCGCCTAACGCCCTGATCGCCGCCTTCGCCCCGCATTCATCCGATCGTGTGAGGACAGATCAAATAGACATGGCGGCCTGCTGACGCCGCCGCCCCCGGGAACCGCCCCCCGCAGCCGACCGCCTGCGGCAATGCCGGAGAGCGCCCGTACAGTGGCAGGGGCGCGAGAAGGACCGCGCGACCCGCGCAATCGTGCGATACACGCGAGGAGCTGTCGTGAGTGAGCTGCGCTTTGTCCACCTGGGCTTCGGGGCGGACTCCGTCGAGTACCAGGAGGCGTGGCAGGAGCAGCGCCGGGTGCACGCCGCCCGGTTCGCGGACGAGATTCCGGACACGTGCCTGCTGCTGGAGCACCCGGCGGTCTACACGGCCGGCCGGCGCACGGAGGACAGCGAGCGCCCCCTGGACGGCACCCCGGTCGTCGACGTGGACCGCGGCGGCAAGATCACCTGGCACGGCCCCGGCCAGCTCGTCGGCTACCCGATCCTCAAGCTGCCGCGCCCGGTGGACGTGATCGCGCACGTGCGCCGCCTGGAGGAGGCGCTGATCCGCGCCTGCGCGGAACTGGGCCTGGAGACGACCCGGATCGAGGGCCGCAGCGGCGTCTGGGTCCTGGGCGACCCGGTCGGCCGGCGCCCGGCACTCGGCGGCCTGGACCTGGACTTCGACCCGCGCCTGACGGACGAGGAGTTCGACCCTCGCCTCAACGGCCCGGAGTACGCCCCGTCCAACGCCGGCCAGCGCCGCGAGGACCGCAAGCTGGCGGCCATCGGCATCCGGATCGCCAAGGGCGTGACGATGCACGGCTTCGCGATCAACTGTGATCCCGACAACACCTGGTTCGACCGGATCGTCCCCTGCGGCATCCGCGACGCCGGGGTGACCTCGCTGTCGAACGAACTGGGCCGCAGGGTCCCGGTGGCCGAGGTGATCCCGCTGGTGGAGAAGCACCTGCAGGAGGTCCTGACGGCGGAGGAGCCGAAGCCGCGCGAGATCGAAACCGAGGCACGGGCGAGCTAGGCCGCCCCAGGCCCCCGGGACCGCCCCCGGGAATGGGCCGGGCAGCCCCATGGTTGCCCTGGCTGCCGTAAGAACGTAGGAAACAACGGGCGTACCCTGGTGTCCGCCGAGGAATCGAAGTCATAGGGAGCCGGACGTGTCCGCAGTCGCACCCGACGGACGCAAGATGCTGCGCCTGGAGGTCCGCAACGCCCAGACCCCCATCGAGCGCAAGCCCGAATGGATCAAGACGCGGGCGAAGATGGGCCCCGAGTACACCGAACTCCAGGGCCTCGTGAAGCGCGAGGGCCTGCACACGGTGTGCCAGGAGGCGGGCTGCCCCAACATCTACGAGTGCTGGGAGGACCGCGAGGCCACGTTCCTCATCGGCGGCGACCAGTGCACCCGGCGCTGTGACTTCTGCCAGATCGACACCGGCAAGCCGCAGGCCCTGGACCGCGACGAGCCGCGCCGCGTGGCGGAGTCCGTGCAGTCCATGGAGCTGAAGTACGCGACGATCACCGGCGTGGCCCGCGACGACCTCGAGGACGGCGGCGCCTGGCTCTACGCCGAGACCGTGCGCCAGATCCACGCCCTGATGCCGGACACCGGCGTCGAGCTGCTGATCCCGGACTTCAACGCCAAGCCGGACCAGCTGGCCGAGGTCTTCTCCTCCCGCCCCGAGGTGCTCGCGCACAACGTCGAGACGGTCCCCCGGATCTTCAAGCGCATCCGCCCCGGCTTCCGTTACGAGCGTTCGCTGGAGGTCATCACCAAGGCCCGCGAGGCCGGCCTGGTGACCAAGTCCAACCTGATCCTCGGCATGGGCGAGGAGCGCGAGGAGATCAGCCAGGCGCTGCAGGACCTGTACGACGCGGGCTGCGAGCTGATCACGATCACCCAGTACCTGCGCCCGTCGCCCCGGCACCACCCCGTCTCGCGCTGGGTGAAGCCCCAGGAGTTCGTGGAGCTGAAGGAGGAGGCGGAGGAGATCGGCTACGCCGGTGTCATGTCCGGCCCCCTGGTCCGTTCCTCGTACCGGGCAGGACGTCTGTACCAGCAGGCGATCGAGAAGCGGGCGGCCCAGCCCTCCGCCCAGGCCGTCTGAGCCTCATGGAACGTTGACGCGGCCCGCACGCTTGCTTTGCGTGCGGGCCGCGTCAACGTTTCATAGGCGTTTGACCAACAGGTCATCCGTTGGTAACACCAGTCGGTAACCATGGAAGCACGCACAGCAGTACGCCACCCTCCACGCCTCACCGTTTTCCGCATCCGAGGGGACTTCCACATGCAGGCCGCGCCCGGCACCGCACTCACGGCGACAGCCACCCGCGCCTCCGCACTGCCGTCCACGCTGTCCGTCCGCCCTCCGTCCGTCACCGGGGCCCTGCGCGCCCTGGAGGAGCTGCTGATGCGCAGCGGCCAGCGCACCGCCCGGCGCAACGCCTGGACGGCCGTGCTGGAGGACCGGCGCCGGGCGAGGGACCGCAGGGAGGCGCAGCACCTGCTGGAGGCCGTGGCGGCCCCGGGTCCCCGGGCGACGTAAACTTCGCCGTATGGCGAGGAAGGAAACATCCGAGAACCCCGGGCGGCTGAAGCAGATCGCCCTCACCTACAAGATGACCAAGAAGGTCGACCCCAAGGTCGGTCTCGTCGTCGCGGCTGTGGGAATTGTCACCTTCGGTGTCCTGCTCGCCATCGGCTTCTTGATCGGCCACCCCGTCTACCTGGGCATCCTGGGCTTCCTGCTGGCCTTCCTCGGCATGGCGATCGTCTTCGGGCGCCGCGCCGAGCGCGCTGCCTTCGGGCAGATGGAGGGCCAGCCGGGCGCGGCGGCCGCCGTGCTGGAGAACATCCGCCGCGGCGGCTGGACCACGACCCCCGCGGTCGCGATGAACCGCAACCAGGACGTGGTGCACCGTGCCGTCGGCAAGGCGGGCATCGTGCTCGTCGGCGAGGGCAACCCCAACCGGGTCAAGGCCCTGCTGGCGGCCGAGAAGAAGCGCATGGCGCGCATCGTGGCGGACGTGCCGGTGCACGACATCGTCGTGGGCGAGGGCGAGGGCCAGGTGTCGCTGAAGAAGCTGCACACCACCCTGCTGAAGCTCCCCCGGGTGCTGCCGGGCGCTCAGGTGACGGCGGTGAACGACCGGCTGCGGGCGCTGGGCGACCTGATGAGCAACATGCCGATCCCGAAGGGGCCGGTGCCCGGCAAGGGCATGCGGATGCCGAAGGGACGCTGACGCACCGACGCACGGCGTACGACGAAGGGGCGGGCCGGACCGAAAAGGTCCGGCCCGCCCCTCGTTTGCTCGCGTATGTCAGATCCGCACCTGAACGGCCTGCGCGAACCGGTCGTGCATCCCGCGGGAGTCGCGGTCCCAGATGATCGCGGGGAGGACGAGGGCGAGCAGGACGCTGCGCAGCACGACCCGGGGCACGCTGAGCCGCCCGCCGCCGAGGCCGATGACGCGCAGGCCCAGCAGCCGCTTGCCCGGGGTGCAGCCGACCGTTCCGACGGTGAGCACGCTCAGCACGAGGAAGATCAACAGGGCCCAGTTGCCGGCGTGCTGGGAGTCGCCGTGGGCGAAGAGCCCGTATGCGATCAGCATGCACAGCGCCCAGTCGATGAAAAGGGCGGCGATGCGCCGCCCCGGCGGGGCGATGGCCCCCGGCCCGTTCTCCGGCAGTCCCAGGCGCTCGCCGCGGTATCCGAATGCGACGCCCATCTCCTCGGCCGCCGCGCGGGGGCCGGAGAGCCATGAGCCGATTGCTTGCCTCTTGTCCACCCGTCCACGGTACTGCGACGGCATATGTTTCCCGGGAGCCGGGTCGGGGCAGGGGCGCGGGCAACGGTCCCTTTCGCACGGCGTGACCAGCAGTTCCGCCCCGCCTGCCGGTTAACCTCGGCGAAACAAACGGGTCATGCTCGGGAAATCCCGTCTCTCTAGGGTCGGCCCCAGCGCGCCGATGCGAGAAGGACCGCTCGGACCGCGCCACCGAAGCAATCCCCGTCCCCTCCGCGGCGGGCGGGCTAGGAGGAGTTGGATGTTCCAGAACGCCGACGAGGCCACGAAGTTCATCAAGGACGAGGACGTCAAGTTCGTCGACGTCCGCTTCTGCGACCTGCCGGGTGTGATGCAGCACTTCACGGTTCCGGCGGAGGCCTTCGACCCGGCTGAGGAGCTCGCCTTCGACGGCTCGTCGATCCGCGGCTTCCAGGCCATCCACGAGTCCGACATGGCCCTGCGCGCCGACCTCTCCACGGCCCGGGTGGACCCCTTCCGCCGCGACAAGACCCTCAACATCAACTTCTTCATCCACGACCCGATCACGGGCGAGCAGTACAGCCGTGACCCGCGCAACGTGGCGAAGAAGGCCGAGGCCTACCTGGCCTCCACGGGCATCGCGGACACCGCGTTCTTCGGCCCCGAGGCCGAGTTCTACATCTTCGACAACGTCCGCTTCGAGACCACCGCGAACCGCTCGATCTACGAGATCGACTCCGAGGCCGGCGCCTGGAACACCGGCTCCGAGGTCAACAACCGCGGCTACAAGGTCCGCTACAAGGGCGGCTACTTCCCGGCCCCGCCGGTCGACCACTTCGCCGACCTGCGCGCCGAGATCTCCCTGGAGCTGGACAAGGCCGGCCTGAAGGTCGAGCGCCAACACCACGAGGTCGGCACGGCCGGCCAGGCGGAGATCAACTACAAGTTCAACACGCTGCTCGCCGCGGCCGACGACCTGATGCTCTTCAAGTACATCGTGAAGAACGTCGCCTGGCGCAACGGCAAGACCGCCACCTTCATGCCCAAGCCGATCTTCGGCGACAACGGCTCCGGCATGCACGTCCACCAGTCCCTGTGGAGCGGCGGCGATCCCCTCTTCTACGACGAGCAGGGCTACGCGGGCCTCTCGGACACCGCCCGCTTCTACATCGGCGGCATCCTCAAGCACGCCCCGTCGCTGCTGGCCTTCACCAACCCGACGGTGAACTCCTACCACCGCCTGGTCCCCGGCTTCGAGGCCCCGGTCAACCTGGTCTACTCGCAGCGCAACCGCTCCGCCGCGATGCGCATCCCGATCACGGGCTCCAACCCCAAGGCCAAGCGCGTCGAGTTCCGCGCCCCGGACCCGTCCTCGAACCCCTACCTCGCCTTCTCGGCCCTCCTCCTGGCCGGCCTCGACGGCGTCAAGAACAAGATCGAGCCCGCCGAGCCGATCGACAAGGACCTCTACGAGCTCGCCCCCGACGAGCACGCCAACGTCCCCCAGGTCCCGACCTCCCTCCCGGCGGTCCTGGAGGCCCTGGAGGCGGACAACGAGTACCTCCAGGCGGGCGGCGTGTTCACGTCCGACCTGATCGAGACCTGGATCGACTACAAGCGCACGAACGAAATCGCGCCGATGCAGCTGCGGCCGCACCCGCACGAGTTCGAGCTGTACTTCGACATCTAAGTCGATATCCAAGTCGCCCGAAACGACTGCTGGACAGCGACAGCAGTGAGGCCGAGCCCCGTCACCGCTTCGGCGGGTGGCGGGGCTCGGTGCTGTGTGCCTCTTCTACGGCACGCTGAATTCATCAGGAGACGGATCGGGGTCAAGCCGGTGGGGGACGGGAACCACGCCGAGATCGCCGCCTGGCTCACCTGGCAGTGCATACATCACCGGCCTGACCTCCGTACCCACGCCAACAGGGGCCTGCGCGTCGAGAGTTACTGCACCTGATCGGCGTGGAGGACGAAGTGCCGTACCGGGATGGCATGGTGGGCGAGGCCCGTGCTGATCTCGTGCCAGTACTGCTCGACCAGGACGGTCATGGGCACTACCAGAGTGCCGCCGGTGTAGTCGAGTACGCGGCGGGCGGTCTCCACCACCAGCGGCCGCCACGGCGGCCAGTGCTGGAAGTTGTCCGTCACGGGCAGCCCTGGCGTGATGTCCATGTGCGTCTCGCCGACCTTCTCGGCATCGAACACCCGAGAATCCGGGATCAGCTGCTGCACGAGGGGACTGGTCGTCGTCCTGCCTGCGCCATGGGTGCCGTTCAGCCATACGATCACGGGATCGACGCTAGCGGTGTGCGAGCCATGAGTCCGTGCCGGTCGAGTCACGGAACGGGCACGACAGAAGACCGACCGGCGGCAAGCTCCTCCAGGCTTGCTACCGGCCACGCCTCATTCCGCCCCTCGCAGCAGCGCCCGTGCCTCGGCCGCGCCGCGTGCGGTGGTCTCGGCGTGCGCGGTCTGCGCATGCGCCCGGCGGCAGTCACCGCAGAGCACCTCGTCGGCCACGGGGCGGAACAGGCGCGGCTGGATGTGTTCACCCCTGCACTCCACCATCGCGCTGACGCGCGACGGCGGCAACGAAGGCTCGGTGGCAGTGCGTTGCTGTGGGATGGCAGGAACGTCCGGCATCTTGCGGACGAGCCGGTCGCGGACGAAGGCCTCCGGGCAGTGGACCGGATCCGGCAGGCCGTGGGTCAGGGCCTCGCGCAGGTCGGTGATCGAGGCGCCGCGCAGCAGCCACTCGGCTGCGAGCGGGGCGAGTCGGGTCACTTCGCTGCCGGTGAGGCGCAGTCTGCGTTCGCGGTGGGAGATGGAGGCGAGGGCCTGGGCTCCTCGTTCGGCGAGAGGGTGCGGCTCCGGCAGCGGGGAGGGCTGGGAGGGCGGGAGGTGAGTCTTCTCCCCCGTCTTTTCCTGGTGACGCCCGACGGACCGACCGACCGGCTCACCGACGGCCGGTTTCACGGGAGTCGGTGACGCGCCGTCCCGTACCGCCAGCGCCTTCTCGGGCGTCAGCGGCACGTTGGAGATCAACTGCCGTGTCGTCCACCGTCCGTCCCGGCCCTGCACCCGCCACTCGTGAAAGTACCGCTAGTCGCGCAGCTGTCGCTTCGCGTTCTGGAAAGCGCTCGGCTTGATGCCCGCCCTGCGCGCCGCCTCCGACAGCGACACGTCCGCCCCCTCCGGGAGCGACAGCAACCACAGCGCGATACGGATGGCCGCCTCACCGAGGCGAGGATGGCGGATGATCTCGTTCGGTACTTGGGTATAGCGGCCTGCGGGCGCGCTAGCATGCTTCAACATCTGTTTGGGAGCTTCCTTCTCCTCTCGGGTGTAGACCCCTGTTGTCGGTTGCAGCCGAGACAGGGGTCGCCTCGTATACGGACGAAGCAACCCGATACCCGGAACGTAACCCGCACGCGCCACCCCACCGCCCTCTTTGTCGGCGCAACACCCATGTGGGTTAAAGAGACCCCTCCGGCCCCCGGCCCCCGCCCACCCCTACGATGACGTGGACGTATCAACGACGGCATCGCACTATAACGGGCACAACGGGGGAATTTCATGAGCTTCATGGACCGTCTACGTGGCGAGTTCATCGACATCATCGAATGGACCGACGACAGCCGGGACACGATCGTCTGGCGCTACCCGCGCTACGAGAACGAGATCAAGATGGGCGCCAAGCTCATCGTGCGCGAGTCGCAGGTCGCCGTCTTCGTCAACATGGGCCGGATCGCCGACGTCTTCGTACCGGGCATGTACGAGCTGCAGACCGGGAATCTGCCGATCCTGTCGACTCTGCAGGGCTGGAAGTACGGCTTCCATGCGCCGTTCAAGGCAGAGGTCTATTTCGTCACCACCCGGCAGTTCACGGACATGAAGTGGGGCACGCAGAACCCGGTCACGGTGCGCGACACCGAGTTCGGCATGGTGCGGCTGAGGGCGTTCGGCGGGTATGCGGCGCGGGTCACCGATCCCGCCAGGCTGCTCACCGAACTCGCCGGCACCGACCCGCAGTTCCGCACCGAAGAGGTCGAGGACTACCTGCGGCAGCTGATCGTCGGGCGGCTCGGCACGCTGCTGGGCAGTTCGGGCATTCCCGTGCTCGACCTCGCCGCGCGCCAGACCGAGCTGGGCGACCGGCTCGGCAGGATGCTGACCGAGGAACTGGCGGCGTCGCACGGCATCTCGATACCGAAGTTCGTCATCGAGAACATCTCGCTGCCGCCCGAGGTCGAGCAGGCCATCGACGCCCGCAGCCGGATGGGCATCATCGGGAACCTCGACAACTACGCCCGCATGCAGGCGGCGGACGCGGTCCGGGACGCGGCGAACAACCCCGGAGGCGCCGGGGAAGGTGTCGGCCTCGGGCTCGGCATGGCCG
Source organism: Streptomyces sp. AM25 (assembly GCF_058146165.1). Classification (NCBI taxonomy): domain Bacteria; kingdom Bacillati; phylum Actinomycetota; class Actinomycetes; order Kitasatosporales; family Streptomycetaceae; genus Streptomyces; species Streptomyces sp. AM25. The sequence continues at coordinate 363,428 of NZ_JBKIWN010000009.1, read as the reverse complement.
CCGGCCGGCAGATGGCGCAGGCGTTCATGCCCCAGCAGCCCTATGCGCCCGCCGCCCCTGCGCCCGGCGGTGCGGCCGTTCCGCCGCCGCTGCCCGGTCAGCAGCAGCACCAGTGGTACGTGGCCGTGGACGGGCAGCAGCAAGGTCCCTACGACCACGCGACGTTCACCGGACACATCGGCTCCGGAGCGGTACGGCCCGGCATGCTCACCTGGCGGGACGGCATGGCGGGCTGGCAGCCGGTGGAGCAGGTCCCCGAGCTCGCCCAGTACTTCCGTGCCACCCCACCGCCGCTGCCGCCGCAGGCGTGACCGGCCGCCAGGATTCTGTGACCCCATGAACTACCAGCCACAGCAGCCGTATCAGCAGCCCTATCAGCAGCCTTACAACCCTTACCAGCAGCAGCCCTATCAACAGCCGTACCAGCAGCAGCCGCAGCCGCAACCGCAGCAGCCCCAGCCGGGACCCGCCCCCCAGCAGTCCTACGCCTGCCCCTCCTGCGGCTCCACCGCCGAATACGCCCCCGGCACCAACTCCCTCCGCTGCCCCCACTGCCGCTTCGAGCAGCCCATCGCCCCCGTCGATCGCGAGGTGCGGAAGCATGCCTGGGAGGAACTGGCGACCCTGCCGGTCAGGCCCCGGGCGGCCGGCGTGCAGGTTCTGCAGTGCCCCGGCTGCGGTGCGTCCACCGAGACCGGCGCCCTCTCCGGGCTCTGCCAGTTCTGCGCCACCCCCATGGTCGCCTCGGCCGCTGCCGACCGGATCGCGCCCGAGGGCCTGGTCCCGTTCCAGGTGGACAAGCGGGATGTGCACGACAACCTGCGCAAGTGGGCCCGCTCCCGCTGGTTCGCGCCGAACAGCCTGAAGAAGGTGAACTCGGCGGAGTCCCTGCACGGGACGTACGTGCCGCACTGGACGTACGACGCCGCGACCGCGTCCTCGTACAGCGGCGAGCGCGGCGAGGAGTACACCGTCGGGAGCGGCGAGAACAAGGAGACCAGGGTCCGCTGGTACTCGGTCCAGGGCACGGTCCAGCGGTTCTTCGGCGACGTCCTCGTCCCCGGCGCCGGGGACCTTCCGGCCGACCGGCTGGAGGCGCTGGAGCCCTGGTCGCTGAACCGGGCGGTGCCGTACCAGGAGGCGTATCTGGCCGGATTCCGGACCCAGCGGTACGACGTCGAGCCGGAGGCGGGTTTCCAGTGCGCCCAGGAGAAGATGGCCAAGGTCATCAAGAAGGACGTCGAGAAGGACATCGGCGGTGACCGGCAGCGGGTGCACTCGGTCAACACCAACTACGGTTCGGTTACGTACAAGTTGATGCTGTTGCCGGTGTGGTTCGCATCGTACGTCTACAACGGCAAGCAGTGGGAGGTCATGGTGAACGCCGAGACGGGCGAGGTCACCGGTGACCGCCCCTACAGCCCCTGGAAGATCGCGTTCGCAGTCACCCTGTCGGTGGTGCTGGTGACACTCGCGGTCGTGCTGAGCCGACATCACCATCACTAAGGGCACCACCGCCGGGGAACCGGCGGTCGACGTGCTCCCCGGCCCGAAGACCGGGGAGCACGTCAACGCACATTACCGGCCACCTCGATCATGAACCGATCAACGCCCTGGCCGTCACATCGCACACCTCGGCCCGCCCAAAACGCAGGCTATCGCCGCATAGCGGACGTCATCAACGATCCCTCGAGCGCCCGCACGTTGACGCAAATGCATCGGTCCTCATCCAGCCACCTCGACCAACATCATCTGACGCTGCTTCACTTGCGCGGCGGAGCTCCCTCCGGGCCGGACCGGCCCGTTCCGGGGGCTCCTTCTTGATGCATGCGCCCAGATGGAAGGAAACCGGGGATGTCGCAGCCGGAGCAGCACACGGCAGGCCGGGCACAGCTCAGTCTGGGGATCGCCGCCGCGCGGAACCTGGCGACCACCACCAAGACCGTTCCGCAGATGCAGGGCCTCAGCTCGCGGTGGCTGCTGCGGATGCTGCCCTGGGTGGAGGTCAAGGGCGGTACGTACCGGGTCAACCGGCGGCTGGTGCACGAGGTCGGCGACGGGCGGGTGTCGTTCGTCCAGGAAGGGACCTCCGTCAAGGTCGTCCCCGCCGAGCTGGGCGAACTGCCGCTGCTGCGCGGGTTCGACGACGCCGGCACGCTGCAGGAGCTGGCCTGGCGCTGCGAGCAGCGGGAGTACGGGCCCGGCGAGGTGATCGTCGAGCAGGGCGGTCCCGTCGACCGCGTCCACCTGATTGCGCACGGCAAGGTCGAGAAGCTCATCGCCGGACAGTACGGCGATGCGACCCGGCGTGGCGTGCTGGCCGACGGCGGGTTCTTCGGCGCGGAGGCGGTGGCCGAGGAGCCGGGCGCGTGGGGGTTCACGGCACGTGCGATGACGGCGTGCACGGTGCTCACGCTGACCCGGGCCGCGTACCAGGAGATCGCCGCCCGCCACGCGGGGCTGCGGGACCACGTCCTGCTGCGCCAGGCCGAAAAGAACCGGCCGCAGAACCGCAAGGGCGAGGCGGCCATCGACCTCGCCTCCGGCCACAGCGGCGAGCCGGTGCTGCCGGGCACGTTCGTCGACTACGAACTCCGGCCGCGCGAGTACGAGCTGAGCGTCGCGCAGACGATCCTGCGGGTGCACAGCCGGGTCGCGGACCTCTACAACGAGCCGATGGACCAGGTCGAGCAGCAGCTGCGCCTGACCATCGAGGCCCTGCGCGAGCGCCAGGAGTCGGAGCTGGTCAACAACCCCGAGTTCGGGCTGCTGCACAACGCCGACTACAGCCAGCGCATCTCCACCCACTCCGGCCCGCCCACCCCGGACGACATGGACGAGCTGCTCGCCATGCGGCGCGGCACCAAGGCGTTCTTCGCGCACCCGAAGGCCATCGCCGCCTTCGGCCGTGAATGCAACAAGCGGGGGCTCGCGTTCGACACCGCCGAGGTCGACGGCCACCCGGTGCCGGCCTGGCGGGGCGTGCCCATCCTCCCGTGCGGCAAGATCCCCGTCACGGAGGCGGGCACGTCCTCGATCCTCGCCATGCGGCTGGGCGAGGAGGGACAGGGCGTGGTCGGCCTGCGCCAGACCGGGATACCCGACGAGTACGAGCCGGGCCTGAACGTCCGCTTCATGGGCATCAACGAGCAGGCGATCATCTCCTACCTGGTCAGCACCTACTACTCGGCGGCCGTTCTCGTGCCCGATGCGCTCGGCGTCCTGGAGAACGTCGAAGTCTTCGGCACGCCGTCCTAGTTCCGGGGAGAGAACTCCGTGTCGCTGCTGACCCGTATGACCGCGCCCGCGGCCCGTCACGACGTGGCGCGGCTCGTGGCCACCCTGCTCGCCGCTCCGCACCAGGACGCGCGTCCGAAGAGCTTCGCCCTGCCCACCGGGCCGACGGGGCTGGGCACTTCGGCCGCCCGTATCACGCCCGGCAGGAAGGCGGCCGGCACCGGCGTCCCCGATCTCTACTGCCCGCCCGCGCTCCGCGACGACCCGGCGCTCGCCGAGGAGGTCAACGCCCGCCTGGTGGCCTGGGCCGGGGAGATCGGCCTGTACGCGGGCCGGCTCGACCGTGTCCGCGCGGCGGACTTCGGGCGCCTGATGATGCTGGCCCACCCCGACACCGACGACCCGGACCGGCTGCTGGCGGCGGGCAAGTGCGCGCTGGCGGAGTGGGCCACGGACGACTACTACTGCGACGACGAGAGCATGGGATCCGCGCCGGCCCTGCTCGGCGCACAGCTCGGCGTCGCCTACGCGGCCATGGACCCCGCCCACCCTCCGCTCCGTCACCTCCCCTCCGTGGAACAGGCCATGCGGGACGACCCGGTACGGGCCGCCCTGCGCTCCGGCTTCGCGCACCTGGCCCGGTACGCGGACGCGTCCCAACTGGCCCGGCTGCACCACGAGGTGGCCGTGCTGTTCGTGGGCTACGGGCAGGAGGGATCCTGGCGCATGCAGGGCCGGATGCCCGCCGTGTGGGAATACCTGGCGCACCGCCAGATCAACAGCTTCATCCCCTGCGTCGCGATGACGGACGTGGTGGGCGGCTACACCCTCTCCGCCGCCGAGTACGCCGACCCGCGGGTGCGCCGCGCCGTGACCATGGCCTCCACGGCCGCCACGCTCGTCAACGACCTGTACTCGATGGCGAAGGAACACCACTCGGACAGCGTGGAGTTCAACCTGCCGACCGTCATCGCAGCGGAGGAGCGCTGCTCACCGCGCGAGGCGGTCGAGCGCAGCGTGGCCGTCCACGACGAACTGGTGCACACCTTCGAGACGGAGGCGGCGGCCCTGGCCGCCACCGGCTCGCCCGAACTGCGCCGCTTCCTCGCGGGGGTCTGGGCCTGGCTCGGCGGCAACCGCGCCTGGCACAGCGGCAGCCCCCGCTACACCTCGCCGACTTCCTGACACCCGCACACTGCAAGGAGCACCACCATGACGACCACCCCCGAGCCCGTCCTGCGCACCGCCTACCAGCAGTCGGTGGCCGACTACTGGAACAAGGAGAAGGACCCGGTCAACCTGCGCCTGGGTGATGTCGACGGCCTCTACCACCACCACTACGGCCTCGGCGACTACGACCCGTCCGTCCTGGACGGCCCCAAGGACACCCGCGACGAGCGCATCATCGCCGAACTGCACCGCCTGGAGTCCGCCCAGGCGGACGTCCTCCTCGACCACCTCGGCGACGTGCAGCCCACCGACCGCCTGCTGGACGCCGGCTGCGGCCGTGGCGGGAGCAGCATCATGGCCAATGCCCGCTTCGGCTGCCGGGTCGACGGCGTCTCCATCTCCCAGGCCCAGGTGGACTTCGCCAACGGCCAGGCCCGCAAGCGCGGTGTGGACGAGACGGTCCGCTACCACTTCCGCAACATGCTGGACACCGGCCTGCCGACGGGTGCCTTCCAGGGCATCTGGAACAACGAGTCCACGATGTACGTGGACCTCTTCCAGCTCTTCGCCGAACACGCCCGCCAGCTCGCCTTCGGCGGCCGCTACGTCGTCATCACCGGCTGCTACAACGACGTCACCGGCGGCCGCTCCAAGGCCGTCAGCCGCATCGACGAGCACTACACCTGCAACATCCACCCCCGCAGCGCCTACTTCAAGGCCATGGCCGCCAACGGCCTCGTCCCCATGAACGTGGTGGACCTGACGCCCGCGACCATCCCCTACTGGGAACTGCGCGCCCAGTCCTCCCTGGCCACCGGCGTCGAGGACCCCTTCCTCACCGCCTACAAGGAAGGCAGCTTCCACTACCTCCTCATCGCCGCCGACCGGATCTGAGCGGACGCGGGGATACCTGCTGCGGACCCCGAGGCCGAATCCGGCGCCCCCGGCGGCCGTTGCCTGGACAGCGTCCGGCAGGCGTCCCAGACTGCCGGGCGGATCGTCCCGGACGGGACCACGGTGACACCCGAGGAGCCGCGCATGTCCGCGCCTGTCTTCGACCACAGCGCCACCGCATACAGCCTGCCCCTCGCCTACGCGATGGCCCGGGCCTCGGAGCTCGCCTACGAGGACGAGGCGGTCATCGAACGGCAGGCTGCCGACTGGGGGTTCGGGCGCGTGCGGCATCACTCCACGCGGTTCACCCCGCCCTTCCCCCTGGAGGACACCCAGGCGTTCACCATGGCCGGCGACCGGATGATCGTCACGGCCTTCAGGGGGACGGAGCCGCGGAAGCTGCGGGACTGGCTCTCGGACGTCGAGGGGGTGCCCTGGCCCGGGCCGGACGGGATGGGGTACATCCATTACGGGTTCGGGGAGGCGCTCAAGTCCATACTCGACGACGTCAGGAACACCCTCACGGAGCTGCGCGACAAACAGCAGACCGTGTGGCTGACCGGGCACAGTCTCGGCGGGGCCCTCGCCATGCTGGCCGGGTGCCGGCTGCACTTCGAAGAGCCGCATCTCACCGCGGACGGGATCTACACCTTCGGGCAGCCGCGGACCTGCGACCGGGCGCTCGCCGACGCGCACGACAAGGCGTTCCCCGGGCGCATGTACCGGTTCGTCAACGACAAGGACGTCGTGCCGCACCTGCCGCCCGAGCCTCTCTACTGGCATGCGCAGGCCCTGCGGCACATCGACGGCGCGGGCGCGGTGCGCGAATCGGCGCCGCTGCTCGGCGGGTTCGGCGAGCACGTGGAACGCATCGCGAAGGACATCTGGGACGTCGGTGACGCCTTCCGCGATCACGGGGTCGCGAAGTATGTCGCGGCGCTGGAGAAGGGCCTGTCCTAGTCCAGCGGCTGCGCGTACGTCACGTACTTCCGCTCCACCGCGAACCCCATCCGCTCGTAGAGTCCCAGCGCCCCGGTCGGGTTGGCCGTGTCGACGACGAGTTCCGCCCTGGTGTAGCCGTGGCGCGCGGCCTCGGTCAGGGTGTGGGCCAGCAGTGCGTGCGCCGCGCCGCGGCCCCGGTGGGCCGGGAGGGTGCCCAGGTGGCCGATGGTGCAGGAGCGGCGGCCGGTGGCCGCTCCGTCGGCGACGTACTCGTCGGCGAGGAGGTACGCCGCCACGTCCCCCGCGGCGTCGAGCAGCAGGGCGGAGAGGCCGGGGCGGAACGAGCGGGCGCCCGTGATCCAGGTGTCCCAGTCGGTGCGGTCCATCCCGGTGTGGTTCCAGTGGTCGCGGAAGGCCTCGTTGTGCGCGGTGCGGGTCGCTTCGTCGTAGGTCTCGTCGAAGGGCACCAGGCACAGACCGGACGGTAGGGGGGCGGTGACGGGCCCGTCCTGCAGGTCGTTCGCCATGCCGAACCAGTAGCGGCAGGGCGCGAACCCGGCACGGGTTGCCAGCACCGCCAGGCCCTCGTTCGTGTCCACCCCGTCGATCAGCAGTTCTCCCGGTACGCGCGCGTGGCGCTCCGCCCGCATCGCCCGGGCGCGGGTCCGCATCCAGGCGGTCAGCTGTGCGCCGATGCCGCGGCGGCGCCGGGCGGGGTGGACGGCGGCCGCGCCGGCGTAGCGGGCGATCTCCCGGACGTGGTCCGGCTCGTACACCATCGCGTACGCCACGAGATGCCCGGCCTGCCACACGCCCACCGCGTTCTTCGCCAAGTCGAGCTTGGGATCGGTGAGTTCGTCCAGGACGTCCGCCTCGTCGGCGTGCATGCCGGTCCTGTCGGTCCGTTCGACCGCCGCCCGGAGCTCCGCGAGGGCCGGGGCGTCCGCTGTCTTGAGAGGCTGGAACGTGACATCCATGGGCAAACCGTACAGAGATGCCAACGCATACGTCGAAGAGATTTTCGGGTGCCGTGTCGCACGACGGTCGCATGCACTGTCACATGTCGCCACAATCGCCACCCTCGGTGTTGCCATCCTCACGCATCTCGCCCCTTCTTCAAGGGTCGGTAAAACCGCGGCAGCTGATAGAAAAGGTCATCGCCAGCAACGGCTGTCCGCAGCAGCCACGCCCGGCACAGCAGACCGCCCGCGGCTCCCTTGAAGGAAGACACATGCCTGCCATACATCCGCGCCCAGCGGGCGTTCCGCAGTGAGCCTCATAGCTCGGCCCGCCGCCCCGGAGACAACCGTCGGCCGCGCCCCCGCACCGCAGACGCGGCTGGACTCGCTCACCGGGCTGCGGTGGTTCGCGGCGCTGCTGATCTTCTGCTACCACTTCGCCTACGACCAGTCCGTCGGCACCCCCAAGCACCTCGGCAGGCTGAGGGACGTCACCTTCGCCGGGCCCTCGGCGGTCTCCTTCTTCTTCGTCCTCTCGGGGTTCGTCCTCGCCTGGTCGGCACGGCCGAACGACACGGTCACCGGCTTCTGGCGGCGCCGCTTCGCCCGCATCTACCCCAGCCACGCGGTGACCTTCTGCGTCGCGGCGCTGATGCTGCTGTGGATGGGACAGACGCTGAATCCCGCCATCGCGCTGGGCAATCTGACCCTGACCCAGGCATGGGTTCCGAACCGGTCCGACTGGTGGTTCGGCTTCAACGGCGTCTCGTGGTCGCTGAGCTGCGAATTCCTCTTCTACTTCACGTTCCCCTTCCTGGTGCGCCCCATCCGGCGGCTGTCGGCCCGCGGACTGTGGGCCGTCGTCGCCCTGGGGAACCTGTTCGTCGTGGGCTACCCGATGTTCATGAACGACATCGCGCACGCCACCGGCTGGAACTCGAAGTACTTCCTCTACATGCTGCCCGCCGCACGGCTGCCCGAGTTCGCCGTCGGCATCGCCCTCGCGCTGCTGGTGAAGAGCGGCGCCTGGCGCGGCCCGGGCGTCGTGGTGAGCGTCGCCCTGTCCGTGACGGCGGTCTTCGCCGTGGTGCACCTGCTGCCCTACGAGTACCGCTGGGGCGCGGCCACGGTGATCCCGTACACGCTCACCATCGCGGCGGTCGCGCGGGCCGATGCGCGCGGGGAGGAGTCCCCGTTCCGGCACCGGGTGCTCGTGTATCTGGGTGAGGTCTCCTTCGCCTTCTATCTCGTGCACGAGATGGCCATCTACAGCACCAACTACCTCCTCAAACAGCACCACCTCGTCCTCAGCATGACCGTGCAGGCGGGGCTGGTCATGGCCATCGCCCTGGCGGGAGCGGTCGTGCTCCACGAGTACGTGGAGAAGCCGGGCGTGAAGCTGCTCACCAGGAAGCGGCGGAAAGCCCGGCCGGCAGCGGTGTGAGGGGCGGGGGCCCGGGCCCCCCCCCCCCCCCCCCCCCCCTTCCCGGTTCAGTTCGCGAACTGGATCAGCACCCGCACCACGCGGCACGTCGTGTCCGACGGCGGGTGCACCCCGATCCGCTCCGCCGTCGCACTGATCTTCCTGTCGGTCGCCTGCTCCGGCCGGTACACCCCGGAGTGCAGCAGCGCTATCGCCAGGCGCATCGCCTTCAGCTGCCGGTTGTGCGCCTCGTACCAGGCCCTCGGGCGGCCTGCGGGCATCCTCTGCTTGGGAAGGGTGTCAAACGTCGTGGCTGCGCCCATCGGTATCCCCCTGTGAGTGGTCGTACAGCCTCTCTCAACACCCTCCATTTTACTGCCGGGCACTGACAAACGCCCCTGGTCAGGCGTCATTTGAAGACTGTTTGTCGGACCCCCGCGATACCGTGTGCGGCATGGAGATCTGGATCAATCCCGCCTGTTCGAAGTGCCGCAGCGCGCTCTCGCTGCTCGACGCCGAGGGCGCCGGCTACACCGTCCGCCGCTACCTGGAGGACGTGCCCTCGGAGGCCGAGATCCGCGCCGTCCTCGGCCGCCTCGGGCTGGAGCCGTGGGACATCACGCGCACCCAGGAGGCCGACGCCAAGGAGCTCGGGCTGAAGGACTGGCCGCGGGAGGAAGGCGCGCGCGACCGCTGGATCGCCGCCCTCTCCGCGCACCCCAGACTCATCCAGCGGCCGATCATCACTGCGGACGACGGCTCCGCGGTCGTCGGCCGCACCGAGGAGGCGGTGCGGGAGGCTTTGGCCAGGGCTAAGGGCTGACCGGGGCCGTACGGCCCGTACAGCGGTATAACGGGTGGTGTGGCATGTCCCGCGACGAGGCGGGAGGGAGCGGCACCCATGAAGCACGCACTCGAGGCACAGCGCATCGGCGACGCCCAGGGCTACCTGCCGATCGAGGACCACGGGATCATCGGTGACCTGCACACGGTGGCCCTCGTGGGGGTGGACGGCACGATCGACTGGTGCTGTCTGCCGCGGTTCGACTCCCCCTCCGTCTTCGGCTCGCTGCTCGACGCCGGGATCGGCGGGTCGTTCTCCGTGAAGGTCCGCGAGGTCGAGCGGACCAAGCAGATGTACATGCCCGACTCGAACGTGCTGCTGACCCGCTTCCTGGCCCAGCGCGCGGTCGCCGAGCTGTACGACTTCATGGTGCCCGACCACCCGTCGTGCCCGGCCTCCGGTGCGCGGCAGATCGTCCGCCAGGTGCGGGTGCTGCGCGGGCGGGCCACGGTCGAGGTGTGCTGCCGGCCCGCCTTCGACTACGCCCGCGCCCCGCACGCGGTGCGGCTGGTGGAGGGCGCCGGTGCGGTCTTCACCAGCTCCGCCGGGACGCTGGTGCTGCGCTCGTCCGTGCCGCTGCAGACCGACGGCGACGCCGTGCGCGCGACGGTGACCCTGGAGCCCGGGCAGTCGCTGGAGCTCGCCGCCCAGTGGGGCGAGCCGGGCAACGGCTCGATGCGCGCCATCGACTGCCCCGAGGCCACCCGGCTGCTGGACAAGACGCTGCAGTACTGGGACAGCTGGCTGCGGCACTCCAACTACCAGGGCCGCTACCGCGAGACGGTCGAGCGCTCGGCCCTCGCGCTCAAGCTGCTCGTCTACCAGCCCACCGGCGCCCTCGTCGCCGCCGCGACCACCTCGCTGCCGGAGTCCCCGGGCGGCGGCCGCAACTGGGACTACCGCTACACCTGGATCCGCGACGCCGCCTTCACCCTCTACGCCCTGATGCGCCTGGGCTTCACCGAGGAGGCCGCCGCCTTCATCGACTGGCTGCACCAGCGCTGCGTGCAGGCGCCCCCGGGCACCGGCCTCCAGGTGCTCTACGGGATCGACGGGCGCCCGGAGCTGCCCGAGTCGGTGCTGGAGCACCTGTGCGGCTACCAGGGCGCCCGGCCCGTCCGCATCGGCAACGCCGCCGCCCAGCAGCTCCAACTCGACATCCACGGCGAGCTGATGGACTCCGTCTACCTCTACAACAAGCACGGGGAGCCGATCTCCTACGAGTTGTGGGAGGCGCTGGCCCGGCAGCTCGAATGGCTGGAGAAGCACTGGGAGGAGCCGGACGACGGCATCTGGGAGACCCGCGGCGGCCGGCAGCGCTTCACCTACTCCGCGCTGATGACGTGGGTCGCCTTCGAGCGGGCCATCCGCATCGCCCGCCACCGCGGCATGCCCGCGCCGGTCGAGCAGTGGCGCGACACAGCCGCCTCCGCCTACCGCTTCGTGCAGGACCAGTGCTGGACGCCGGAGCTCGGCGCCTACTGCCAGTACCCGGAGAGCGCCACGCTGGACGCCTCGCTGCTGGTGATGCCGCTGGTGAAGTTCGCCGGGCCCAAGGACCCGCGCTTCCTGTCGACGGTGCGCGGCATCGAGGAGCAGCTCGTCAGCGACAGCCTGGTGCACCGCTACCGGACGGACGGCAGCGACGGACTGACCGGCGGGGAGGGCACGTTCAACCTGTGCTCGTTCTGGTACGTGGAGGCGCTGGCCCGCGCCGGGCGGGTCGGCGAGGCGCGCTACGTCTTCGAGAAGATGATCACGCACGCCAACCACCTCGGGCTCTACGCCGAGGAGATCGGGCCGGCGGGCGAGGCCCTCGGCAACTTCCCCCAGGCGTTCACCCACCTCGCGCTGATCAGCGCCGCCACCAACCTGGACCGCGCCGTCGGCAGCCACCACGGGCCCGCCGCCCGCCAGTGGCACACGGGCTGAGCGGTCACCCGGCGGAGGACAGCACGGGGAAGGCGTTGCCGCTGTCGCTGCAGCGCAGCGTCCACGGCGGGCCGCCCTGCTCGTGCAGCCGGACGTCGATCTCGGTGGCGGGACGGCCGCCCGGCACCGAGGAGTGCGCGGCGGTGCAGGCGATCTGGCTGACGGCGGCGGGCTGCAACTCCGAGACGGGGACGGGCAGATCGACGTCCACCGCGCCGGTGGCCGCGGTCGCGTGCACCGGGCCGATCGTGTCCGGGACCTCGGTGATCAGGCCGCGCGCCCGCTCCGCCGGGGTGGGCCCCGCGAGCAGCAGGTCCATGGCCCGCTGCGGGCCGGCCGCGGTCCGCTCGTGGCGGGAGACGGCCTGGATGCCGACCGGGGAGAGGAAGAAGATGCGGGCGGTGGTGTAGCTGCCGCCGGGCTCCTGGATGCCGGTCGCGGGCTCCCCGGCGCGGACGAGGCCGGTGGGGGCGATGCCGCAGCCCGGCAGGATGCACACGGCGCCCAGGCACAGGGCCAGGGCGCGTCCGATGGGTCGGCGCGGGCCCCGCGGCGTCCGGCGCTGGGGGCACCTCTGGGGGCACCCCCAGCGGTAGCTGGGGGAGGTAGCTGGGGGAGCATCGCAAGGCGGAGCATCATCCGCGTACTGGGCGTACTCGGGTGATGCGACAACGCAGCGAGGTGCCGTGCCTGGGGGTACCCCCAGCGGTAGCTGGGGGAGCGTCGCGGGGCCTGTGCCGACCCATCGGACGCGCCCTAGCAGCGTGCCGCGGCGGCCGGTCACGGCTCCTCCGTCAGCGGCAGGTCGACGGTGAACACCGCGCCGCCCTCCGGCCTGTTGGCCGCCCGCAGGGTTCCGCCGTGCAGCCGGACGTTCTCCATGGCGATGGCCAGGCCCAGCCCGCTGCCCTCGGAGCGGACGCGGGCGGCGTCGGCCTTGTAGAAGCGGTCGAAGACGTGCGGCAGGACCTCGGGGTCGATGCCGGGGCCGCTGTCGCTCACCTCGATCAGCAGGCGCCCGCCGGCCGCCCGCGCCGCCAGCCGCACCGGCGGGCCGCCGTGCCGCAGGGCGTTGCCGACGAGGTTGGCGACGACGACGTCGATGCGCCGGGGGTCGAACCGGGCCCGTACCCCCTCGGGCAGGTCCGCGGTCACCCGGTCCTGCCAGCCGCGGGCCCGGAGGGTCTTGCGGAGGGCGAGGGCGACGTCGACCTCGTCCCGGTGGAGGGCGGCGGCTCCGGCGTCGAAGCGGGAGACCTCCATCAAGTCCTCGGTCAGCCGGGTGAGTTTACGGGTCTCGCCGCTGATCAGCCGGACGGCGTCGGCGGTGTCGGACGGCAGCTGCGCGGCGTCCTCGTCGAGCACTTCGGTGACGGCGGACATGGCGGCGAGCGGGGTGCGCAGCTCGTGGGAGACGTCGGCGGCGAAGCGGCGGGAGTTGGCCTCCAGGCGGCGCAGCCGGGCGTCGTCCTTCTCCAGGGCGGCGGCCATGGCGTTGAACGTGCGGGTGAGGTCGGCGAGTTCGTCGGTGCCGGTCACCTTCAGACGGGTGTCGAGCGCACCGCCGGTGATCTTCTCGGCGGCCTGCCGCAGCTGCCGTACGGGCCGGAGCACGCGGCGGGCGGCGAACAGGGCGGGCACGACGGCCAGGGACAGCGCGGGCACGGCCCCGGCCTGGGCGGCGGTGACCAGGGAGGAGATGTCGCCGCGCTCGTCGGCCAGCGAGAACTCCGCGTAGACGTCGAGCCCGGAGGCCTTGTGGCCACTGCCGGTGAAGGTGACCGGCATGCCCATGGTCAGCCAGGGGCCGCCGTTCCGCTCGACGCGCTGGTAGAGCGGTTCATTGCGGCTGCGCACCGCGCTGCGCAGGGCGCCGGTGACGACGCCGGCATCGCCGGGCAGGCGTTCGGGGACGGCGGGACCGTTGCCGTACGCGGCGGAGGTGCGCCAGTTGCGGGAGCCGCCGGCGCGGTCGAGCTGGAGGGCGAAGTTCTGCAGGTCCTGCGGCCTGGGCGGGAAGGGCAGGCCGGGGGCGAGGGAGTCGATCTGGGTGCGCAGGTCGTGCACGGCGGTGGTCTGGGTGCGCTGCAGGATCGCCTCGCGGGCCTCGCGGAAGGTCAGGACGGCGGTGATCAGGGCGCTGAGGGCGGAGACGGCCAGGAAGGCGATCACGAGCCGGGTGCGCAGGCTCTGGGAGAACGCGCGGGTTCGCACAGTGGTCGATTCTGCTGCCCCGGCGTGCTGAACAGGGTTCCGGCCTCCGTCTCCCCGAGGCAAACTGCTAGTCATCTTTCGGTAAAGCAGCGTGATTTGATGGGGGCGGCCCCCGTGCCACGCACCCGCCCCTTCCCCAAGGCCTTCCTCAAGGCTTTCCCCAAGGAGAGACAGTGCCGTTCACGAAGACCGCCAGATCCGCCACGCTGCTCGCCGCCGCCACCGCCGCGCTCGCCACGGCCCTTCCCGCCCCGGCGGCACAGGCGGCCGCGGTGCCGCAGCTGAAGGTGCTCACGTACAACACCTTCCTGATGTCCGCCAATCTCTATCCCAACTGGGGCCAGGAGCACCGGGCCGAGGAGATAGCGGCCGCCGACTTCTTCCGGGGGAACGACGTCGTCGTCCTCCAGGAGGCCTTCGACAACAGCGCCTCGGAGACCCTCAAGTCCCGTGCGGCGGACCAGTATCCGCATCAGACCCCGGTGGTCGGCCGGGGCAAGGACGGCTGGGACGCGACGGGCGGCAATTACTCCTCCACGACCCCGGAGGACGGCGGGGTCGCGGTGCTCAGCAAATGGCCGATCGTCCGCAAGGAACAGGTCGTCTACAACGACGCCTGCGGCTCGGACTGGTGGTCCAACAAGGGATTCGCCTACGTGGTGCTGAATGTGAACGGCACCAAGGTGCATGTCGTGGGCACACACACGCAGTCCACCGACAACGGCTGCAAGGCGGGCGAGCCGGCGGCCCTGCGGGCGAAGCAGTTCCGGCAGATCGGCGCCTTCCTGGACGCCAAGAAGATCCCGGCGGACGAGCAGGTGATGCTCGCCGGCGACCTCAACGTGGACTCCCACAGCCCCGAGTACGCCTCGATGCTGAACGACGCGGGCCTCGTCTCCGCGGACGCCCGCACCGGGCACCCGTACTCCTTCGACACGAAGGAGAATTCCATCGCCTCCTACCGTTACCCCACCGACGCCCGCGAGGACCTCGACTACGTCCTCCACTTCAAGGGCCACGCGAAGCCCGCGAACTGGCGGAACACCGTGGTCAAGGAGCAGTCCGCACCGTGGACCGTCTCCAGCTGGGGCAAGCAGTACACGTACACCGACCTGTCGGACCACTACCCGCTGATCGCGGGAGCGGGGGCCAGCTGACCCCGTTGTCAGTGGGTGGTGTCAGGATGCTCGCAACGGGTCGCTGATCGCGGGGCGGCCCTTCGAGCGAGGGGGTCCCGTCGATGCTGCCCATCACCGTCAACACCGAGCCCGGCGAGGTGCTTTCGCCGCTCACCGCCGAGCAGCTGGCCGGGCTGATCGGCCGGCTGGGCGGCGAGGGCGACAGGTTCGCGGTGGCCGAGCGGAGCGGCGCCGGCGCCGACCACTACATCCAGACGTGGCACGAGGAGGACGGGCCGTACGAGGTGGAGTACCGTGACGGCTCGCCGGAGCGGCACTTCGGGGCCCGGATGGCCAGTGCCGAGGAGGTCACGGCCGTCTTCGTGGCCTGGGCCGGGCAGGCCGAGGGGTGGGCGGACGGCCACGCGTGGCAGCGGGTGGAGCTGTCGGAGGACGCCCCCGGGGAGAGCGCCGACGACCTGGACCCCGAGCTGCTGGAGGAGGCCGAGGAGCAGGCCCGGCTGCTGATCCGGTGCGGCTTCGACTCGCCCGGAGAGGTCGCCGAGGACGTGTCCGACTACTTCCACGACGAGGGCGTCACCCCCGTCTCCCCGGCCGCCGCCCGGCGGATCGTCGAGCGGCTGTGGCAGGAGCAGCTGGACGGGCAGAAGAGCTGGCCGGAGGTGACGGACGTGGACCGGCTGGAGACGGCCTTCGCCGCCCTCGGCACCGCCGGCATCACGGCCCGCATGCACTTCACCTGCTGCAGCAAGTGCGGCCTGGAGGAGATCGGCGACGAGGCGGCCGAGGGCGACCGCGGCTTCGTCTTCTTCCACTACCAGCACACCGAGCGCGCCGCCGAGGGCCACGGCCTGTGGCTGCTGTACGGCGCCTACGAGGCCGGCGCGGAGGACGACAGGACGGCCGCCGTCGGGCGGGAGATCGTGACGGCGCTCACGGAGGCCGGACTGACGGCCGAGTGGGACGGCGACCCGGACCGCGCGATACGCGTGGCCCCGCTGGTCTGGCGCAAGCGGGTGCAGCCGCTCTGACCGGCCCGGATTCCGCTCCGGGCCGCCGGGCGGGGGTGTCCGGCGGTAACTGCGGAAAGGCCCGGAAAGGGGCTCCTGCAGAGGCGACGGCCATGTTTCAATAGGGGACATGGCCAGCCTCCAGAACACCGCGACGGGTCGCAGCGACCTCGAGCCCTTCTGGCCTTCCCGCCAGCATCACGACTTCGACCGAGTGTGTTGTCGCGCGACCTCCGCGCAGGCCCACTCCTTCCGCTGACCCCTTCGTCGAAGTCAGCCGCCGGGACCGGACCCGGCCAACGGCCCGCGCACGTGCACGTCCTCTCGACGGTCCCTCGCGCGAAAGAGCTGAGCTCTCCATGTCGAACCTCCGTACCCTGACCGCGTCACCCGCGTCCGCCCCGGCCGCCGTCACCGTCCCCCGCCACCGGCTGCGGGCCGTGGCCCCGGGCGAGGTGCCGCCACCGGCCGCCGTCGCCGACCTGCTGCAGGCGGGGGCCACCTGGCTGCCCGCACCGCAGCACACGCTGCCCGCCCTGCCGGGGCAGCCGCCGATGGTCGGCTACCTGGTCCTGGTCCCGGCCGACCGGGCGGGCCTCCCCGGCGCCGCACCCGTGCCGGCCGCACCCGCCGCCCCCGCCATACCCGCGCCCGCCACCGAGGGCGACGCGCTGGTGCGCATCGACCCCGAGAACCGCACGGTCCGCGTCGCGGACCGGTTGCTGGACCTCACCTACCTGGAGTTCGAACTGCTGGCCCACCTCGTGGCGCACCCCCACCGGGTGCACACCCGCGACCAGTTGGTGACCACCGTGTGGGGCTACGGGCACGTGGGAGACGGCCGCACCGTCGACGTCCACGTCGCCCGGCTGCGCCGCAAGATGGGCTCCGAGTACCGATCGTCGATCGTGACCGTCCGGCGCGTGGGCTACAAGTACGCACCACCGGCCCACATCTGACGGATTCGGGCCGCCGACCGGGGCGGGTGGTGGGAGCCTGGGGACATGACGGACAAGGGCACCGACAAAACCTCCGGGCTCGTCACCCTCCTCGGCCTCCAACCGCACGTCGAGGGCGGGTGGTTCAAGGAGACGTGGCGCACCCCGGCCTCCGCGCACCCCGAGGGGTACGAGGGGCCGCGGGCGTTCGCGACCGGCATCTACTTCCTCCTCCATCCCGGCGAGACCTCCCGCTGGCACAAGGTCCGCTCCGACGAGATGTGGCTGTGGCACCGCGGCGGCCCGCTGCGGCTGCGCCTCGGCGGCACGGGCGGGGCACCGGACGAGGCCGGGGCCGCCGAGACGGTTCTCGGCCCCGGCGTCGAGCGCGGGGAGCAGCCGCAGGTGCTGATCCCGGGCGGCGTGTGGCAGGCGGCGGAGCCCGCGGGCACCGAGCCGGTGCTGGTGTCGTGCGTGGTGGCGCCGGGCTTCGACTACGCGGACTTCGTCATGACGTGACGCCTTGCGGCGCGGCCCCGCAGCCCGCGAGGGCCGGTACTGCGGCTGCGGGCCGTATGTGGCTGGTCGCGCCCACGCGGCGGAGCCGCATAATGCAGCACAGCCCCGCGCCCCTTCGGGGCGCGGCGGCCCCGCCGTCGCGGACTGCGGAAACGTTCTTCACAATGGGGAGACCCAGGCACAGCCAGACGGGAGACTCCCCCCATGCCGCAGCAGATCGATACCTCCACCATCATCAACCTCCGCGATCTCGGAGGTATCGCGCTCTCCGGCAACTCCGCGGTCCGCCCCGGCCTGCTCCTGCGCTCCGGCCAGCTGGACCGGCTGGACCCCGCGGCCGACCCGGCCGTCGCCGCCCTCGGCATCCACACGGTCGTCGACCTGCGCAGCGAGACCGAGCGGACCGAGCGCCCCGACGCGCTGCCGGAGGCGGCCCGGCTGATCGTCGCCGACGTGATGGCGGACGGCGCCACGGCCGTGACCGGCGGCGAGCAGGTGCCGGCCCGGCTGGAGGACGTCCTCGGCAACCCGGCGGTGGCCGACCGGCACCTGGGCGGCGGCAAGGCCGAGAAGCTGCTCGGCGAGGCCTATCGCGCGTTCGTGACGGCCGGCTCCGCCTGCGGGGCCTACGGCACGCTGCTGTCGGCGCTCGCCGAGCCGGACTGCGGCCCGCTGCTCTTCCACTGCACGGCCGGCAAGGACCGCACGGGCTGGGCGGCCACCGTGATCCTGCTGCTGCTCGGCGCGGACGAGGCGACGGCCGAGCGCGAGTACCTCGCCGTCAACCCGGCCGTGAAGGCCGCCTTCGCGCCCGTCATCGACCGCTTCACGGCGGCGGGCGGCGACCCGGAGATCGCGGACGCGATCCTGGGCGTCCGGCCGGTGTACCTGGCGACGGCGCTGGAGGAGATGACCCGCCGGTACGGGGACGTGGAGCGGTACGTGCGGGACGGGCTGGGCGTCTCCGACGCCGCCGTTGACCGGATCCGGGCGCGGTACCGGGCGTAGCCGGCGCCGCTCCACGGGGGCGGCCGGTTCTTCGGGTGCGGGTCGTCTGCAGTTGCTCGCGCCCACGCGGCGTAGCCGCATATCAGATACAGCCCCGCGCCCCTGACGGTGCACGGAAACGCGCGGGTGTTCGATGAAGTGACCATCCGACCATTCACTCGTTCCACCTACGTGGAGCAGCACGCTGTCGTCGACGTCGAGCAGGCCGAAGCCGCGCTCATCGAGCACTATCCGCGGCTGGTGAAGCTCGGGTACCTGGTGCTCCCGCCCTCCCTGGGGCGCAACCGGCGGGTCCTCACCGCGCACGCCCTGGTGCAGCGGGCCCTGCCGCGCAGCCGGGGAGCGGAGATCACGGTCGCCGACGACCCCGGGTACGGGTACGTGCGGCAGCAGGTCCTCCGGGCGGCGCTGGACGCCGGGCGGCCGCGCGGGCGCTGGCAGCTGCCGCGCCCCGGCCAGCTGCCGCCGCTGCTGCCGCAGGTCTGGGGGCTGCGGCTGTTCCCGCGCTCGGGCGGCGCCGACGAGCTCGCCCTCGACCAGGCCCTCGCGGCGCTCTCCGGCCCCGGCCGGGCCGCGTACGTGCTGCGCGCCCTGGAGTCCCGCACGGACCACGAGGTGCGGCGGCTGCTGACGGCCGCCGGGGTGGCCGAGCCCGGCGCGGCGCTGGCCGAGGCCGACGGGGTGCGGATCCCGGCGGGCAGCCGGGACGCGGCGCTGCTGGAGTCCGTGGAGTTCGACCCCTGCTCCCTGCAGGCCCGGCCCACGGACCTGATGCGCCGCCGCCAGCACACCCGGGCCGCCCTCGCGGCGGCAGCGGCGGTCGTCGTGTGCGGCACGCTGATCGGCCTGCCGTCGGGCGGTTGGGGCGAGGACGGCCCGGCGGCGCCGCCGTACGCGCAGAACGCGGCCGCCGAGCAGGCCCTGGACCCCGCCCGGCTGACCCGGGTCTCCCCCACCGCCTGGAAGAACGCCGACCGCCCCGGCTTCGCGGCCTGGCCCGCCCGGGGCAACCGCACCGGCGACACGGCCCTGCTCCGCCGGGCCCTCGCCGTATGGGCGCGGCCGGGCAGCTCGGTGCAGGTCACGACGACCCCGGGCACCGCGGCCGGGCCCGCGGCGGGGCCGCCGCAGCTGCTGTTCGCGGGGGACGTCGACGCGGCGACGGTCGTGCTGCTCTACGACGGGCTGCGCGTGGTGCGCTACGCGGAGTCCAAGGGCGCGGACGGCGGGGGCGCCGCACTGGACTTCGCGCGGACGGACGCGGCGGACGAGGACTCGGCGACGGCGGTGGTGGTCGGGCGCACCGACGGCAACGTCCGCTATCTGACGGCTCCTTGGCTGGGCGGCGACGACGCGTCCTTGAACGATCTGCTGAAGCCGGACGACCCGGGGCAGCCGCTGCACCGGGACGGGGACGGGGTGACCGACGCGGTGCGCAGCCCGCTCGCCGGGCAGGAGACGCCGAACGACTGCCAGAGCTGGCCCGCGCTGCAGCTGGGCGGCCGCACGGTGACCGATCTCGGCGAGCTCGTCCCCGCCCGGCTGACCACGGGCAGCCCCGCCGCCTCGGCCGGGCCGCACGACGTCGACGGCGCTCAGTCGCGCGGCGCGTGGGCCCACGCGGCCTGCCATCTGGCGACGGTGCGCGGGCAGGGGGTGCGGTCGGTGAACGTGTGGCAGTTCGCGGCCCAGCCGCTGCCCGGCGGGGCCGGGAGTGCGGAGTGGTCGTGCACCCGGGCGGAGACGTGGCGGGGTACGGGAAGCAGGGTCCTGGCGGACTTCCGCGCACCGTCCGCCCCCGTGACGGTGGTCGCCCGGGCGGAGGGCTCGCCGGCCTGCGGGGCGCGGGAGCCGCGGGTGCTGGCCGGGGTGCTGTGGAAGTCGCACGGGGGCAACTGGTACGCGCTGGGGGCGGCCGGAGGCGGTGACGTGGCGTCGCTCACCGCGACGGGGGGCGTCCACGGGAGCGCAGCGGGACCGCTGCTGGCAGTGCCGGCGCAGCAGGGGGCCCAGGCCAAGCTCGCTGCGCGGCTGACAGGTGGGGGCACGCTGCAGCCGCTTCAGTGACGCGCCGTTTCCCCGGACGGGCCGGAAGTCGCCCGGAACACCGCCACCGTCCTCCCCGGCACCGTGAAGGTTCCCGAACCCCGCTCGTACGAAGCCGACTTCACCACCGCATCCGCGCCGGCGGCCTGCACCGGGTGCACCGCCCACCCCGTCCCCCGCAGCGCAGGCACCCGCTGTGCCTGCGCGTGCAGCGTGGCGTTGAAGACGACCACCAGGTCGCCCACCCGCATGGTGACGACCCCCGGCGTCTCCCCGAGCCCCGACAGCGGGAACGACATCGTGCCCCGGTCGAAGGCCCGCTCCGTCGTCCGGATCCGGAGCAGGTCGCGGTAGGCCGCGGACGCCGCCTCCCGCGGACCGCAGCCGGGGCGCAGGGACGGGTCCGCCAACAGCGGCCGGGCGTAAGGCCACTTCGACGCGTTGCCCGCCGCCGGAGGCAGCCCGTGGCCGAAGCCGTTGCCCTGGCCGTCGCGGCAGTCCCAGTGGATCGCGTTGAACCAGTCTCCGCTGTCGTAGCTGTTGCGGTCCAGCGACTTCGACCGCAGCAGGTCCGTACCGGCCTGCGAGAGCGCCGGGCCCCGGGACAGTGCCGCCGTGGCCATCGCCACGACCTGCATCCGCGCCCGGTCGGCGGGCGACGTCGTCCGCGGGAGCTTGTACGCCAGCGCGTCGTACAGCGTCTCGTTGTCGTGCGCATCCACATACGCGAGCGCATCGCCGGGCGCGGCCGCGTACCCCGCGGGCAGGCCGTTGTAGTCGACGTCGGCGCCGCGCACCTCGCGCCCCGTCGAGTCCGTGAAGCGGAAGTCCGCGAGGTTGCCCGTCAGGCCGACCTTGATCAGGTCCTGGTCGTGCAGCAGCCGGGCCCGCTGCTCCTGCGGACTGCCGTTGACCGGCGCGCCGTTGGGGTCCGTGAACAGGCCGGACCCGAAGCCCTGCGCCCTGGGGTCCGCGTCGAAGGGGCCGCCGCCGCGCACCGCGTCGCGGGCGCGGTCGGAGAAGGTGGCGATGCCGGTGCCGGCCATGTTCTTCTGCGTGGCCTGGACGAACCGGGCGTCGTTCGCCACCTCGCCGAAGTTCCAGCCCTCCCCGTAGAGGATGACCGCCTTGCCGTCCACGCCGTCCTTGGTCACGGTCAGGGCGTCGAGCGCCTTGCGCACTGCGAGGATGTTGGCCTTGGGGTGGTGGCCCATGAGGTCGAAGCGGAAGCCGTCGACCTTGTACTGCTTCGCCCAGGTGACGACGGAGTCGACGACGAGCTTGCCCATCATGGCGTGTTCGGGCGCGGTGTTGGCGCAGCAGGTGGAGGTGGCCACCGTGCCGTCGTCGAGCAGGCGGTGGTAGTAGCCGGGGACGATCCGGTCGAGGACGGACTTCTCGTCCTGGCCCGACGCCGCGGTGTGGTTGTAGACGACGTCCATGACGGTCCGCAGCCCGGCACCGGCCAGCCCCTGCACCATCTGCCGGAACTCCCGTGTCCGGCCCGGCCCTTCGGGGTCGGTGGCGTACGAGCCCTCGGGAACGGTGTAGTGCAGCGGGTCGTAGCCCCAGTTGTAGCCGTCGCGGGCGGCCGTCCTGCCCACGCACTCCTGCTGCTTCTCGGAGTCGGCGGGGAAGGAACTCAGATCGCAGGGAGGCGTGGCCTGGTCGGACCGCCTCTCGGGGACGTTCGCGAAGTCGAAGACGGGGAGCAGGTGCACGTACGACGTGCCGGATGCGGCCAGTTGCCGCAGGTGCCGCATGCCTGCGGAGGACGTGTCCGTGAAGGCCAGGTACTGGCCGGGGTGCCGCGACGTGCGGTCCGCGATGGAGAAGTCGCGGACGTGCAGCTCCTGGATCCGGGCGTTCCGCAGCGGCACGGCCTTCGGCTTGTGCAGGGCCTGCCAGCCGGGCGGGGCGAGGCCCGGGTCGTCCAGGTCGGTGACGACACTGCGCGCGGAGTCGGTGGTGAGGGCGGTGGAGTAGGGGTCGGTGACGTGGTTGGTGACGGTTTCGCGGAGCGCGGGCACCCACACGGTGACGGCGTAGCGATAGCTCTTGCCGGTCCACGAGCGGGGGCCGGTGGCACTCCAGACGCCGGTTGCCGCGTCGCGGCGCATGGGGACGGTCCCGCCGTCGAGTTCGAGGGCGACGGTACGGGCCGTGGGGGCCCACACGGAGAGGGTGGGGCGGCCGTCGCGGAAGACGGGGCCGAGGCGGGTGCCGGCCGCGGGGCCGGCGTAGAGGTCGTCGAGGACACCGGCGATCTGGACACCGGTGGTGGCGCCGTCGTCCGACTCGGCGGTCAGACTTCCTCTGAGCGCGGTGCGCTCGTCGTCCTCGCGGGCGTGGACCTGGTAGGCGTCGTAGCCCGGGTACTCGGCCAGCCCGCCGGGGCGGAGGGTGAGGGTGAAGCGGCCGCCGTCGTGGACGAGGTGGTGCGGGCGGCTCGGATCCCCGAGCCCTTTTGGCCATGCGACCGTGGTGCGGTCGATCCACTGGACCCTCGCCCCCTCGTCAGCGGGGGCGGCATGCGCGGGAACGGCGCCCGGTAAGGACAGCACGATCACCAGGGCCAGTGCCCCGTAAGGGGCGCGGGGAACTGCGCGACCAGCCACGGACGGCCCGCGCCCGAAGAACCGGCCTAGCATCTCGCCCCCGCATACAGGCCCAGTGCCGTCCCCGGTGCGACCGATGCCGTGAACGTCCCATCCGGACGCACCGCTACACTCCGCCCACTCTGCACATCGCAATAGCTCCCGCCCGGCAACGAGCTCTTGAACGTCCTGTTCACCGCGAACGCCTCATGGTTGACGACCACATACCCCTTGTCCCCCCGCCCGAAGGCGATCGCCTGGTACCCGTTGTCCCACCAGTCGCCAACCGCCGTGCCCCGCACCGCATTGCGGAAGCCCACCATCGACTCGATCTCCGGCCACTTGTGCTGGCACTTCCATCCGTCCTGCCAACAAGCGTGCACGGCCCCGCCGCCAGGCGGCCCCGCATCGCGGTCCGTGAACTCGTAGCCGGAGTGGACGTCCGGCGAACCGTACGGCCACGCCAGCATGAAGACGTGCGCCAGCGTGTAGTCCGCACCGTCCTTGTAGGTGAGCGTGTTGCCGTCGCGCTCGGTGTCGTGGTTGTCGACGAAGACCGACGCCTTGTCCCCCGGCATGTAGGCCCAGCCCTCGCCGAAGTTCTTCAGATAGGCGAGCCGTTCGCGCTGGAACACCCGCTTGAGGTCCCACGCATAGCGGAACTCCTGGACGTCGCCGGTGCGCAGGTACTCCTCCGGCTGCACGGCCTCGCCCTGGCCGTAGACGGTCTCCTGCTTCCAGTAGACGTCCGGCTTGCTCAGCCTGCTCTTGATGGCGGCGAGGTCGCCCTCGGCCATGTGCTTGGCCGCGTCGACGCGGAAGCCGTCGGCGCCCAGCGACAGCAGGTCGTTCAGATACTGCGCCTCCCGGTCGCGGACGTGCTCGCTGCCGGTGTCGAGGTCGGCGAGGCCGACGAGTTCGCAGTTCTGGACGTCGTTGCGGTCGGCGTAGTTGCTGACGGGCTTGCGGCAGGTGTGGAAGTCGGCGTCCTGGTACGTGCCCGGGTAGCCGTACTTGGTGTGGACGGTCCCCCCGGTCCCGGTGCCCGCCCCGGCGGCCATGTGGTTGAGGACGGCGTCCACGACGACCTTCACCCCGGCGGTGTGGCAGGCACCGGTCATGGCGGCGAAGGCGTTCCGGTCGCCGAACCGGCCGGCGATGCGGTAGCTCACGGGCTGGTACGAGGTCCACCACTGGGGGCCCTGGATGTGTTCCTCGGGCGGCGAGACCTGGACGTAGCCGTAGCCCGCGGGGCCCAGGGTGTCCTTGCACTCCTTCGCCACGGATACGTAGTTCCACTCGAAGAGGACGGCGGTGACGTCCTTCTCACCGGGGACCGCAGCCTGCGCGTGCGGCTGCGCCGGCGGCACCGTCACGGCCGCTCCCGCCGCGAGGGCGACGGCAACGGCCTTGGTTCTCCGGGCGATTCCGGGGATTCCGGGCATGGCGGTGGGAGCCATGAGGCCTCCTGGGGGGTGAGGGGAGGCAGGGCACGGCCCGCACGGCGCCATTGCCTGCCGCCGAGACCGTATGCGGGTGTTTCCGTTCTTGCAAGGTCTTTCGCAAGAGATTTCAGCCTGTTAACTTCCTCCTCAGCTCGGGCCGCCCTGCTCCAGGCCGGCCTCCTTGAAGAGGAGATCCATATGCGAAGAGGCATATCGGTCGCCGCCGTCGTCGGTGTGCTGGCCCTGACCGCAACCGCCTGCGGCGGGGACGGCGGTGACGGGAGCGACGGCGCCAAGGCGGCGAGCGACCCGGGCAGCGTGAGCGGCACCGTCACCTGGTGGGACACGTCCGACGCGACCAACGAGGCACCGGCCTTCAAGAAGCTGGTCACCGCCTTCGAGGCCAAGTACCCGAAGATCAAGGTCGATTACGTCAACGTGCCTTTCGACCAGGCGCAGCAGAAGTTCAAGACGGCCGCCTCCACCGGCAAGGGCGCGCCCGACGTGCTGCGTTCCGACGTCGGCTGGACCCCGGGCTTCGCCCAGCTCGGCTACCTCAAGGACCTCACCGGCACGCCCGCGCTCGACAAGCAGGACGACTTCCTGGAGGGGCCGCTGAAGAACGCGGCGTACCAGGGCAGGACGTACGGCGTCCCGCAGGTCACCGACACCCTCGGGTTCCTCTACAACAAGGACCTCTTCCGGAAGGCCGGCATCGACAAGCCGCCGGCCGACTGGCAGGAGGTGAAGGACACGGCCCGGAAGATCAAGGACAAGACGGGTGCGGACGGCATCGGCCTGAGCCCCGACAGCTACTACTCGCTGCCCTTCCTCTACGGCGAGAACAGCGACATGCTCGACGTCGCGCACAAGAAGATCACCATTGCCGACGCGGCGTCCCTGAAGGGCATCGAGACCGCGGTGGACCTCGTCAAGTCCGGTGCCGCACCGAAGCCGGCCGGGACCGACGGGTACAACGCGCTCAAGACGGACTTCAAGAACGGCAAGCTGGCGATGCTGGTCGACGGGCCGTGGGCGACGAAGGAGATCTTCGGCGGCGACGCCTTCCAGTCCAAGGACAACCTGGGCATCTCCCCCGTCCCGGCCGGGTCCACGGGGACCGCGGGCGCGCCCGTCGGCGGGCACAACCTCGTCGTCTACGCCGGTTCGAAGAACTTCGACGCGTCGTACCTCTTCGTGAGGTTCATGACGGACACGGCCCAGGAGGAGGCGGCGTCCACGGCGATCGGCGTGCTGCCGACCCGCAAGTCCGCCTACACGAAGGACGTGCTGGCCGACCCGGTGCGCAAGGCCTACTACGAGGCGCTGGGCAAGGCTCATGCACGGCCGGCGATCCCGCAGGGCGGTGACCTGTTCACGGACTGGCTGCAGCACTACACGAAGATCCTGACGCTGAAGGAGGAGCCGAAGGAGGGGCTGGACGCCACTGCCAAGGCCTGGCAGTCGGCGCTGCTGAAGGACTACGAGATCCAGAAGTAATGACCCGCATCCGCCGCTCCTTCGACACCCACTGGTACGCCTGGGCCATGGTCCTCCCCGTGGTCCTCGTGCTGGCCGTGCTCGTCGGCTATCCGCTCGGCCGGGGCATCTACCTGTCCTTCACCGACGCGAACGAGGCCAACGTCGCGCGCACCATCGGCGTCAACCACATCCCCGCGACGTACCGCTTCGTCGGGCTCGACAACTACTGGAAGGTGCTCTCCGGGCAGGAGGGACACTTCTACTCGCGCCTCACCTGGACCGTCGTGTGGACCGCGTCCTGCGTCCTGCTGCACTACGCGCTCGGCCTCGGCCTCGCGCTGCTGCTCAACCGCAAGGTGCGGTTCCGGGCGCTCTACCGGGTGCTGCTGATCCTGCCGTGGGCGGTGCCCGCGTTCGTCGCCACCTTCTCCTGGCGGCTGATCTTCAACGAGAAGTACGGCGTCCTCAACGCCGTCCTCGACCGGCTGGGCCTCGGCACCGTCGACTGGCTCGGCGACACGACGCTCCAGAAGATCTCGGCCGTCGCCGTGAACGTCTGGCTCGGGGTGCCGTTCATGATGGTCGCCGTCCTCGGCGGACTGCAGGCGATACCGGGCGAGTTGCACGAGGCCGCCGAGATGGACGGCGCCTCGCCCTGGCAGCGCTTCCGGCACGTGACGCTCCCGGGGCTCCGCCCCGTCAGCGGGACCGTCATCCTGCTGGGCACCATCTGGACGTTCAACATGTTCCAGGTCATCTACCTGCTGATCGGCCAAGGGGCGAGCTCGGACAGCGAGATCCTGGTGACGTACTCCTACCGGCTCGCCTTCCAGGGCATCCGCGACTACGCGGGCTCGGCGACGTACGGCATCCTCATCCTCTCCCTGCTCCTGGTCTTCGCCGTCTTCTACCGCCGGATGCTCGCCCGTCAGGAGGCCGCGCGATGAGCAGCAGCACCGCCGAGCCCGTCCGCCTGCGCGGCGAGCGCTCCCGCGCCGCCTCCGTGGGCCTGCACGCGGCGCTCGTCGCCGCATCCCTCGTCTCGCTCTTCCCGGTCCTGTTCGTCGTCTACGTGTCCCTGCGCGGCCGCGACGGCTGGCAGGAGCCCACGCGGCTCACGGGCGGGCTGAGCCTCTCCAACTACAGCCACATCCTCGGGCAGACGAAGTTCCTGACCTGGTTCGGCAATTCGGTGATCGTCGCGGTCGGCGCGACCGTGCTCGGCGTGCTCGTCTCCGCGAGCGCCGGCTACGCGGTCTCGCGGATGCGCTTCCCCGGCCACCGGCCGCTGATGTGGACCTTCCTGGTCGTCCAGATGTTCCCGATGGCGGTGCTGATCGTGCCGCTCTACACCATCCTCGGACAGCTGGAGCTGCTCGACTCCTACACCGGCCTGATCCTCACCTACTGCTCGGTGTCGGTACCGTTCTGCGCCTGGATGCTCAAGGGGTACTTCGACTCCATACCGGCCGAGATCGACGAGGCCGGGCGCGTCGACGGGCTCACCCCCTTCGGCACCTTCTGGCGGCTGATCGTGCCGCTGGCCCGGCCCGGACTGGCCGTCACCGCCTTCTACTCCTTCATCACCGCCTGGGGCGAAGTGGCCTTCGCCAGCCAGTTCATGAGCAGCGAGGAGCACTACACCCTCGCCGTCGGCCTGCAGACGTTCGTCGGCCAGCAGAAGGCCGAGTGGGGGCTGATGACGGCCGCGGCCGTGCTCATCACCGTCCCGGCCGGGCTGGTGTTCTTCCTCGCCCAGCGGCACCTCGTCGCCGGGCTGACGGCCGGCGGTACCAAGGGCTGAAACAGGCACTCACCTTGTTCCGCCCCCGTCGTTGACCCGTGCATCCGCTGCACCGCTGCACCGCACCCGTCCATCCCGTACACCCCGACCCGATAGGACGTACATGACCCAGGACCTCGCGCCCTCCGTACGCCAGGCCGTCCGCCCCGCCGCGCAGGCGGAGGGATGGTGGCGCAGCGCCGTCATCTACCAGGTGTACGTGCGGTCGTTCGCCGACAGCGACGGCGACGGCATCGGCGACCTGCGCGGGATCCGCGAGCGGCTGCCGTACCTGGCCGGGCTGGGCGTGGACGCGGTGTGGCTGACGCCGTTCTACGCCTCGCCGCAGGCGGACGGCGGGTACGACGTGGCGGACTACCGGGCGGTGGACCCGCTGTTCGGGCAGCTGTCGGACGCCGACGACCTGGTGCGCGAGGCGCACCGGCTGGGCCTGCGCATCATCGTCGACATCGTGCCGAACCACACCTCCGACCGGCACGCCTGGTTCCGGGCCGCGCTCGCGGGCCGCCGGGAGAAGACGGCCCGCGAGCGCTACCACTTCCGCCCGGGCCGGGGCGCCGGCGGCGAACTGCCGCCGAACGACTGGGAGTCCGTCTTCGGCGGCCCCGCCTGGACCCGGATCAGCGAGCCGGACGGCACGCCGGGCGACTGGTACCTGCACCTGTTCGCGCCCGAGCAGCCGGACCTCAACTGGGAGAACCCGGAAGTGCGGGAGGAGTTCGCGTCCGTCCTGCGGTTCTGGCTGGACCTGGGCGTGGACGGCTTCCGCATCGACGTCGCGCACGGCATGGTCAAGGCCCCCGGGCTGCCCGACATCGGGCGTACGGAACAGGCCAAACTCATCGGGGCGCAGGTGCTGCCGTTCTTCGACCAGGACGGGGTGCACGAGATCCACCGCGCCTGGCGGCAGCTGCTGGACTCCTACGACGGGCAGCGCATCGGCGTCGCGGAGGCGTGGGCCCCGACGTCCGAGCGGCTCGCCCTGTACGTCCGTCCCGACGAACTGCACCAGGCCTTCAACTTCCAGTTCCTGACGTGCGAGTGGGACGCGCAGGCGATGCGGGACGTCATCGACCGGTCGCTCGCGGCCACGCAGTCGGTGGGGGCACCGACGACCTGGGTGCTGTCCAACCACGACGTGGTGCGGCACACCACCCGCTACGGCGGGGACGACGCGGAGCTCGGCCTGCGGCGGGCCCGGGCCGCGGCGCTGCTGATGCTGGCGCTGCCGGGCTCGGCGTACGTCTACCAGGGCGAGGAGCTGGGGCTGCCGGAGGTGACGGACCTGCCGGACGAGGTGCGCCAGGACCCGGCGTTCTTCCGCGGGGACGGGCAGGACGGCACCCGCGACGGCTGCCGGGTGCCGATCCCGTGGGAGGGCGGGGAGGCCCCGTACGGCTTCGGCCCGGGCGGCAGCTGGCTGCCGCAGCCGGCCGCGTGGGCGGGCCTGTCCGTGGCCGCCCAGGCCGGGGACCCGCGCTCGGTGCTGGAGCTGTACCGCTCGGCGCTGGCGCTGCGCCGGGAGCTGCCCGGGCTCGGGGACGGCGGGATGCGCTGGCTGGACGCGCCCGAGGGGGTGCTGGCCTTCTCCCGGCCGGGGTTCGTGTGCACGCTCAACACGGGCCGCGGCGAGGCGGCGGTGCCGGTGCCGGGCCGCCCGGTGCTGGCCTCGGCCGCCCTTGAATTCGCCGGTGGGACAGTCCGCCTGCCTTCGGACTCATGTGTGTGGTGGGCAGTCTGACATGAGACCGGTACAGTCACCTCCTGTGACCGCACGGCTGGCCGATATCGCAGCCCAGGCGGGTGTCAGCGAAGCAACCGTCAGCCGCGTCCTCAACGGCAAGCCGGGGGTGGCCGCCTCCACCCGCCAGTCCGTGCTGGCCGCGCTCGACGTGCTGGGCTACGAACGGCCCGTGCGGCTGCGGCAGCGCAGCGCCGGGCTGGTCGGACTGATCACCCCCGAGCTGGAGAACCCCATATTCCCGGCCTTCGCCCAGGTCATAGGGCAGGCCCTCACGCGCCAGGGGTACACGCCCGTGCTGGCCACGCAGACGCCGGGCGGCTCGACCGAGGACGAGCTGACGGAGATGCTGGTCGACCGCGGCGTCTCCGGAAT
This sequence comes from Streptomyces sp. AM25, assembly GCF_058146165.1. NCBI lineage: Bacteria > Bacillati > Actinomycetota > Actinomycetes > Kitasatosporales > Streptomycetaceae > Streptomyces > Streptomyces sp. AM25. The sequence goes on along the minus strand of NZ_JBKIWN010000009.1, from coordinate 333,709 downwards.
CATCTTCGTCTCCGGACTGCACGCCGACACCTCGGCGGACATGCAGCGCTACGAGCGGCTGCGCGGCCAGGGCGTGCCGTTCGTGCTGATCAACGGCTTCTCGTCGAAGGTACGGGCCCCGTTCGTCTCCCCGGACGACCGGGCTGCCGTGCGCCTCGCCGTCACCCATTTGGCCGCACTCGGCCACCGGCGGATCGGGCTGGCGCTCGGGCCGCAGCGGTACGTGCCGGTGCAGCGCAAGATCGAAGGCTTCCTGGCGAGCATGCAGGAGCAGCTCGGGACGGCCGCGGAGGAGACCCGCACGCTGATCCGGCATTCGCTGTTCACTCTTGAGGGTGGTCAGGCCGCGGCCTCCGCCCTCATCGACCGGGGGTGCACGGCGGTGGTGTGCGCGAGCGACATGATGGCGCTCGGGGTGGTGCGCGCGGCGCGGCAGCACGGTCTCGAAGTCCCGCGCGACGTCTCGGTGGTGGGCTTCGACGACTCCCCGCTCATCGCCTTCACCGACCCGCCGCTGACCACGATCCGGCAGCCCGTGCAGTCGATGGGCCAGGCCGCGGTGCGGGCCCTGCTGGAGGAGATCGGGGGAACCCCGGCACCGCACAGCGAGTTCGTCTTCCTGCCCGAACTCGTCGTCCGCGGCTCCACCGCATCCGCTCCGCGGGTTCGTACGGATGCCCGCACGGACGATCGTCCAGGGGCGCGTGCGCTCGCCACGAATCAGGCCGAAACAGGGCAGTCCGCTCCTCGGGGATGATCTGCGCCGGGATCCTTTCTGGCAGACTCTTTTCCCATGGGTGAAGCCACAGTGAGGACCCTGGAAGGCCGGACGGCCGCCCCGTCACCCACCGGCGAGCGCATACAGCCGCCGGCGGACCACAGCGTGCTGCGCAGGCTGCGCAGGCCCCGACGGCCGCGGTTGTGGTTCGAGGTGCTGCTGATCGCGGTGAGTTACTGGACGTACTCGCTCGTACGCAACGCGGTTCCCGAGCAGAGATCCGCCGCCGAGCGCAATGCCGACTGGATCTGGCAGACGGAACAGACGCTGCACATCGCCGTCGAGCACACGGTCAACCGCGCGGTGAATTCGGTGACGTGGCTGGTCGTGGGCATGAACTACTACTACGCCACGCTGCACTTCATCCTCACCATCGGGGTCCTGGTGTGGCTCTACCGCTGGCACCCCGGCCGTTACGCGGCCGCCCGGCTGGCCCTTTTCGCCACCACCGCCGTGGCGTTGCTCGGCTACTACCTGTATCCGCTGGCCCCGCCACGGCTGATGAGCGACCTCGGCTTCGTCGACACCGTCGTGGTGCACCACACCTGGGGTTCGATGGCCTCGGGCAACCTGGCCGACATGTCCAACCAGTACGCGGCCATGCCGTCGATGCACATCGGCTGGTCGACGTGGTGCGGCCTCACGATCGCCATGCTGGCGCGCCCGCTGTGGGCGAAGGTGCTGGGGGCGCTGTACCCGGTGATGACGCTCGTGGTCATCGTCTCCACCGCCAACCACTTCTGGCTGGACGCGGTCGGCGGCCTGGTGTGCCTGTCCGTCGGCTTCGGCCTGTCGTACGCGTGGTACGGGGCGGTACCGAGCCGGCTGGCGCGGCAGGCGCCCCGCAAGGGGCGCGGGGAGCCGCGCGAGTAGCCACGACGCGCCCGCACCCGACGAACCGCCTACGCCCCGTAGAACAACTCCTCCACAACGGCCCGGGCCCGCCGGGTCGTTCGGCGGTAGTCGTCGAGCATGTCCCCGACATGCCCGGGCTCGTAGCCCAGATACCGCGCCACGGCGGCAACCTCCCGCGGATCCGCGGGAAACGTGTCCCCGGCCCGCCCGCGCACGAGCATCACCGCGTTGCGCACGCTGGTCGCCAGCACCCAGGCCTCGTCCAGTATCCGCGCGTGGTCGGTGGAGACCAGCCCCGCCGCCTGCGCGGCGGCGAGCGCCTCGCGGGTGCGGGGGGTGCGCAGGCCGGGCTCGGCCCAGCCGTGCTGCATCTGCAGCAGCTGCACGGTCCATTCGACGTCGGACAGCCCGCCGCGGCCCAGCTTGGTGTGGGTCGTGGGGTCGGCGCCGCGCGGCAGCCGCTCGGACTCCATGCGGGCCTTCAGACGCCGGATCTCGCGCACCGCGTCCTCGCCGAGCCCCTCGACGGGATAGCGCAGCGGATCGACGAGCTCGATGAAGCGCCGCCCCAGGTCCGCATCGCCCGCGACCACTTCGGCGCGCAGCAGCGCCTGGCTCTCCCACACCAGCGACCAGCGGCGGTAGTAGGCCGCGTAGGAGGCGAGGCTGCGCACGATGGGCCCCGACCGGCCCTCGGGCCGCAGGCCGGCGTCGACGAGCAGCGGCGGGTCGGTGGTGGGCAGTTGGAGCAGCCGGCGCATCTCGCCGGCCACCGCGAACGCGGCCTTGGCGGCCTCCTCGTCGGAGACGCCCTCGCGCGGCTCGTGGACGAACAGGACGTCCGCGTCGGAGCCGTAGCCCTGTTCGCGGCCGCCGAAGCGGCCCATGCCGATGACGGCGAAGCGGGTGGGCAGGGTGTCGCCCCACTCGGCGCGGACGGCGGCGCGCAGGGCCCCGGCGAGGGTGGCGGCGTTGAGGTCGGAGACGGCGTTGCCGACGGTGTCGACGCGGGCGGAGATGTCGCTGCCGGCGGTCTCGGCGTGCCCGCGGGAGCCGGTGCCGTGCTCGCCGGTGGCGTGGGCGCCGTTGCCGGTCCGCCCGTAGGCGCCGATGATGTCGGCCGCGGCCGTGCGGAACAGCTCGCGGCGGCGCACCCCGCGGGCGGCGACGATCGCGGCCTCGGCGGACTCGGCGCGGCCCACCGCGGCGAGGGCCTCCTGCTCCAGCGCCTCCCGGCCGCGCGGCCGCAGCCCGCCCGGGTCGCCGAGCAGGGCGACGGCCTCGGGGGCGCGGAGCAGCAGGTCGGGGGCGAGGCGCCCGGCGGACAGCACGCGGGCGAGGTTCTCGGCGGCGGCACCCTCGTCGCGCAGCAGCCGCAGATACCAGGGCGTCCGCCCGAGAGCATCGGACACCTTGTGGAAGTTGAGCAGCCCTGCATCCGGATCGGCGGAGTCGGCGAACCAGCCGAGCAGCACGGGCAGCAGGGTGCGCTGGATGGCGGCCTTGCGGGAGACGCCGGAGGCCAGGGCCTCCAAGTGCCGCAGGGCAGCGGCCGGGTCGGCGTAGCCGAGGGCCTCCAGGCGCTGGCCGGCGGCCTTGGGGCTGAGCCGGATCTCGCCGGGCTCCAGCTGGGCGACGGCGTCCAGCAGAGGCCGGTAGAAGAGCTTTTCGTGCAGCCGCCGTACTTCGCGGGCGTGCCGCTTCCACTCCTTGCCGAGCTCGGCGACGGGCTCGGTGCGGTGCCCGAGCGACCGGCCGAGGCGGCGCAGGTCAGCCTCGCCCTCGGGCATCAGGTGGGTGCGGCGCAGCCGGTACAGCTGGATGCGGTGCTCCAGGGAGCGCAGGAACCGGTAGGCGGAGTCGAGCGAGGCGGCGTCGAAACGCCCGACGTACCCGCCTGCGGCGAGCGCGGAGAGGGCGCCGAGGGTGCTGGTGCCGCGGAGCGTGGCATCGCTCCTCCCGTGCACCAACTGCAGCAGTTGCACGGCGAATTCGACGTCGCGCAGCCCGCCCGGTCCGAGCTTGAGCTCGCGGTCGACGTGGCCGGCGGGGATGGAGGCGACGACGCGGTGGCGCATCTGCTGGACGTCGGTGACGAAGTTGTCCCGCTCGGCGGCCTGCCACACGAGGGGCGAGACGGCGTCGACGTAGGCCTGCCCGAGGTCGAGGTCGCCGGCGACGGGCCGGGCCTTGAGGAGGGCCTGGAACTCCCAGGTCTTGGCCCACCGCTGGTAGTAGGCGAGATGCGAGGAGAGGGTCCGTACGAGGGGCCCGTTGCGCCCCTCGGGGCGGAGGTTGGCGTCGACGGGCCAGATGGTCCCCTCCGGGGTCACATCCGAACAGACCCGCATCATGCGGGAGGCGAGCCGGGTGGCGGACCGCAGGGCGTCGGCCTCATCGATGCCGTTCGCCGCTTCCGCGACGAAGATGACGTCCACGTCGGAGACGTAATTGAGCTCGTGCCCGCCGCACTTGCCCATCCCGATGACGGCGAGCCGGCAGGCCGCGTCGTCGTCGGGATGCTCCTCGCAGGCGATCCGCAGGGCGACGCGGAGGGTGGCGGTGGCGAGGTCGGCGAGTTCGGCGGCGGTCTGGGCGACGTCGATGCTGCCGCTGACGTCGCGGGCCGCTATGGCGAGGAGACAGCGCCGGTAGGCGGCGCGGAGGGAGTCGGCGGGCGAGAGCCCCTCGATCCGCGGGGCGAGGGCCCGTTCGAAGTCGGCGGTACCGGGGTGCAGGTCGGCGGCCTCGAAGGTGACCAGGGCGTGCCAGTCGCCGGGGTGCCGCACGAGATGGTCACCGAGCGCCTCGGAGGCCCCGAGCACCCCGAGGAGCCGGTCGCGCAACGGCTTGGAGGCGACGAGGGTGCCGAGCAGCCCCTGCCGGTCCGCGTGCGGCAGAGCCTCCGCCAGCCGCACGAGCGCACCGAGCGCGAGGTCGGGATCGGCGGTGGCCCCGAGGGCGTCGAGCAGCACGGGATCGGACTCCACCCCGGCCAGCGCAGGCATCCCGAGCAGCCGCTCGGCACCGGCGGCATCGGAGAACCCGTACCGCAGCAACCGTGTGAAGGTGCTGCTCCTGCGCCCCGGCCCCGTCATTGCGCCGCCTCCAGCCCATTCGGTCCTGGTGGCCCAGCCTATCGGGCGGTGCGGGGGCCGGGGCGTTGCGGAGGATGCTGTTCCGGTGGCGGAAACCCTCGTGAAACGGGGCGGGGGGTGAGGATTTGCGTCGGCGGAGGCGGGGATTCCGGTGCGGGACCGGTCTGTCAGCGAGCCGCTGCCCGTACCAGCGCCGCGTTGTCGGGCGCCGGCGCCCCGTCAGGGGTGTGCAGCACGTCCTCCAGGCCGATCCTGGTGGCCAGCCCGCGGCGCACCGCCATGCGCAGAACGGGCCAGGCGCCGCCGTCCTGGCCGTGGAGCAGCACAGGCGCCGGCACATCGAGCTCCCGCAGGAGGCGTTCCGCCGTTTCCGGCGCAGAGCGCGGGTCCGTGTCCATGACCTCGGCGAGGACGCGCAGCACGCGAGGGGCGAACGGCGAGGCGCGGAACCGGCTCGGCGCGTCCGTACCGGAGAAGATGCCGGCCTCGATGGCGACGCCCTTGTCGCACAGTGCAGCGGCGACCAGGTCGGCGCCGTCCTCGTGCCAGTTGACGGATGCATGGTCGGGCGTGACGGTCCAGGACCGTACCGATGCGGCTCGCCGACGGGCGTCGGGCTCGGCCCAGGCTCCCGTGGTCACACCGACCGGGATCCCGGGGACGGCTGCGCGTACCGCCTCGACGGCCTTGGCGACGACGTCGGGATCGAGTGTGTCGGTGCCGTCAGGCCGCTTGGGATGCAGATGAATGTCCTGCGCTCCGGCGGCGACTGCCGCACGGGCCGCCTCGGCGAGCTCGGCCGGGGCGACGGGAAGGGTCGGGCAATGCTCCCGCAACCGGGGGCCGTTCAGGCATACCTGCAACATGCACACGATGGTGGCACACCCCCGCCAACCGGCGGGGAACCGCCCCCTCCGCAGGATGACCGTCGTAGCCATGCGGCCGATTGAACACTTCGCCGGATGACGAAAGCGTGGAGGCCCGCCCCGCACGACACCTGCAGAGGAACACCATGCCCCACTCCAGACAGCGGCTCTCCGCCCGGCGCGTCACGACAACGGTCATGGTCACGGCCGTGGTTCTCGCCGTCACCGGTACCACCGTCGCCCAGGCCGCACCGCCCGTCCAACCGCAGAGCGGCGCTTCCGCCCCCGCTCCTCGGCAACTCGCCGACGAATACACGCACATCGTCGTCGACAAGCGGCCCCGGGGCGAAGCGAATACCGACGAGCTGCGCGAGTCCTTGAACAGGAACGGGCTGCAGACTGCGAAGAGCCGTTGGGCCGCCGAGGGCAAGGACGTGGACGCCGAGCTGGCCAGGGCCGGTTCGGGGTATGCGAAGAACGGGCATCACGAGCACGTCTTCATGTGGGATTCCACGAAGAAGGGCATCGAGGGCGGCAACGCCATCGAGAAGAACGGGGACGCCATCAGGGTCAAGATCCGGTGGGACGCCCTGAAGAAGGACGGCCGTTTCCTCAGCGGCACGCTCAAGGGCGACAGCGGCGGCGGGCCCCTCGGGGGCGAGTCCACCAATGGGGCCTGGGCCTTCAAGGGGGACATACCGCGGAAGTATCTGTTCATCGTCGGCGTGGACGACGCCTCGCACCCCGGCATGGGCCAGTGGCTCGCCGGCAAGGGCTGGCCCGACGGCAACGGCGTGTGCGGGGGCGGCAGTTCGTCGGGGCGGGCGAAGCGGTCCGTCGTCGCCTGTGAGAAGGGGAAGCCCACGGGTGAGGAGGCCTCGCTCGAGGACCTCGAAGCGCGGCAGGTCGAGCAGGTCTTCGGCGAACTCGCCGGGAAGTACGGGCTGAAGGTCGTCGCCCCCGACGGCAAGCAGCTGGCGCCCTCCGAGATCCACGCCCGGATCCGCGGCTACAGCAAGCTCTCGCCCGAGGCGAAGGCGAAGCTCCGGGCGAATCTCAAGTCGGCCGGGAGCACGGCCAAGGGGGCCCTGTTGGTGGCCGGTGGCGTGCTGTGGGCGAAGGGCGTGCACGACGCCTTCGCCAACGACACCACCAGCCTGGACAAGGCGGCCGCCATCACGGCCATCGTCCCCTTCGTGGGCTGCGGCACCCAGGCCGGGGCCGCCGCCGACCACGGCACGTTCGACGCCGACGACACCGCGGCCTGCTTCGGCGCCGATGCACTGCTGGTCACGCCGCTGTGGCCGGCCGGGATCACGCTCCACGGCGCCCGTTACTTCACGGACAAGTGGAAGAAGGCGCAGATCCCCTCGATCACGGTGTTCCAGCAGGCCCGCGACGAGGCGTGGCGGAAGTCCCTCGACGGCTTCCGGGCCGACGGCCTGCAGAAGCTGGTGAAGTCGGCCGCCGAGGCGGAGGAGCAGCAACTCGCCGCGGAGAAGGCGGTGATCCTGCACAACGCCGCCGAGAAGATGGCCGAGATCGACAAGGGCGGCGCCTCCGCCGAGGCCAAGAAGCTCCTCAAGTGGAGCACGGAGCGCAAGGCGCGCGAGCAGATCAAGGAGCTTCCGGCGAAGCTGCGCAAGCAGTACGACGCAGCGATCCGGGACGCGCTCGTGGAGCGCGCGAAGCAGTACAACGAGGAGTTCATCAAGCAGGAGGTGAACATCTCCCGCTGGACCGAGGAGTCCTGGCAGGCGGCCCTGCACGGGCCCAGCCACTCCCGCGCGGACCGGCAGGAGTACCTCGACAAGCTGATCCAGCGGCTCCGGGACGCCGACATGCTGCCGCCGGTGCCGGATGCGGATGGCCTTCGGCCGGATATCGAGCGGGCTCGGCAGGCCTTGGGCTGAGGCTCAACTGCGGGTCCGTTGTGGCTTGTCGCGCCCACGCGGCGGAGCCGCATATTCAGCAGAGCCCCGCGCCCCTTTGGGGCGCGGGGACCGCCACACCGGCAACGACGGGCGCTACAGCACCGGCAGCATCTTCCGCAGCTCGAACGCCGTGACCTCCGAGCGGTACTCCTCCCACTCCTGCTTCTTGTTGCGGAGGAAGAAGTCGAAGACGTGCTCGCCGAGCGTCTCGGCGACGAGCTCGCTCCGCTCCATGAGTTCGATCGCCTCGCCCAGGTTCTGCGGCAGCGGCTCGATGCCCATGGCGCGGCGCTCGGCGTCGGAGAGGGCCCACACGTCGTCGTCGGCGCCGGCCGGGAGTTCGTAGCCCTCCTCGATGCCCTTGAGGCCTGCGGCCAGCAGTACCGCGTACGTCAGGTAGGGGTTGGCGCCCGAGTCGATGGAGCGGACCTCGACGCGCGTCGACCCCGTCTTGCCGGGCTTGTACATGGGCACCCGGATGAGGGCGGAACGGTTGTTGTGGCCCCAGCAGATGTACGAGGGGGCCTCGCCGCCGGCGCCCGCGGTGCGCTGGGAGCCGCCCCAGATGCGCTTGTAGGAGTTGACCCACTGATTGGTGACCGCGGACGTCTCGGCCGCGTGCCGCAGCAGACCGGCGATGAAGGAGCGGCCGACCTTGGACAGCTGGTACTCGGCGCCGGACTCGTGGAAGGCGTTGCGGTCGCCCTCGAACAACGACAGGTGGGTGTGCATCCCGGAACCGGGGTACTCGGAGAAGGGCTTGGGCATGAACGTGGCGTGCACGCCCTGCTCCAGGGCGACCTGCTTCATGACGATCCGGAAGGTCATGACGTTGTCGGCGGTGGAGAGCGCGTCGGCGTAGCGCAGGTCGATCTCCTGCTGGCCGGGGGCGCCCTCGTGGTGGCTGAACTCGACCGAGATGCCCATGGATTCGAGCATCGTGATGGCCTGGCGGCGGAAGTCCATGCCGACGTTGGTCGGAGTGTGGTCGAAGTAGCCGGAGTTGTCGGCGGGGGTCGGCCGGGAGCCGTCGACCGGGTGGTCCTTGAGCAGGAAGAACTCGATCTCGGGGTGGGTGTAGAAGGTGAACCCGAGGTCGGAGGTCCTGGCCAGGATGCGCTTGAGGACGTAGCGCGGGTCGGCGTAGGACGGCGAGCCGTCCGGCATCAGGATGTCGCAGAACATCCGGGCGGTGCCCGGGGCCTCGGCGCGCCAGGGCAGGATCTGGAAGGTGCCCGGGTCCGGCTTGGCGATCATGTCGGACTCGTAGACGCGGGCGAAGCCCTCGATCGCGGAGCCGTCGAAGCCGATGCCCTCGTCGAAGGCCTGCTCCAGTTCGGCGGGGGCGACGGCGACGGACTTCAGGTAGCCGAGCACATCGGTGAACCACAGCCGGACGAACCGGATGTCGCGCTCTTCGAGCGTGCGGAGCACGAACTCCTGCTGCTTATCCATAGCTACCTATCCTTGCAGGTCAGACGGCTCGTTTCAGCGGACGCGGGCACATGCGGGCACATGCTGGACCTTGAGTATCACGGCTGCGGGTTACCGGATGGTTTCCGGACGCCTGCCGCACTGTTCCGCCTTCTGGGTGCATCGTACTGATGCACGGACGGAACGGCGCGGTCGATCACCGTCCGCAACCGGGGGCGGTTGCGGACAGGCGGGTGCATCCGAAAGCCGAAGGAACCGAACGACTCTTCGGGAATGTCTTGATCTTCAGACCAGATCGCCCGACAGAGGAGGATCCGCCCTTGAATCCGCGAGAGAACCGCCCCACCCGTCGTACGGTCCTTGCCCTCGGCGCCGGAACGGCCCTGGCCGCCGCCGCAGCCGTCGCGTCCGGTGGCGGAACGGCCTTCGCAACGGCCCCGGCGGACCGGCGCGGGGTGTCCGGGCAACTGGCCGCACTGGAACGTGAGCACTCCGCCCGGCTCGGCGTGTACGCGCGCAACATGGCCACGGGCGCGACGGTGCGGTACAAGGCGGACGAGCGTTTCCCGATGTGCTCGACGTTCAAGACGGTGGCCGTCGCCGCGGTCCTGAGGGACCTCGACCGGAACGGCGCGTTCCTGGACAAGCGCATCCGGTACACCGCGCAGGACACCGACAAGGCGAAGTGGGCCCCGGTCACGGGCAAGGCGGAGAACCTCGCCGGCGGCATGACCGTCGAGGCACTCTGCGACGCCGCCATCCGCTACAGCGACAACGCCGCCGCGAACCTCCTGCTCCGCGAGCTCGGCGGCCCGACCGCGGTCACCCGCTTCTGCCGGTCCCTCGGGGACCGGGTCACCCGGCTCGACCGGTGGGAGCCCGAGCTCAACTCTGCGGAGCCGACGCGCTGTACGGACACCACCAGCCCGTACGCCATCGGGAAGACCTACGCGGACCTCGTCCTCGGCACCGCGCTCGACACGCAGGACCGGGAGCGCCTCACCCGCTGGCTGCTGGGCAACACGACCAGCGACGAGCAGTTCCGCCTCGGCCTCCCGAAGGACTGGATGGTCGCGGACAAGACCGGCGCCGGCGACTACGGCACCGGCAACGACGTGGGCATCGCCTGGACCCCGGACGGCACCCCGGTCGTCCTGGCGGTGCTGTCGACGCACCCTGACGACCCCAAGGCCGAGACGGACCGCCCGTTGATCGCCAAGACGGCGGCGCTGCTGGCGAAGGCGGTCGCCCCGTAAGGGGCGCGAGGGCGAACACCGGGCACCGCTGCACGCGCTACACCCGTATGAACGGCGTGGCCAGCACCGCCGCCGCAATCGCCTGCGGCCGGTCGTACATCAGCAGGTGCCCGGCCGGCGCCACCGCCTCGAACCGGCCGTCCAAGCGCTCGGCAAGAGCGCGCTGGCGCTGCAGCCAGCGGCGCTCCAGCCAGGAGCCCGAGCCGGGGGACGCGGCCAGCACGGTGACCGGGACCGGCGGGAGGGAGTGCCGGGTGCGCAACTCCTCCAGTTCCGCGGCCACATCGCGGTAGCGTGCGTTCTCCATGAGGACGGCGCGCGCCACCCGGCCCGTCCCGTAGGTGCGGCGCACCAGCTCCGCGGGGGCCGGGTCCTGGCGCTTGACGGAGGCGGCACGGACCGAGAGGTGGCGCAGGGCGGGACCCAGGGCCCTGGGCAGCCCGGCGCCGGAGAGGGCCCGGCCGCGCAGGCGGGCGGCGGCGGTGCGCAGTTCACGTCCCGGCGCGGGGCGGGCGTCCTCCTCGACGCTGCCGTCGACGAGCACGAGCCCCGCCGTGCGCTCGGGATGCAGGCGGGCGAACGCCTCGGCGTGGAAGCCCGCGAGGGAGTGGCCCACGACCGTCACCGGCCCCGCCAGCTCCAGCGCGTCGAGCACGCCCGCGATCCGCCCGGCCTCCCCGGAGGCTGTGGGCGGCTCCGTGGCCGGGGCGCTGAACCCCAGGCCGGGGCGGTCGAAGCGGACGACGGTGCGGTACGGGGTGAGCAGCGGCACGAGCGGGTCCCAGTCGAACCAGCCCATGCCGAGCCCCGCGCTGAGCACGCACACCGGCCCCTTGCCCTCGCGCAGCACGTGCAGGGGCACTCCGCCGACCCGCAGCATCCGCCCCGGCGGCCGTTCCGCACCGCTCATCGCTTCCCCCTTCGTTCCCGCTCCGCCGGGACGCAGATGCGTACCGGCGGGTACGGCCAAACTAATCGAGAGCTACCGGATCCCGGTGCTCCGCCGCAACCCAGTGCGGTTTCCGGAACTTCAGCAGGGCGAGCGGCGCGAGGAAGCCCAGCGTCAGCAGACCGCCGCCGACGATGGCGAGGTAGCGCCACACCGGGCCGCCGCCGAACTGCTCCGGCGGGACGAAGCCGATGCACATGGCCGCCAGCGAGGCCGCGAAGCCGACGCCGGCCACCAGGTGGACGGCCGGGACGCGGAAGCCGCGTGCGTGGTCCGGCCGCTTGGCCCGCAGCCGGATCACGGCCGCGAACATCAGCAGGTAGACCACGAGGTAGATCTGCGTGGTGACCACGGAGAAGATCCAATAGGCGCTGGAGACATCGGGGATGACCGCGTAGAGCAACGCGATGAGGGTGGTCAGGACGCCCTGCGCGACCATGATGTTCCGCTGCACGCCGTTCTTGTTGAGCCGCTGCAGGACGGGCGGCAGATAGCCCTCCTGCCGGGCGACCAGCAGAAGTCCCTTGGACGGCCCGGCCATCCACGTGAGCATGCCGCCGAGCGCCGCGGCGACCAGCAGGACGCCGACGACCTTGGTCAGCCAGCCCACGTGGAAGTGGTCGAAGAAGCCCTGGAACGCCTGCATCACGCCTGCGGTCAGACTGAGGTCCTTGCCGGGCATGACCCAGCTGATGGCCAGCGCCGGCAGGACGAAGATCAGCAGGACGAGGCCGGTGGCGAGGAAGACCGAGCGCGGGAACTCCTTGCCGGGCTCGCGCAGCGAGGAGACGTGCACGCCGTTCATCTCCATGCCCGCGTAGGACAGGAAGTTGTTGACGATCAGCACCAGGCTGGCCAGTCCGGTCCACGGCGGCAGCAGGTGACCACTGTCCATGGGCGCCGCGGAGGCGTTGCCCTGGCCGAGGAAGACCAGGCCGAGGACGACGAGGACGACGCCGGGGATCAGGGTGCCGATCACCAGGCCCATGCCGGCGAGCCCCGCCACGGCCTTGGTGCCGCGCGCCGAAATCAGCACGCCCGCCCAGTAGATGACGACGATGACGAGGGCGATGTAGAGGCCGTTGTCCGCGAGCCGCGGGTCGACGACGTACGCGAACGTGCTCGCCACGTACGCCAGCAGGCTGGGGTAGTACGCGATCGTCATCGCGAACTGGCACCACACGGCCAGGAAGCCCAGCGGCTTGGACAGCCCCTCGCTCACCCACCGGTGGACGCCGCCCGGCCAGCCGGAGGCCAGCTCGGCCGAGACCAGGGCGGTCGGCAGGAGGAATACCAGGGCCGGGAGGAGGTAGAGGAAGACGGCGGCCAGTCCGTAGAGCGCCATCGACGGTGCGGGCCGGAGGTTCGCCACCGAGGCCGTGGTCATCATCGCGAGGGTCGCCCACGAGATGAACTGGGTCTGTGCGGTGACAGGGGGACGGGAGACGGGACGGTCGTGGGTGACCTGTTCCGTGAGGGTCATGGGAGGCGGAGCGTCTTTCAGTTGTCGGCGGTACGTCCCAATGATCGGACCTTGCCACCGTTCTGCGCACATCCGTACGGGCCCCGCCCTGGAGCGTCATACCCCGCGGGGGTAAGGTGCAGCGGAGATCGAAGAGCTGTGGAGAGACGCCGATGCACGGACAGCACAAGGCCGCCGCGTGGTGCGGCCGGCTGCTGCTGTTCGCGGCGCTGCTGCTGGGCATCGTGACGATGCACACACTCGGGCACCCGGGCGAACACGGCGGCGGGCACCCGGTTCCGGTCGCCATGGCGCATACCGATCATGCCGGTCACCCCACGGGCCCGGTCGCGCACGATCCCGTGCACGGCGGCATGGACCCCCTGTCCGTCTGCCTCGCCGTCCTCGGCACGGGCTGGGCGGCGGCCCTCCTCCTCTCCCTGACCGCCTTCCTCCACGGCCGCTCCACGACGGCCGCCGCCGTGCGGGCGTGGTTCACGCCCGCCCTGTGGCCGATCCCGCCACCGCCACGGCACAAGGCCCTCGCCCGGTTGTCGGTGCTCCGCGTATAGGCGGCAGCGCGCGCTCGCTGCTGCCCGTATTCACCACCGACACCCACGAGGTGCCCTTCCCCATGCGCACACCCACCCGCCGCGCCGTGCTCGGCGCGGGAATCGCCGTCGCCGGAAGCGGCCTGCTGGCCGCCTGCTCGACGAACAGCAAGGCCGAGGAGCGTTACGTCTCCCCCGACGGCAAGGAGGTCGCCGCCGCCGAGGCCCGGCGCGGCACCGGCCCCGTCCGCAGGACGGTCCTCACCGCCACCCCCTCCCGGCTCGACCTCGGCGCCGGACGCACCGTCTCCACCTGGACGTACGGCGACCGGCTGCCCGGCCGGGAGATCCGGGTCACCGCGGGCGACACCCTCGCCCTCACCCTGGCCAACCACCTGCCCGAGCCCACGTCCGTGCACTGGCACGGGCTGGCGCTGCGCAACGACATGGACGGCGCCCCGGGCGTCACGCAGCAGCCGGTCAAGGCGGGGGCGTCCTTCGACTACCGCTTCACCGTGGCGCACCCGGGCACGTACTGGCTCCACCCGCACTCGGGCGTCCAGCAGGACCGGGGGCTGTACGCGCCGCTGATCGTGGACGACCCGAAGGAGCCGCTGAAGTACGACAAGGAGTGGGTCGTCGTCCTGGACGACTGGGTCGACGGCGTGGACGGCAGCACCCCGGACGCGGTGCTGGCGGAACTGGGCCGGGGCATGGGCGGCATGGACCACGGCTCGATGGACCACGGCTCGCACGGCATGCCCGGCATGTCACACATGTCGATGGCGTCGACGACCATGCCCGCCGGGGACGGCGGCCCTTCCCGGATGCTGATGGGCGCCACCAGCGTCTACCTCGGCGGCGACGCGGGCGACGTCGCCTACCCGCACTACCTCGTCAACGGGCGCACCCCCGACGACCCCGAGACCTTCACCGCCGAGCCGGGCGACCGCGTCCGCATCCGGCTCCTCAACGCGGGCGGCGACACGGCCTTCCGCGTCGCGCTCGGCGGCCACCGGATGACCGTCACGCACACCGACGGCTGGCCCGTCGAGCACACGGAGACCGATTCCCTGCTGCTGGGCATGGGCGAGCGGTACGACGTGCTGGTCGAGGTCAAGGACGGCGTCTTCCCGCTCACCGCCCTGGCCGAGGGCAAGCAGCGCACCGCGCTGGCCGTGCTGCGCACGGGCGGGGGCGAGGCGCCGGGCGCGGACGTGCGGCCCCGCGAACTGGACGCCGCCCCGCTGGGCGCACAGCGGCTGAAGGCGGCGCGGGACGTGGCCCTGGCGGACCGCCGGCCGGACCGGACGATCACGCTCCGGCTGACGGGCTCGATGGCGAAGTACGACTGGGCCATCGACGGGCGCAAGTACACACCCGAGCCGAGCCACGCGGTGCGCTCGGGGGAACGGGTGCGGCTGGAGTTCGTGAACGACACGACCATGTGGCACCCGATGCACCTGCACGGCCACACGTTCGCCCTGGCGGGCGGGGGGCCGCGGAAGGACACGGTGATGGTGCTGCCGGGGAAGCGGGTGGGCGTCGACTTCGACGCCGACAACCCGGGGCTGTGGATGATCCACTGCCACAACGTCTACCACTCGGAGAGCGGCATGATGACGGTCCTGGGCTACCGGGGCTAGCACAGGGGGGTCCGGGAGCGCGGCTCCCGGACCCCACGGCCTCAACAGGCCAGGGCCACCTGCGTGCCCTCGGGCGCGTTGTAGTGGTCGATGACCTTGTTCAGCTCGGCCTGGTAGTACATCGGCCACACGCCGAAGAGGAGCACGAACAGCAAGCCCAGCCCGCCGCTGCAGGTCGGCTGCAGACCGGCCGCCCGCTGGGCGTCGGCGATGCGCCGGCCCGTGTTGTAGATCGACACCAGCGGCGGGATCATCAGCAGGATGCCGCCGAACCACAGCGTGAACAGGCTGCCCGCCGGGCTGATCCGGCGGCGGCTGTCGAACTGCAGCATCTCCTTGTGGATCTTGTAGTACCAGACCAGCGTGTAGATGCCGAACGTGATCAGCGGCAGGCCGAGCCACACTCCCACGATGTTGCGGCGCTTCATCGCCAGGCCGGCATGGGCCGGGGCGGGGGCCGGGTACCCGAACGGCGGCTGCTGCGGGTAGCCGTACTGCATGCTCAACGGATCTCCTGGAAGTGAGCTCTGACAACGCATCAATCGACGCATCAATGAGCCCGTGGGCCTCACGCGCCACGGGCAGGCGCGCAGCCTGCCACAAGATCACGCCATGTGGCCAGAAGAGCCGGAGGGGCGTGGGCACCCTCACACCCCCATTGCGTCACATAGACGAATACACTGGGTCCGTGGCTCAACTTCGTCTCGCCCTGAACCAGATCGACTCCACCGTCGGCGACCTCGCCGGAAACGCGGAGGCCATCGTCCGCTGGACCCGGCACTCCGCCGAGCAGGGCGCCCACCTGGCCGCCTTCCCGGAGATGGCGCTCACGGGCTATCCCGTGGAGGACCTCGCCCTGCGCTCCTCGTTCGTGGAGGCGAGCCGCGCGGCGCTGCACGCGCTGGCCGCCCGGCTGCAGGACGAGGGCCTCGGCGAGCTGCCGGTCGTCGTGGGCTACCTGGACCGCACCGACGCGGCCCGCCCCCGCCTGGGCCGGCCCGCGGGCGCCCCGCGCAACGCCGCCGCCGTCCTGCACCGCGGCACGGCCGTGCTCACCTTCGCCAAGCACCACCTGCCCAACTACGGCGTCTTCGACGAGTTCCGGTACTTCGTGCCCGGCGAGACCCTGCCGATGGTGCGCGTGCACGGCGTGGACGTCGCCCTCGCCATCTGCGAGGACCTCTGGCAGGAGGGCGGCCGCGTCCCGGCCGCGCGCGCCGCCGGGGCCGGGCTGCTGCTGTCGGTCAACGCCTCCCCGTACGAGCGGGAGAAGGACGACACCCGCCTGGAGCTGGTCCGCAAGCGCGCCCAGGAGGCCGGCTGCACCACCGCCTACCTGGCGATGATCGGCGGCCAGGACGAGCTGGTCTTCGACGGCGACTCGATCGTCGTCGACCGCGACGGCGAGGTGATCGTGCGCGCCCCGCAGTTCGAGGAGACCTGCGTCGTCCTCGACCTGGAGCTGCCCGAGGCCCCCGCCCGGACCCCCTCCGGCGTGGTCGACGACGGCCTGCGCATCGAGCACGTCACGCTCTCCGCCGACCCGCTGCCCGCCTACGAGCCGCTGCCGCTGCCCGCGGCGCAGCCGCACCTGGGCGACGACGAGGAGGTCTACACCGCCCTCGTGCAGGGCCTGCGCGCGTACGCCCGCAAGAACGGCTTCCGCAGCGTCCTCATCGGGCTGTCCGGCGGCATCGACTCCGCGCTCGTCGCCGCCATCGCGTGCGACGCGGTCGGCGCGGAGAACGTGTACGGCGTGGCCATGCCCTCGCGCTACTCCTCCGAGCACTCGATCGCCGACGCCGAGGAGCTCGCGCGGCGCACCGGGCTGAACTTCCGCATCGTGCCGATCGCGCCGATGTTCGACGCCTACATGGACTCGCTGAAGCTCACCGGCCTCGCCGAGGAGAACCTCCAGTCGCGGCTGCGCGGCACCATGCTGATGGCCGTCTCCAACCAGGAGGGCCACATCGTCCTCGCGCCGGGCAACAAGTCCGAGCTGGCGTGCGGCTATTCGACGCTCTACGGCGACTCCGTCGGCGCCTACGGCCCGATCAAGGACGTCTACAAGACGGGCATCTTCCGCCTCGCCAAGTGGCGCAACCAGGCCGCGGCGGAGCGCGGCGAGACCCCGCCGATCCCGGAGAACTCCATCACCAAGCCGCCGAGCGCCGAGCTGCGCCCGGGCCAGGTGGACACGGACTCCCTGCCGGACTACGACGTCCTGGACCGGCTCCTGGAGCTGTACGTCGACGGCGACCGGGGGCGCGACGCGATCATCGCGGCGGGCTTCGACGCGGACCTGGTCACGCGCGTGCTGCGGCTGGTGGACACGGCGGAGTACAAGCGGCGCCAGTACCCGCCGGGCACCAAGATCTCCGCGAAGGGGTTCGGCAAGGACCGCCGGCTGCCGATCACCAACCGGTGGCGGGAGGCCTGACCGCTGCGCGGGGCGTTCAGCAGGAAGTGCCGTCGGTCGACTGCCGGTCGTTCTCGGCTGATCGCGCAGTTCCCCGCGCCCCTATCGGGGCGCGGCCCCGCGTACGACCAGGCCGTCCAACAGATTTGCCGTCGCCGCCGCGACGGCATCCACGGCCTCGTCGAAGACGGCCCGGTTGTGCGCGGCCGGTGCCCGGAAACCGGACACCTTGCGCACGTACTGGAGGGCGGCGGCCCGGATGTCGGCCTCGGTCACCTCGGGGGTGACCGGTGCCCTGAGCGTTTTGATGCTGCGGCACATGTCTTCAGTGTGCCGTGCGCCTCCCTCAGATCTTCACCCGCGCCGCCACCGGCAGGTGGTCGCTCTGCGTCGCCGGGAGGGTCCAGGCCGAGACCGGGTCCATGCCCCGCACCATGATCTGGTCGATCCGCGCCATCGGCGCGTCCGCGGGCCAGCTGAAGCCGAAGCCGTCGCCCGCGGCGCCCTGGGCGGAGCGGAGCTGGGAGGTGACCGGGGCCAGCGAGCGGTCGTTCATGGTGCCGTTGAGGTCGCCGAGGAGGACGAGCTTCTTCACCGGCTCCCGGGAGATCGCCTCGCCCAGCGCCTCGGCGCTGTTGTCGCGCTGACCGGCGGTGAAGCCGGCGTTGAACTTCACGCGCACCGACGGGAGATGGGCCACGTAGACGGCCACCGGGCCGCGCGGGGTCTCGACGGTGGCGCGCAGGGCGCGCGTCCAGCCCATCTTGATGTCGACGGGACGGGCGTCGTTCAGCGGGTACTTGCTCCACACGCCGACCGTGCCCTGCACCGAGTGGTACTTGTACGTGTCCGCGAGCGCCTTCTCGTAGACCGGCGCGACCTCGGGCTTGAGCTCCTCCAGCGCCACGACGTCCGCACCGGAGGCGGCGACCGACTTGGCCGTCGAAGTCGGGTTCGGGTTCTCGGCGTTGACGTTGTGCGTGGCGACCGTGAAGTTGCCGCCCTTGCCCGACTTGTCGGTGAGCAGCCCGCCGAAGAGGTTCACCCAGGCGACGGCGGGCAGCAGCAGCGCGATCAGGGCGGTGGCCGAGCGGCGCAGCAGGGCCGCGACGAGCAGGACGGGGACCAGCAGGCCGAGCCAGGGCAGGAACGTCTCGGTGAGGCTGCCGAGGTTGCCGACGCGGTTGGGGAGCTCGGCGTGCAGCAGCATGATCAGGCCGAGCACGAGCGCCAGGGCGGCCACGACCACGCCCCGGCGCCAGATGCCGGGCCCGCGCCAGCGGGGGGTCCGCACGGGGGCGGACCCTTCGCGGCCCGCGTCCTGGGTCTGTGCCTGCGACATCGTGTGTCCTCACTACTCGGTGTTCGTAGGGAAGGACGTACGGGCAGGTCGCACGGGTTCTGCCTGTGACACAACGGGCACAATCGCGCTAAGGGCGCACGCCCTCCAGCACCGTGTCCACGATCTGTTCCGCCAGCCCCTCGGGGAGCTCCTTCCACTCGTGCATGATCGCCCGTGACAGCATCGGGCTCACGAACAGGTCCGTCAGCAGCTCGACGTCGAGGTCCGAACGGATCTCACCGTTCGCCATCCCCCGCCGCAGCACGGCGAAGAACGCCTCGCGCCGCGCCTGCACCACGGTCTCGTGGTACTCCTTCCACAGCCTCGGGTGCGCCTGCACCTGTGCGGTGACGGTGCGCAGCAGCGCGGACGACCGCTTCGCCAGGCCCCGCCGCCGCAGGTACTCCAGCAGCAGCACCAGGTCCTCCCGGGCCGAGCGGCCCGGGAGGGCGGGCTGGGCCTCGTCCAGGGAGCGCAGCACGTCCAGCATCAGCTCCTCCTTGCCGGCCCAGCGCCGGTAGAGGGTCGCCTTGCCGACGCCCGCCTCGCGGGCGACGCGCTCCATCGACAGGTCGCCGATGGTGGTGCCGTCCTCCAGCAGCCGCAGCACCGTCTCGATCACCGCGGTGTCGACGGCGGCGCTGCGCGGCCGCCCGCGCCGGTCCGTGCACGGCTGCGTGCTCACCGCTCGGCCCCCGCTTCCGCCTTCTGCGCGCCGGGGCGTTCCGCTCCCGGCGCGCCCGCGCCCGCGGCCCGCTTGCCGGGCAGGAAGAGGGCGACGACGAGCGCGCCGAGCAGGGCGACCGACGTGGAGCCGATGACGGTGACGTGCATGGCGTGGATGAACGCGTCGTCCGCCGGTCCCACGAGCGCCTTGCCGGCCGGGCCGAGCCGCTCGGCGAGGCCGAGGGTGGCCTCGATGGACTCGCCCGCCGCGTGCCGCGCGGACTCGGGCAGGCCGGGGACGGCGGCGAGCTTGTCGGAGATGCCGTTGCGGTAGGTGGTGGAGAGCAGCGAGCCCAGGACGGCGACGCCGAGCGCACCGCCGATCTGCCGGAAGGTGTTGTTCACGGCGGAGCCCGAACCGGCCTTCTCGCGCGGCAGCGACTGCATGATCGAGACGGTGGCGGGCGGCATGATGTGCGCCATCGCGGTGCCCTGCGTGAAGAACAGGATCTCCAGGACCCAGATCGGGGTGTCCTTCTCCAGCAGCAGGAAGCCCGCCGTGGTGGCGGCGACCAGCAGCATGCCGACGGCGCACACGGCCCGGGCGCCGAACTTGTCGACCATGAGGCGGGCCCGCGGGGCGAAGAACATCTGCGCGGCGGCCAGCGGCAGCAGCAGCATGCCGCTCTGCAGCGGGGTGTAACCGCGCACGCTCTGCGTGTAGAAGACGATGAAGAACGTGGTGCCCATCAGCGCGAAGAAGACCAGCGCGATGGAGGAGACGGACGCGGAGAAGGCGGGGTTGCGGAAGTACCGCACGTCGATGGCGGGATGCGCGCTGCGCCGCTCGTGCAGCACGAAGAGGACGAGGGTCAACAGGCCGCCGCCGACGGTCCCGTAGACCTCGGGGTCGGTGAAGTCGGCCAGCTGGCCGCCCTTGATGATGCCGTACACCAGCAGCACCAGGCCGACGACGGAGAGCAGCACGCCGAGCGGGTCGAGTCTGCCGGGCTTGGGGTCCTTGGAGTCCGGGACGAGCACCACCATCGCGATCAGTCCGGCGATCACGATGGGCACGTTGACCAGGAAGACCGAGCCCCACCAGAAGTGGGAGAGCAGGATGCCGCCGGTGATCGGGCCGATGGCGATGGCCAGGCCGACCGCGCCGGCCCATATCCCTATGGCCTTGGGCTGCTCCTCGCGCTCGAAGACGTTCATGATGATCGCGAGGGTCGAGGGCATCACGAAGGCGCCGCCGAAGCCCATCACCGCGCGGAACGCGATCAGTTGGCCCGGTGAGCCGGCGACGGCGGAGAGCACCGAGCCGATGCCGAAGACGACCATGCCGAAGAGCAGGACCTTCTTGCGGCCCAGCCGGTCGCCCAGCAGACCGGCGGTGAACAGTATCCCGGCGAAGACGAGCGTGTAGGCGTTGATCGCCCACTCCAGCTCGCTCTGGGTCGCCCCCAGCCCGGTCGGGGCGGGCGAGGCGATGGTCTTCATCGCCACGTTGAGGATCGAGTTGTCCAGCACCACCACCAGCAGGCTGAACAGGAGCACCGTGAGGATCGCCCACCGCCTGCGGTGGACGGCCTCGGGGACCCCGCGGGCGGGGGCTGCGTCGGAGGGAATCGCCATGTACACCACCCTAGACCCATTCCGAAACGGCCCCGTCTCGTATTAGAAAACCTTTACACGTGAACAACTGTTCCCCGGGTGGGTTCCCCGGCGCCGGGCGGCGTGTCAGCATGGAGGTGATCCGGGGACGCCGTCAGGGCGCCTCGAGACGACTTCACAGGAGCCGATCGCCATGACGCATGCCGTGAAAGCCCCCGACAGCAGCAAGGCGCTGTACGGCGGAACCGCATCCCGGCGCATCACCGTCCGCGACATCGCCGCCGCCAAGCAGCGCGGCGAGAAATGGCCCATGCTCACCGCCTACGACGCGATGACCGCCTCCGTCTTCGACGAGGCCGGCATCCCCGTCCTGCTGGTGGGCGACTCCATGGGCAACTGCCACCTCGGCTACGAGTCCACGGTGCCGGTCACCCTGGACGAGATCACCATGCTCTCGGCCGCCGTCGTACGGGGCACCAAGCGCGCCCTGGTCGTCGGCGACCTGCCGTTCGGTTCGTACCAGGAAGGCGCCGTACAGGCGCTGCGCAGCGCCACCCGGCTGGTGAAGGAGGCGGGCGTCGGCGCGGTCAAGCTGGAGGGCGGCGAGCGCTCGGCCCACCAGATCGAGCTGCTCGTCGAGTCCGGCATCCCGGTCATGGCCCACATCGGCCTCACCCCGCAGTCCGTCAACGCCTTCGGCGGCTACCCCGTCCAGGGCCGCGGCGAGGAGGCGGCCGCGCAACTGCTGCGCGACGCGAAGGCCGTGCAGGACGCGGGCGCGTTCGCCGTCGTCCTGGAGGTCGTGCCGGCGGAGCTGGCCGCCGAGGTCACGCGCGTCCTGCACATCCCGACGGTCGGCATCGGGGCCGGGGCCGAGTGCGATGCGCAGGTCCTGGTCTGGACGGACATGGCGGGGCTGAACGGGGGCCGTGTGCCGCGCTTCGTCAAGCAGTACGCGCGGCTGCGCGAGGTGCTCGGTGACGCTGCGCGCGCTTTCGCGGAGGACGTGGTCGACGGGGCGTACCCCGCGGAAGAGCACGCGTTCCACTAGGGCCTGTCCGACGGGTCGCGTGACCGAGCCGCGCTGATGTCGTTCCGCCCGGCGTGGGGCGAGGTGATTTGTCGGATCGGGAGTTGGCCCGGCGTGCGCCGCACTTGCCGAGGAACACAGGGCGGGGCGGGCGGTGGGTGTGCCATCGCAAGGTGCCGGCGCCGCAGGCAACGGCGGGCCGCGCACTGCGAGCCGGTCCCCGACCCGGCGGCCGGTCTTGCCGGTGCCGCCGATGACGAGCGTTGTGCTGTCGCTGTGCGTTGCATCGTTGCGAGTCATGACTTCAGTCAAGCTCAGTGCGGTCAGGCGGACCATGGCCACGGCGCTCCGCTCCATACGCGAGCGTCCAGTGCACACGGATGGGCCCTTGGCTCTGGCTAAAGGGACAGGAGGATGGCGCCTACCAAGAGGCCGATGAAGTGCACGAGCGGGAGGGCCAGGGGGGCGAGATGCATGAACTCACCTTTCATGGGCGATGGTTGCTAGCCGGTGGATGCCCATGCCGACGATCCGGCACTCGTCATCTCCCTCGTACGGGGCCAGGTGCATCGATCCTCCGGCTTCTTGTTCGGAGGCGATGCCCACGGCCGCTCGGCGGCACGAGGCGACCGGCGGACCGTGACTGTTGCCGTCGCCCGGTCGACCCGTCGGACACTGCCTAGGCGCGGGCGCGCCCCGAAGGGGCGCGGGGAACTGCGCGATCAGCCACCGACGGCCTGCAGCCGACGCACCACCCCAGGGGTCCGGGGCGCAGCCCCGGGAACGTCGGCTGCGGGCGCGTCGTGGTCGCTCGCGCAGTTCCCCGCGCCCCTGTCGGCGCCCTGTCGGTCCGTTGTCGGTGGCCCCTGCCACCGTAGTGGGCATGACGCAGAACGACATCGCCGTCGAAGTCCGCGGCCTGGTCAAGCACTTCGGGGACACCAGGGCTCTGGACGGGGTCGACCTGGACGTGCGCGAAGGCACCGTCCTCGGAGTGCTCGGGCCCAATGGTGCCGGCAAGACCACCCTGGTCAGAGTCCTGTCCACGCTGATACGCCCCGACGCGGGCACCGCCCGCGTCGCGGGGTACGACGTGCTGACCCAGCCCCGCGCGCTGCGCCGGGTCATCGGGCTGACCGGGCAGTACGCCTCGGTCGACGAGAAGCTCTCCGGCCGCGAGAACCTCTACATGATCGGGCGGTTGCTCGACCTCTCCCGCAAGGACGCCCGGCGCCGGGCGGACGAGATGCTGGAGCGCTTCTCCCTCACCGACGCCGCCGGGCGGCCGGCCGGGCAGTACTCCGGCGGCATGCGCCGCCGGCTCGACCTGGCCGCCTCCATGATCGGCCGACCCGCCGTGCTCTACCTCGACGAGCCCACCACCGGCCTCGACCCGCGCACCCGCAACGAGGTGTGGAGCGAGGTGCAGCGCATGGTCGCCGAGGGCAGCACCGTGCTGCTCACCACGCAGTACATGGAGGAGGCCGAGCAGCTCGCCCACGAGCTGACCGTCGTCGACCGCGGGCGCGTGATCGCGGGCGGCCGGATCGACGAGCTCAAGGCCAAGGTCGGCGGCCGCACCCTGCAGATCCGCCCGGCCGACCCGGCCGAACTGCCGCGCATGGCCGAGGCGGTGGCCCGCGCCGGGCTCGACGGCGTCGCCGGCGCCACGCCCGACGAGGCCGAGGGCGTGGTGAACGTCCCGATCGTCAGCGACATACAGCTGACCGCCGTCGTAGGCATGCTGGCCGAGCGCGGCTTCGTCATCTCCGGCATCAGCACCCATCTGCCCAGCCTGGACGAGGTCTTCCTCGCCGTCACCGGCCAGAAGACATCGGCCGCCCCCGCCCCGCACGACCGTACCGACGCACTCCAGGAGGCCGCCGCATGAGCGCGGCAACGATCACCGCGCCCGCAGCGGCGCCCGCCCGCGAGCCCCGGATCGGCCTGCGCGGCAACCTGCGGCACATCTCGGCGCTCGCGCGCCGCAACGCTCTGCAGATCAAGCAGGATCCGGAGTCGATGTTCGACGTCGTCATGATGCCGATCATCTTCACCCTGATGTTCGTCTACGTCTTCGGCGGCGCCATCGCCGGCAAGGGCAACCAGGGCGAGTACGTCAACTACCTGGTGCCCGGCCTGATGGCGATGACCGGCATGAACATCGCGATGGCCGTCGGCACGGGCATCAACGAGGACTTCCGCAAGGGCGTGATGGACCGGTTCCGGACGATGCCCATAGCCCGGTCCTCCGTGCTCGTCGCGAAGATCGTGACCGAGGTCGGCCGGATGATCGTCGCCACCGCCATCCAGCTGGGCATGGGCTTCGCCCTGGGGCTGACGCTCAAGACGTCCGTGCTGCACCTGCTGGCCGCCGTCGTGCTGAGCATGGTCTTCGGCGCCGCCCTGATGTGGATCTTCATCCTGCTGGGTCTGGCCATGAAGACGGCGCAGGCCGTCCAGGGGGTCGCCATGATCGTCCTGATGCCGCTGCAGTTCGCCAGCTCGATCTTCGCACCGACCAGCACCATGCCCGGCTGGCTGAAGGCCTTCGCCGACTACAACCCGCTCGCCAACCTCGCCGACGCCGCCCGCGGCCTCATCAACGGCGGCCCCGTGGCCCACTCGGTGTGGATGGTACTGGCGTGGTCCGCGGGCATCACCGCCGTCATGGCGCCGCTGGCGGTCGCCAAGTTCCGCAAGAAGACGTGACGTTGCAGGCCGCACCGGGCCGGCGTCAGACGAGGGCGGCCGCCTCGGCAGGGGAGAGGCGGGCGCCCTCGGCACAGGCGCGCTCGTAGGCCTCGTCGCCGAGGGAGGCGCGGGCCAGGGACTTCGTCCGGTCCCGGACCTCCCGCTCGTGCGCGGCGACGAAGAAGCCGGGCGGGCGCTGCGCCGCGGCCGCGCCCAGCAGGCGGGCGGCGGTCAGCGCGTGCTCGTCGCCGTCCAGCGCGGCATGGGCATGGGCGCCGTGCAGCATGTTGATCACCCGCATCTGCGGTGCGATCAGCGAGCCGAGCGGGTCGTCGGCCTTCCCCAGCGCCGTACGCACCCTGGGCAGCGCCTCCGCCGGGCGGCCCTCCAGGGTGTCGAGCCACGCGAACAGCCCGCTCATCAGCCCCTCGAAGAGCGCCACCGCCCGCCCCTCGAACTCGCTGAAGAGCTCCGTGAGCAGCTCCCCCGCCTCGCCGGTGCGGCCCATGCGGCCGAGCAGGATGCCGAGCTGGAGCCGGATGAAGACGGTGGCGTCGGTGTTGAACCGCTCGGCCTCCGTGAGCAGCTCGCGCAGGATCCCCTCGGCCTCCTCCGCGCCGATCTCCTCCAGCTCCAGCAGCACCTCGGTGAGCCGCGACCGCAGCACGCACACCTGCCCCTCCGCACCGAGCGCCCGCACGTGCTCCATGGCCTCCCGGTAGTCCTCGGCCGCGGCCGCGAACTCGCCGCGCCGCTCGCGCGCCTCGGCCCGTCCCGACAGGGCCTCGGCCACGCCCCAGGAGTCCTGGATCCGGCGGAAGATCTCCAGGCTCTCGTCCGCGTCCCGTGCGGCCTGGTCGAAGTGCTCGTTCAACATCCTGGCCCGCATCTGGAGGGCGTTGGCCAGTTCCCAGGCGTAGCCCAGGCCTCGGCAGCGGTCCACGGCCGAGTCGACGACGCCGTAGAGGTCGTCGGCGGAGCCGGTCAGCAGCGTCGCGTAGAACCACAGCCAGCCGGGCGTGCGGCAGTTCTGCGGCTGCCCCGTGCCGTACGCCGTGACGATGTTGCGCAGGAACCGCTGGGTCCCGGGGGAGCCGAGCTCCCGCATGTCGGAATCGGCGCAGCCCAGACCGATCAGCCGCACTCCGCGGCGCGCCTCCTCCAGCAGCTCCGGCGACATGGGCGGCGGCTCGTCCGTGCACCCGACGAGCAGCGGCGGGGCCGGGGCGACGGGCTCCGCGAAGGGGTCCGGACCCAGGGCGGCCACGGCCTCCGTCCAGTGGCGGCCGTCGCTGCGGTGGTCGCGCAGCTGCCAGAACCAGCCCAGCGAGAGCACCAGGCACAGCGCCTCCTGCTCGTCCCGCGTGGCCACCGCGTACCGCAGGGCGGTGCGCAGGTTGTCGTGCTCCAGCTCCAGGCGCTCCAGCCAGTGACGCTGCCGTGGGCCGCGCAGCAACGGGTCGGCGGTACGGGCCAGTTCACGGTGGAAGACCAGGTGCCGGTGCATCGCGGAGGCGTGTTCGCCGGCCTCGTCGAGCCGCTCGGAGGCGTACTCCCCCACGGTCTCCAGCAGCCGGTAGCGCATCTGCCCGTCGGCGGCGGGGGCGGCGACGACGAGGGATTTGTCGACGAGCGAACCGAGGTGCACCGCTGTGTCTTCGGAGTCCGCCGTCTCCGCGCACACCTCCTCCGCGGCCTCCAGGCTGCAGCCGCCCGCGAACACCGACAGGCGGCGCAGCACGGCGCGTTCGGGCTCCGTGAGCAGGTCCCAGGACCAGTCGACGACCGCGCGCAGGGTCTGCTGGCGGGGCAGCACGGTGCGGCTGCCGGAGGTGAGGAGGCGGAACCGGTCGTCGAGACGGTCGGCGATGCCGCGCGGGGTGAGCATCCGCAGCCGGGCGGCGGCCAGTTCGATGGCGAGCGGCAGCCCGTCCAGGCGGCGGCAGATCTCGGCGCAGGCCTCCGGGTCGTCCGCGACCCGGAACCCCGGGCGGGCGGCCGCACCGCGCTCGGCGAGCAGCCGCAGGGCGACGGGGTCCGGCAGCGGCTCGACGGGCCGCACCAGCTCGCCGGGCACGGCGAGGGGCTCGCGGCTGGTGGCCAGCACCGTGACGCCCGGGCAGTGGGCGAGCACGGTCTCGGCGAGCCGGGCCGCGGCGTCGACGACGTGCTCGCAGTTGTCCAGGACGAGCAGCATGCGGCGGCGCGCGCAGGCCTCGGCGAGCCGCTCGACGGGGTCGAGCACCGCGGAGTCCGTGGCGGCCCGCAGCCCCTCGGCCGCTGCGCTGCGCACCACCGTCTCGCGCGCCCCGAGCGCGGTGAACACCGCCTCGACGACGTCCTCGGCGCTCCCGCCCTCGTCGACGGGCGCGAGCTCGGCGAACCACACCCCGTCGGGCCACCGCCCGTCCACGCGCGCGGCGGTCTCCGCGGCCTCCTGCGACAGCCGCGTCTTCCCGGCGCCACCGGGCCCGAGCAGGGTGACGAGCCGGTGCGCGGCCAAGTCGCCGCGGATGAGGGAGAGATCGTCCTCCCGTCCGACGAAGGAGGTGAGGCGGGCGGGGAGGTTTCCGGGGGGCCTGGGCGCCCCGTAAGGGGCGCGGGGCGTTACTCCCCCAGCTACCGCTGGGGGTACCCCCAGCGGCTCCGCCGCGTGGGCGCGATCAGCCACGGACGACCCGCAGCCACCGGACACCGGAGCGAGCAACTCCGCATGCAGCGCACGCAGTTCGGGCCCCGGATCGGCCCCCAGCCGCTCGGCGAGGGCCACCCGTATCTCCTCGTAGGCGGCGAGCGCCTCGGCCGACCGCCCGGCCGCGCGCAGCGCCCGCAGCCGGAGGGCCTGGAGCGGCTCGTCCAAAGGGTGGGCCGCGCAGAGCTCGGAGAGCTCGGGCAGTACCACGTGGCCCAGCGCAACGGACGCCGCCAGCCGGGCACGCCGCACCTCGTGATGCCGGGCCTCGGCCCGGGCCGCCGTCCCGGCACCGCCACCGGGCAGGTCCGCCAGGACGGCCCCGCGCCAGAGGCCGAGCGCGTCGTCGAGCAGAACGGCCGCCTTCGCCGGATCCCCGTCGGCGAGCGCCCGCTCCCCCTCGTCCGCGAGCCGCTCGAAGCGGTACAGGTCGACGTCGTCCGGCTCGGCGCACAGCCGGTAGCCGCCGGCCGCGGAGGCCACCGCCTCCCGGCCCAGCACCCGCCGCAACCGCCCCACCAGCGCCTGCAGTGCCCCGGCCGCGTCGGCGGGCGGACCGCCGTCCCACACGTCGTCGACCAGTGCCGCCACGGTCACCGTCCGCCCGGGCCGCAGCGCGAGCGCGGCCAGGAGCGCGCGCAGGCGGGCGCCGCCGAGGGCGACGGGGCCGCCGTCGTCGGTATGGGCCTGGGTGGTGCCGAGGATGCCGTAACGCACGGGCCCATTCTCCCCCGGCCCGCACCGGGGGCCGCGACATTTTCCCCGTGGGACGAAGTACCGTCTCCCGGTACAAGCACCGGTACGTCCATCCCAGGAGCACACAACATGGCATCCCCCGCGACCCGCGGCGAAGGACGCGTGAGCCCCGTCTTCCTCGCCCTCGTCGCCATCATGGCGGTCTCCATATGGGCGGTGTGGACCGATTACGCGGCCAGCCCCGGCTTCGGCGTCTTCCTGTTCATCGTCTCGGCCTGGCTCGTCTCGCTCTGCCTGCACGAGTACGCGCACGCACGCACCGCCCTGCACGGCGGGGACATCTCCATCGGGGCCAAGGGCTACCTCACCCTCAACCCGCTCAAGTACACGCACGCCCTGCTGAGCATCGTGCTGCCGGTGATCTTCGTCATCATGGGCGGCATCGGCCTGCCCGGCGGCGCGGTCTTCATCGAGCGGCACCGCATCAAGGGCCGCTGGAAGCACAGCCTGGTCTCGGCGGCCGGCCCGCTGGCCAATGTCGTCTTCGCGCTCGTCGTCACGGCCCCGTTCTGGCTGAACGCGATGGACGGGGTGCCGGACCACTTCCGCTACGCGCTCGGCTTCCTGGCCCTGCTCCAGGTCTCGGCGGCGATCCTGAACATGCTGCCGGTGCCCGGCCTGGACGGCTACGGCGTGATCGAACCGTGGCTGTCGCACAAGGTACGGCGCCAGGTCGAGCCCTTCGCCCCGTTCGGCCTGCTCGCCGTCTTCGGCTTCCTGTGGATCCCCGAGGTCAACCACGCCTTCTTCGACATGATCGACGCGATCCTGCGCGCCCTGGGCGTCACCCCGTGGGACACCTACTGGGGCCAGGAACTGTTCCGCTTCTGGCAGGGCACCCCGGACATCCCGTCACTCGGCGGGGCCGGAATCCCGGGGCTGGCCTCCTGAGCGGGCGCGAGCCCGACGGCGCTTGCCGAACCGGTGCGGCGCGGCCGCGAGCGCCTCGGCAATGTGCTCCCGGCGCACTTTCCTCCGGGCGAGCGTGGAACCGGCGGCGATGACGCCTCGTGGAGCAGCGGCTGCACCATGGGTGCATTCCGGTGCCGGATACCAACGTCTATGGGTACTCAGGACGTTGGTATCCGGCACCGGAGCGGGTCCTGGCGGGACGTACAGGCGGTACCGGGGCGCCCGTTGCTTCCGAAAGCGCTTGTCCGCCGTCATCCACAGTGAGGCGGCGGTAATTGGCATCGATCTCTTCGAGGGCCGGACGGGCACCCGCCCCGCCGCCCCGGCCGTGTTCCCGACCACCGTGCGAACCGTCTCCGGCTGGATGTCCCAGCGCGACATGACGACGCCCCGCCCCTCCCAGCGCCCGTCCCCGTTATTCAGCGGTTGCCTGGGAGGCAGTATCGAACAGGGCACTGACAGTGCTCATGAGTATCCGTACTCATGAGCGGGTGGGCGAGTCGCTCAGCGCCCGGCGGCGGCCTGCTCGGCGGCGCGGTCGTTCTTCGCCTTGCGGATGTAGTACCAGGCGATGTTGGACGAGACGCCGACGAGCAGGATCCAGATGATGCCGAGCCAGCTGCCCTCCACGAACGAGACGACAGCCGCGACGAGCGCTAGCGCGCAGGCGGCCATGGCGTAGAGGGCGAGGCGGGGCATATCGGCTCCTGGTCCGGGGCGGTACGTGCTCCGACATTGTCCCCCATGCCTCCGGCCGCGGGTCGGGGGTGGCCACGGTTCCCGCTACACGTCCGTGATCCGCAGCCCCGCGTGGGCCTTGTAGCGGCGGTTCACCGAGATCAGGTTGGCGACCAGCGACTCCACCTGGTGGGCGTTGCGCAGCCGGCCCGCGAAGACGCCGCGCATGCCGGGGATGCGCCCGGCCAGCGCCTGCACGATGTCGGTGTCGGCGCGCTTCTCCCCCAGCACCATCACGTCGGTGTCGATCTCCGCGATCTCCGGGTCGGAGAGCAGCACGGCGGACAGGTGGTGGAAGGCGGCCGTCACCCGCGACTCCGGCAGCAGCGCGGCGGCCTGCTCGGCGGCGCTGCCCTCCTCCGGCTTCAGCGCGTAGGCGCCCTGCTTGTCGAAGCCCAGCGGGTTGACGCAGTCGACGACGAGCTTCCCGGCGAGCTCCTCGCGCAGCGCCTCCAGGGTCTTGGCGTGCCCGTCCCACGGCACCGCGACGATCACGATGTCGCTGCGGCGCGCGCACTCCGCGTTGTCCGCACCCTCGACGCCCAGGCCCAGCTCGGCCGCGGCCGTCTGCGCCCGCTCGGCGGCGCGGGAACCGATGATCACCTGCTGCCCGGCCTTGGCCAGCCGGTAGGCCAGGCCGCGGCCCTGGTCGCCGGTGCCGCCGAGGACGCCGACCACCAGGCCGGAGACGTCGGGGAGGTCCCAGGGGGCCTTCGCGGGAGCCTTCTTCGCAGTGGTGTTCGCACCGTTCACACCATTCGCACCATCAGAAGTAGTCATGACAGCGATACTGTCACGATCGGGTGAGGACCCACGCAACCGGCCATCCGCGCACGGCCGTTGCGGCAGGATGCGGGCCATGGACGCCGTACGGGTCGCGTTGCTGCGGGAAGTGCTCGCCGGGACCGAGTGGCTGCAGGACACCCGCCGCTTCGCGGGGGTGCTGCGCACCTCGGTCGCCCGCGACGACGGCGGCCTGCTGCTGGTCGGCACGGCGGAGTACGAGCCGTGGCACCTGGCGGCCCATCTGGACGACGAGGCGGCCTGGTCCGGCCTGTCCCGGCTGTCCCCCACGCTCGTCCGGCACCGGGTCCCGCCGCGCAGCCCGGCCCATCTGTCCGTGGGCCTCGGCCGGCTGGAGGCCGCGCGGCGCGGGGAGACGGTGCTGGTGGTGGCCGAGGGCGGGACCGGGACGGGCCTGCTGGAGCGGGTGCACGACGCCCGGCGCGGCGGGGCGACCGTCCTCGCGCTGGACGACGCCGAGGAGGGCACGGACGCCGACCTGCACTCCCTCGCCCACGACGCCCTGTCCGTGCCCGCCTCCTCGGTCATGGACCTGGACATGGTCCAGCACCTGGTCAGCGCCGCCGCCGGGGAGAACAGCCCGCCCCCCGGCCACGGCCGGCGCTTCCGGGACCGGCTCTCCCGGCTCGCGGAGCAGCTGACCGCCCCGCCGCCGACCCGGTGGTGAGCGGACCGGCCCCGGAAAACCGATTGCGGCGCTTCGCCCCGACCCCCGAACATCGTCCCTCGTGACCGACGACCATCCCCCTCATTCCGGGCGCCTGCGAGCGCTCCTGCCCGACCTCACGCCGTGGCACGCCTCCCGCGACTTCCGCCGCATGTGGATGGCGGGACTGGTGACGGTCTTCGGCACCTTCCTGACCTTCGTGGCCGTCCCGCTCCAGCTCAAGGAGCTGACCGGTTCGACGCTCGCGGTGGGCGCGGTCGGCGCCGTCGAGCTCGTCCCCCTGATCGTCTTCGGGCTCTACGGCGGCGCGCTGGCCGACGCCCTCGACCGCCGCAAGCTGATCCTGTGGACCGAGCTCGGGGTGACCGCCCTGAGCGCGCTGCTGCTGCTCAACACCCTGCTGCCGCACCCGCTGATCTGGCCGCTGTACGTGGTCGCCGCGCTGACCAGCGCGGCGACCGGGCTCCAGCGCCCGGCCCTGCACGCCATCGTGCCGCGCATCGTCGCGCACGAGCAGCTGCCCGCCGCCATCGCGCTCAACTCCATGCGCTGGCAGGTCGGCGCGATCGCCGGCCCGTCGCTGGCGGGCGTGCTCGTCGCCTTCGCCGGACTGCCGTGGGCGTACGGGCTCGACGTGCTGTCGTACGTGATCTCCGCGGTCCTGATCATGACCCTCGCCCCCTCCCCCGCCTCGCACGACGCCGAGAAGCCGTCGCTGCGCGGCATCCTGGAGGGCGGCCGCTACGCGTGGGGCCGCAAGGAGCTGCTGGGGACGTACGCCATCGACCTGACGGCGATGTTCTTCGCCTTCCCCACGGCGGTCTTCCCGTTCCTGGCCGACGAGCTGCACGCCCCCTGGGCGCTGGGCATGATGTACGCCGCGGGCGCCGTCGGTTCGCTGGCGGTCAGCCTGACCAGCGGCTGGGCCTCGCGCATCCACCGGCACGGCCGCATGGTGGTCCTGGCGGCGGCCGGCTGGGGCGGCGCGATGGCGGTGGCGGGCTGGATGCACAACGTCTGGCTGGTGCTGCTGTTCCTGGCCGTCGCGGGCGGCTGCGACATGATCAGCGGCCTGTTCCGCTCCGCGATGTGGGACCAGACGATCCCGGACGAGCTGCGGGGGCGCCTGGCCGGCATCGAGCTGCTCTCGTACTCGGTGGGCCCGCAGCTGGGCCAGGTGCGGGCCGGAGGCATGGCGGCGCTGTCCGGCGTCCGCACGTCGGTGTGGGCGGGCGGGCTGGCGTGCGTGGCGGGGGTGGGGCTGCTGGCGCTGTCGCTGCCCAAGCTGCTGTCTTACGACCAGCGCACGGACCCGCATGCGGTACGGGCCCGCGAGGGGAAGCTGGCGACGGCGGCCTGACCTGGGCGGGGCCGGGCCGTTCGTCGTCGGGTGCGGGTCCGCTGTGCTTGCTCGCGCCCACGCGGCGGAGCCGCTGGGGGCACCTCCCAGCGGTAGCTGGGGGAGTAACAGCCCCGCGCCCCTGCGGGGCGCGGTGCGCACGGCCCCGTCAGGGGCGCGGGGAACTGCGCGACCGGCCACGACGAGCCTGCAGCCGAAGACCCCGCCTCAGCCTTCGCCGTCCTTCCAGCGGGGGTCCTCCCGCCACTCCTCGTTCCGCTCGCGGGCCGTCTCCATCGCGTGGGCGGCCTCCTCCCGTGACCCGTACGGGCCGAAGCGGTCGGCGGCGCGGCACTCCGGGCCCTCCTCCACCGTGCCGTGCTTCAGGCAGTAGTAGTACTCGCCCGGCTTCCCGGCCGTACGCCTCTTGAACAGCGCCATCGAAGGTCTCCTCTCCGTCTCTTCTACACTCGCAGACATGTCTGGCCAGTCGCTTCTTGTTCCGGGGAGACTCTCCCCCACCCGCTCCGTCCCCGCCTCGGTCCCGCGTCCCGAGTACGTGGGCAAGGACGCCCCGACGCCGTACACCGGCCCCGAGGTGCAGGACGCCGAGACGATCGAGCGGATGCGCATCGCCGGCCGCATCGCCGCACAGGCGATGGAGGAGGCGGCCAAGCACATCGCCCCGGGCGTGACCACGGACGAGCTGGACCGGGTCGCGCACGAGTTCATGTGCGACCACGGCGCCTACCCCTCGACGCTCGGCTACCGCGGCTTCCCCAAGTCGCTGTGCGCGTCGGTCAACGAAGTGATCTGTCACGGCATCCCCGACTCGACCGTGCTGCGCGACGGCGACATCGTCAATCTCGACGTGACGGCCTTCATCGGCGGCGTGCACGGCGACAACAACGCCACGTACCTGTGCGGCGACGTGGACGAGGAGTCCCGCCTCCTGGTCGAACGCACGCGCGAGGCGCTGAACCGGGCGATCAAGGCGGTCAAGCCCGGACGACGGATCAACATCATCGGCCGCGTCATCGAGTCGTACGCCAAGCGCTTCGGCTACGGGGTCGTCCGCGACTTCACCGGTCACGGCATCAACTCGTCCTTCCACTCCGGCCTGATCGTCCCGCACTACGACAGCCCGCACCACGACACCCTCATCCAGCCGGGCATGACGTTCACCATCGAGCCGATGCTGACGCTGGGGACGTACGACTACGACCTGTGGGAGGACGGCTGGACGGTCGTCACCAAGGACCGCAAGCGGACGGCGCAGTTCGAGCACACGCTGGTGGTCACGGAGACGGGTGCGGAGATTCTGACGCTGCCGTAACTCCTGCGGAGCGGCGGGGCGGCCGATACAGTTTTACCGACAGCACGTCGGGAACACATTGACTTAGGTAAGCCTAAGTAGGAAGAATCGGCCTTCCCGCCCCCCGTCACCGGAGGTCCGTCTTGGACACGCCGTTCTCCGCCCTCATCCGCACCGCCTCCCACGAGCAGCACACGGAGGCCGAGAACTCCACGTTCATGAGCAACATGCTCGGCGGCCGGCTGGGGGTGGAGGCGTATCGCCGGTACACCGAGCAGCTCTGGTTCGTCTACCGGGCCCTGGAGTCCGCGGCCGCGCCCCTGGCGGCCGACCCGGTGGCCGGCCCGTTCATCCGCCCGGAGCTCGCCCGCACCGCGCAACTGGAGCGCGACCTGACCCACTTGGGCGGCGACGGCTGGCGCACGGCCCTGGAGCCGCTCCCCGCCACGGCGGCGTACGCGGCCCGCATCGAGGAGTGCGCCCGCACCTGGCCCGCGGGCTACGTGGCCCACCACTACACGCGCTACCTGGGCGACCTCTCCGGCGGCCAGATCATCCGCGGCACGGCGGAGAAGACGTGGGGCTTCGCGCGCAAGGGGGACGGGGTGCGCTTCTACGTCTTCGACGGGATCGGCAACCCGGCGGCGTTCAAGCGGGAGTACCGCGAGCTGCTGGACGCGCTGCCGGTGGACGAGCTGGAGAAGCAGCGGGTGGTGGAGGAGTGCCGGCGCGCTTTCGCGCTGAACACTGGCGTGTTCCGGGAGTTGGGGCGGGAGTTCCCGTTGAGTGCGTAGTCGCTCGGCTGCGGGCCGGCTGTAGTTGCTCGCGCCCACGCGGCGGAGCCGCAAATCGATACTTCCCCGCGCCCCTTACGGGGCGCCCCGGGGTTGTGGGCAGGCGTTCCGCAGGGCGGAACGGGTGGGCACAACCCCGGCCACCGGCCCGCACCGCCCCGCGGCGCCCCCGCCAGAGCTCAGCCCTGCATGCCGCCCCGTCGCCGTACCGCGTACACCGCCGCGCCGCCCGCCAGGGCGAGCGCACCGGCCGCGCCGAGCAGGGGGCCGGTCGGGGTGCCGGCGCCCGTCTGGGCGAGGGCGCCGGCGCCGGCGCTCTCCAGCGTCGAACCCGCCGGCAGCGCAGCGCTCTTGTCCACCGACACCGTCACGTTCACCGGGTCGAGGTCCTGGCCCTCCTTGTACATGTCGCCGAAGGCCTTCGCGCCCTGCGCCGTCAGCGTCGCGGGAACGGCCGCCACGGACACGACACCGTCCTTGGCCTTGAGCGCGCCCGCCGGGAGCTTCAGCTTTGCGAGGGGCATGTCGTCCGTGGCGACGACCTTCCCGCTCGACCGCTCCTTCGCCGAGACGTCGGCGTACAGCGTCCCGGACGTGCCGTTCGCCTTCACCTTGAGGTCGCTGAGCTTCAGGTCCAACTGGCCTTCGTGGCCCGTGAAGCGGACCGCGCCGTCGAAGGCCGCGTCGAGGGCGGTCGTGCCCGCGTCGTACGAACCGTGGCCCTTCGGGAAGCGGTAGCCGTCGCCCGACTGCCCGGCGCCGCCGGAGACTTCGGCCTTGCCGCCCGCCACCGGGCCCGTGACGTAGTCGCGGAAGGACTTCTTCACGCCCCAGTCGAGACGGCCGTCGGCGATGGTGCCGGTGGCCGCGGCCCCGGCGGGCTTCGCAGGCTTGGCGGGCTCGGCGGGCTCGGGTGCTGCCGCGGGCTCCTTCGAGGGTTCGGCACTCGGCTTCGTCTTCGGCTGCTCCGGCGCCGGCTCCTGAGGCTTCGGCTCCGGAGAATCCGGCTTCGGCTGCGGCTGCGGCTGCGGCTTCTGCCCGCCGCCCCCGCCCCCGGCCGTCACCGACAGTGTCGCCGCATCCAGATCCTGCCCCTCCTTGTAGAAGCCCTTGAACGCCTTCGCCCCGTCCGCCGTCAGCTTGGCCGGTATCCTCGCGAAGGTCATCGCGCCGCCCGAACCGCCGCCCGGGCGGACGGCGGACAGGTCGAGCGAGGCGATGGCGACGTCGTCCTGTGTCGCACCGCCCGCCGTCGTCACGTCGGCGGTGATACTGCCGGACTTGCCCTGCGTCGTCACCTTCACGTCGGCGAGCTTGATGTCGAGCTCCCAGGACTTGTCGGCCTTCTGGTGACCCAGGAAGCGGACACTGCCCTTGAAGGTGGTGGCGACGGCGTGCTTCGACATGTCGTACGAGCCCGTGCCGCCGGTGAAGGTGAACGGGCCGCTGCCGTCGGCCTGTCGGGCACCGTCGGCGACCTCGACTCTGCCGCCGCCGATCGGACCCGTGACGTACTGGCGGAACGATTCCTTCACGCCCCACTCCAGGGTGCCGTCCTTCAGCGGCATCCCCTGCGGGGCGGCGCCCTCGCCCGCGTGGGCCGCGGGAACGGCCAGCGTCATCGCGCCCAGCGAGACGACGGCCGCGTAGGCGAGGCGGCGAAGTGCGGTGACGGTCATGTCAGTTGTCTCCTTGATCGGTTCGATCGGTTTGCTCGGTGGTGGACTTGCGCCTGCGGAGCACCGCGAACGTCACGGCCGCCAGGGCCAGGACGCCCGCGCCCGCGGCGGCGACGGGGATGACAGGGAAAGCGGAAGCCGAGGGCGAGGCGGAGGGCGGGGACTCCGTGTTCCCCAGGTCCGGCAGCGGCGGCAGGGCCGCCCCCGCCACCAGGGGCACCGCGAGCGAGACGGGGTCCATGTCCGTCCCCTCCCGGTACATTCCGCCGAACACCCCGGCCCCTTCGGCAGTGAGTTTCGCCGGGGCCTCGGTGAGGACGGCGAGGCCGTCCTTCTCCTTCAGGCCGGCGGCGTCGAACGTGATCAGCGGTACGCCGTCCGCCGTCAGCGTCCCCTTGCCGTCCTTCACCGTGACCCGGACCGCGCGCAGCGCGAGGTCGAGATCCTTGCCGGTGAAGCGCAGGGTGCCGGCGAAGGCGGCGTCGAGGGCCGTGCCCCCGGCGGCGTACGTGCCCTTGCCGCGCGGGAAGCGGAAGAGCGCGCCGCCGTCCCGAGCGCCGTCGGCCAGTGACCACGAGCCCTGGGCCACCGGTCCCGTGACGTACTCCCGGAAGGTCCGGCGGACGCCCCAGTCGACGGCGGCCCCGGTGAACTCGCCTTTTTCCGCGGGCTTTTCGGAGGGGGCGGGGGACGGTGACGGGGCGCTCCTCTCCGCGCCCTTCTCCGCGATGCCGGCGGAGAGGCTCACCGGGTCGAGCGCCGTGCCCTCCCCGTAGTACCCCGCGAACGCCTTCGCGCCCTCCGCCGTCAGCTTGGCCGGAACGTCCGTCAGGCTGACGGTCGTGCCGCCGCCGCGCAGGTGCGTTCCGGACAGGTCGAGCGCGGCCAACGGCACCTGCGTGGCCGTGACGGCCTTGCTCGTCACGTCGGCATAGAGGGTGCCTCCGGCGCCGGAGATGCGGACGGCCGGGCGGCTGACGGTGAGGTCGAGCTCGTGGGTGCCGTCGGGTTTGCGGTGGCCGGTGAAGTGAACTCCACCGGAGAAGCCCGCCTCGAAGGCGCCGTCGTCCGGCGCGTACGTGCCCTTGGCCGAGTGGAAGCGGAAGCGGTTCTCACCGGCCGTCGCCGCGCCGCCCTGCAGTTCCCAACCGCCCTGGGCGATCGGTCCGGTGACGTAGCTCTGGAACGAGGATTTGATCCCCCAGTCCAGCCTGCCCCCCGACACCTCACGGCTCTCCGGCCCCTCCGCCCGGGCTGCAGGCCCGGCGAGGACCGTCACCAGCGCCGCGAGCAGCACCGCCACCGGGGCGCGGGCAGGTCTGGACGGCAGCATCGGGGAACCCCTCTCGGCGGTGGCGATTTAGGTAAGGCTAACCTAAGCTACAGCTCGGCCGGGTGGAACCCCCATCCGGAAGGATCCGTACCGGAAGGCGGGAACGTGTCCCAACGTCGGCCTGTGGGCGTGCAGTTGGTGCACGTGCCACGCTTCCTCGGCGCTCTCGTGGCCCTGGCCGCCCTCGCGGCCGTGCTCACCGGCTGCGGCCCGTCGGCGGGCGGCACGTCCGGCGAAGGGCCGCGCCGGCAGGCGACAGCCGACCGCGTCGAGCCGCTCACGGACGCGCCGCCCCGCGCCCAACTCCCCGTAACCGTGTGGTCCGCCGACGGCCGCGACGTCACCGTGCGCAGCACGGACCGGATCGTGCCGCTGACCGGTTCCCTCTCCGAGATCGTCTTCACGCTCGGGCTCGGCGGGCACGTCGTGGCCCGGGACGTCACCGCCACATTCGAGCAGGCCCGTCGGCTGCCGGTCGTCACGCGGGCGCACGACGTCTCCGCGGAGAGCGTGCTCTCCCTCAGGCCCACGCTCGTGCTGGCAGAGACGACGACCGGCCCGGCGGAGGCCGTCGAGCAGATCCGGGCCGCCGGGATCCCGCTCGTCGTCCTCGACCCGGCGAAGCGGCTCGCGGACGTGGGCACCCGGATCGACAAGGTGGCGGCAGCCCTCGGAGTGGCCGACGCCGGGGCGCAGTTGCGGAAGCGAACCGAACAGCGCATCGAGGCGGCGCGCGGACGCATCCCGGAGGGTGCCGACCGGCCGCGGGTCGCCTTCCTCTACCTGCGCGGCTCGGCGTCCGTCTACCTCCTCGGCGGCCCGGGCTCGGGCGCGGACTCGCTCGTCGAGGCCGCGGGCGGCGTGGACGCGGGCAAGGCGTCCGGTCTGACGAAGGACTTCACGCCCCTCACCAGCGAGGCCCTCGCCAAGGCGGCGCCCGACGTCATCCTCGTGATGACCAAGGGCCTCGCCTCGGTGGGCGGCGTCGACGGCCTGCTGAAGATCCCGGGCGTCGGCCAGACGCCCGCGGGCCTCGACCGCCGCATCGCCTCGGTCGACGACGGCGTACTGCTGAACTTCGGCCCGCGCACGGATGCCGTGGTCGCTTCGCTGATCGAGCAGATCCATGCGCCTGCAAAGGGGAAGTGACGTGGCCCGGCCGGTGATCGCCGCCGCCATGGGCGTCGCGCTGCTCGCCCTGTGCCTGCTGTCCGCGGGGCTGGGCGCCTACGACATCCCCGTCGGGGACGTCGCCGGTTCGCTTCTGCACCGCACCGGGCTCGGCGGCGCCGCGCTCGACCGCGTCGGCGAGAGCGTGCTGTGGGACGTACGGCTCCCGCGCGTCGTCCTCGCCGTGCTCGTGGGGGCGTCGCTGGGGTGCGCGGGCGCGCTGATGCAGGGCGTGTTCGGCAACCCGCTCGCCGAGCCCGGCGTCATCGGCATCTCGGCGGGGGCGGCCGTCGGAGCGGTCGCCTCGATCGCCCTGGGCCTGTCGTTCCTGGGGACTTGGACGGTCACCGGCTGCGCCTTCGCGGCCGGCCTGGGGACCGTGCTGCTGGTGTACGTGCTGTCGCGCTCGGGCGGCCGTACCGAGGTGGTGACGCTGATCCTGACCGGTATCGCGGTGAACGCCTTCGCGGGCGCGCTGATCGGGCTGTGCGTCTTCGCCGCGGACAACGCGCAGATCACGCAGATCACCTTCTGGCAGCTGGGCTCGCTCGCCCAGGCGACCTGGCCGAAGGTGCTGGCCGTCCTGCCGTGTGCCCTGGCCGGGCTGGCCGTCGCGCCGTGGTACGCGCGGAAGTTGGACCTCCTCGCGCTCGGCGAGCGGCCGGCGCGGCACCTCGGGGTGGACGTGGAACGGCTGCGGCTGGTGCTGATCCTGGTGGTGGCCCTGCTGACGGCGGCCGCGGTGGCCGTGGCGGGGATCGTCACGTTCGTGGGCCTGCTGGTCCCGCACCTGCTCCGCATGGCGGCGGGCCCGTCCCACCGCTTCCTGATCCCGGGCAGCGCGCTCGGCGGTGCCCTTGTGCTGGTGGCGGCGGATCTGGCCGCCCGGACGGCGGCCGCCCCGGCGGAACTTCCGCTGGGGGTGCTGACGGCGTTGTTCGGGAGCCCGTTCTTCTTCTGGCTGTTGAGGAGGACGCGACGGAGGCAAGGGGGTTGGGGGTGAGGGGCCCCTCCCCGGGGGTGGTGCGTTCGGCTGCAGGCCGTCGGTGGCTGGTCGCGCCCACGCGGCGGAGCCGCATATCGATACAGCCCCGCGCCCCTGACGGGGCGCATCCGCCGGACGGTGCGTGATCGTGCCCCGAAGGGGCGCGGGGAACTGCGCGACCAGCCACGACGAACCCGCAGACGACGCACAGGAGACCACCCCACATGCTCGAAGCACGCAGTCTCACCGTCCACCGCGGCGGACGCCCCGTCCTCCGCTCCGTCGACCTCACCCTCACCCCCGGCGAAGTCACCGCCCTCGTCGGCCCCAACGGTGCCGGCAAGTCCACCCTGCTCGCCGCCCTCGCGGGCGACCTGCCCGCCGCCTCCGGCGAGGTCCGCATCGCCGGCCGCCCGGCCGGCGCGTGGACGCCTCGCGAACTCGCCCGGCACCGCGCCGTGTTGCCGCAGGACACCACGCTCTCGTTCCCCTTCGGCGTCGGGGACATCGTCCGCATGGGCCGGGCCCCCTGGGCCCGTACCCCCGCGGCGGCCGAGGACGACGAGGCCGTGGCGGCCGCCATGGCCGCCACCGAGGTCACCGCGTTCGCGTCCCGCCCGTTCACCGCACTCTCCGGCGGTGAACGGGCCCGCGTCGCCCTGGCCCGCGTGCTCGCGCAGCGCACCCCGCTCCTGCTGCTCGACGAACCGACCGCCGCGCTCGACCTCCGGCACCAGGAACTCGTCCTGCACGTCTGCCGCGAACGCGCCGCGGCCGGGGACGCCGTGGCCGTCGTGCTGCACGACCTCGGCCTCGCGGGCGCCTACGCCGACCGCGTGGCCGTGCTGCACGGCGGGCGGATCGTGGCCGACGGGCCGCCCGCCGACGTCTTCGAACCCGGCCTCCTGGGCCGGGTCTACGGGCAGCCGGTCGACGTCGTCGATCTTCCGGGCGCCGCGGGCCCGTTGGTGGTGCCGCAACGCCCACAGCGAAATCCGGCCATATGAGACCAGCGTCACACCATGCAGCGGTAAAGAGAAAGGCAAGCCTCATATAAGTTAGGGCCGCCTAAATAAGGTGATCCGCCCCCTTCGACCACGCCTGGAGTCCCTCCCCATGCGAGCCCTCCGCTCCTCCGCAGCCGCCGCCGTCGCGGCCATCGCGGCCCTCACCGCCGTGTCCGGCTGCGCCCAGAAGTCGGACGCCAAGGGCTCCGAGGCCGTCAAGGTCACCGCCACCGACGACAAGTGCGAGGTCTCGAAGACCTCGTTCCCGGCCGGGCACGTCACGCTCACCGTCGAGAACAAGGGCTCCAAGGTCACCGAGGTCTACGTCTACGCACCGGACGACCGGATCGTCACCGAGCGCGAGAACATAGGCCCGGGCACCAAGGCCGACATCACCGCGACGATCAAGGCCGGTTCGTACGAGATCGCCTGCAAGCCCGGCATGAAGGGCGACGGCATCCGCCAGAAGATCACCGTGACCGGCGGCGGCGCGCAGCAGAAGAGCGACCCGGAGCTGGACAAGGCGGTGGCCGAATACCGCCGTTACGTGCAGGAGCAGGCCGACGAGAGCGTCGCGGCGGCGCAGAAGTTCGCCGACGCCGTCAAGAGCGGCGACCTCGACGCGGCGAAGAAGGCCTACGCGCCCTCCCGCACCGGCTGGGAGCGCACCGAGCCCGTCGCCGAGTCCTTCGGCGACATCGACCCCAAGGTCGACGTCCGCGAGGACGGCCTGGAGAAGGACCAGAAGTGGACCGGCTGGCACCGGCTGGAGAAGTCCCTCTGGCAGGACGGGAAGATCACTGACGAGGACAAGGCCCTCGCCGACCAGCTGATGAAGGACCTCGAGGACTGGCGCAAGCGCGTCGGCACCGCCGAGCTCACCCCGACCGGCATGGCCAACGGCGCCAAGGAGCTCCTCGACGAGGTCTACCGCAACAAGATCACCGGCGAGGAGGAGCGCTACAGCCACACCGACCTCGACGACTTCGCGGCCAACGTGGAGGGTGCCGAGAAGGCCTACGGGCTCCTCAAGCCCGTCGCCGCCAAGCACGACGCCGCGCTCACGCAGGAGTTGGACAAGCAGTTCGAGGCCGTGAAGAAGGCCCTCGGCGACTACCGCGAGGGTGACGGCTTCAAGTCCTACGACACCGTCGGTCAGGACGACCGCAAGAAGCTCTCGGACGTGGTCAACGCGCTTTCCGAGCCGCTGTCCAAGCTCGCCGCGGCCGTCGCGAAGTAGGGCCTGCGCACCATGACCGACAGCACCGCTTCTCCTTCCCGCCGCGCCCTGCTCGGCTGGGGCGGCGCCGGCCTCGCCCTCGGCGCGGCCGCCGCGGGCGGCACCGCCGCCGCCCTGCGGCTGGGCGACGGCTCGCAGCCCGCCGCCTCCGCCGGTGACGCCGTGCCCTTCCACGGCGCCCACCAGGCCGGCATCGCCACGCCCGTCCAGGACCGGCTGCACTTCGCGGCCTTCGACGTGACCACCACCGACCGGGCCGCGCTCGTCGCCCTGTTGAAGGAGTGGACGGCCGCGGCCGCGGCGATGACCGCCGGGCGCGAGGTCGGCGACGGAGCGATCAGTGACAACGAGGAGCTGCCGCCGGACGACACCGGCGAGGCCCTCGGCCTCAAGCCGTCCCGGCTGACGCTGACCTTCGGCGTGGGCCCGGGGCTGTTCGAGAAGGACGGCAAGGACCGCTTCGGGCTCAAGTCCCGCCGCCCGCAGGCCCTGATCGACCTGCCCGCCTTCCCCGGCGACAATCTCGACGCGGCCCGCAGCGGCGGCGACCTGTGCGTCCAGGCCTGCGCGGACGACCCGCAGGTCGCGGTGCACGCGATCCGCAACCTGGCCCGCATCGGCATGGGCCGCGTCGCCATCCGCTGGTCCCAACTCGGCTTCGGCAAGACCTCGTCCACGACCCCGGACGCCCAGACCCCGCGCAACATGATGGGGTTCAAGGACGGCACCCGGAACATCGCGGGCACCGAGACCGCGCGCCTCGACAAGCACGTGTGGGTGAGCGGGAAGGACGGCCCGGACTGGCTGTCCGGCGGCTCCTACCTCGTCGCGCGCCGTATCCGGATGCACGTCGAGACCTGGGACCGCGCCTCGCTGAAGGACCAGGAGGACACCTTCGGCCGCACCAAGGGCGAGGGCGCCCCGCAGGGGAAGCAGCGCGAGCACGACGAGCCCGACCTCAGGGCCATGAAGGCCGACGCCCACGTGCGGCTGGCCCACCCGGACAGCAACGGCGGCGTGACGATCCTGCGCCGCGGCTACTCCTTCACCGACGGCACGGACGGCCTGGGCCGCCTGGACGCGGGCCTGTTCTTCATCGCGTACCAGCGCGACGTCCGGGACGGGTTCGTCCCGCTGCAGCGCCGGCTCGCGGCGAAGGACGCCCTCAACGAGTACATCCAGCACGTGGGTTCGGCGGTCTTCGCCGTCCCGCCGGGCGTCCGGGACGAGGACGACTGGTGGGGCAGGGCCCTGTTCGCGTGACCGAC
This sequence comes from Streptomyces sp. AM25, assembly GCF_058146165.1. NCBI lineage: Bacteria > Bacillati > Actinomycetota > Actinomycetes > Kitasatosporales > Streptomycetaceae > Streptomyces > Streptomyces sp. AM25. The sequence goes on along the minus strand of NZ_JBKIWN010000009.1, from coordinate 290,413 downwards.
GACGGCAACTGCACGGAAGGGGACGCCGCGTGTTCGGCAACTACCTGATCGGCCTGCGCGAGGGCCTGGAGGCCAGCCTGGTCGTCTGCATCCTCGTCGCCTACCTGGTCAAGACCGGGCGCAAGGACGCCCTGCCGCCGGTCTGGACCGGCATCGCCGCCGCGGTGCTGCTCAGCATGGGCTTCGGCGCGGTGCTCCAGTACGGCTCGCGGACCATGACGTTCGAGGCCCAGGAGGCGCTCGGCGGCTCGCTGTCGGTGATCGCGGTCGGCCTGGTGACGTGGATGGTCTTCTGGATGCGGCGCACCGCGCGGCACCTGAAGAAGGAGCTGCACGGCAAGCTGGACGCGGCGCTGGCGATGGGCACCACCGCGCTCGTCGTCACGGCCTTCCTCGCCGTCGGCCGGGAGGGCCTGGAGACGGCGCTGTTCATCTGGACGGCCGTGCAGGCCACGGACGACGGTGTACGGCCGCTCGTCGGCGCCCTGTTGGGGCTGCTGACGGCCGTGGTGCTGGGCTGGTTGTTCTACCGCGGCGCGCTGAGGATCAACCTGGCGAAGTTCTTCACCTGGACCGGCGGCATGCTCGTCGTGGTCGCCGCGGGCGTGCTCGCCTACGGCTTCCACGACCTGCAGGAGGCCGGCATCCTGCCGGGCCTGGGCAGCAAGGCCTTCGACGTCAGCGAGCAGGTGCCCGCCGACAGCTGGTACGGCACGCTGCTGAAGGGCGTCTTCAACTTCCAGCCGGACCCGACCTGGCTGCAGGTCGCGGTGTGGGCGCTGTACCTGGTGCCGACCCTCGTGGTGTTCTTCGCACCGCCCCGGGCTGCTGCATTCTCCCGGGGGGCGACCCCCGGACCCCCGGCCGGAACTGCAGGCCAAGAGGGCTCCCCGGACGGTCACGGCGCCGACAACGCCGGTAAGGTAGCGCAGCCGTCCCCTGCCGCAACCGAGGAGTCCACGCACCATGAGACGCCGGCCGCCACGTCGGGTGTTCGGAGCCCTGCTGTCGCTGACGGTGCTCGTGACGACAGCGACCGGGTGCATGACGGTGCACGGCGAGCGGGCGGTCATCCCGGCGGCGTCCAAGGCTGAGGCCGCCGAGGCCCTCAAGCACTTCACCGACGGCTACACCGACGCGTACCGCAGGCTCGACCCGGCCCTCGTGGACCGGGTCGAGACCGGTGCGCTGGCCGAGATAGGCCGGGCCGACCTGGCCGTCCAGCGGGCGGCGACGCCCGGCGGCAACCCGGGCTACCCGGCGCTCGTGCTGGACGACGCCCGGTTCACGATTCCCAAGATGGCGGGCTGGCCGAAGTTCTTCGTCGCCGACACCCGCAGCAACCGCGACGGCAACCGCTGGCTCGTGGTCTTCACCCGCTCCCACGCCGGCAAGCCCTGGAAGGCGGCGTACCTGTCGCTGCTCGCCGACGGCAAGGTGCCGGCCTTCGCGACGGACGCCGACGGGTACGCGCAGGCCGTGCCGGCCCGCGACGCGGACGGGCTCGCCGCCGCCCCCGGTGCACTGAGCCAGGCGTACGCGGACTACCTGCGCACCGGAAGGAGCGCGGTCCTCGCCGACGGCCCGGCCACCTCGGGGCTGCGCGCGGACCGCGCGCCGCTGGCCCGTACGCCCAACTTCTGGACCGAGTTCATCGACACGCCCGACGCGGCCCCCGGCTTCCCGTCCCCGGCGCTGCGCACCAAGGACGGCGGCGCGCTGGTGTTCGTCACCGCGCACCACCGGGAGAAGCGCACCATGGCGCAGGGCGTGACCCCCACGATCTCCGACGCGCGCACGAAGGCGCTGCTGACGGGCGACCTGAGGACCGCGGTGACGTTCACGCGGGTCTCGGAGTCGGCGGTGCAGGTGCCGGCGAGCGGCCGGGCCGTCTTCCTCAACCGGATCGAGTCGCTGACCGCCGCCAGGGGCGAGTAGCCCGCGGATCCCCGGGTCACCGGGTTCCCGGATCCTCAGTGGCCGATGGGCCAGGGGGCGTGCTCGTGGTCCGAACGGCCGTCCGCGTACTGGGCGCAGGCGTCGGTCAGGGTCTCCAGCAGCGTCAGCGGGTCCGGCAGCGGGCGCTCGGCGCCGTGCAGCCACTGCACGCGGCCGTCACCCGGCAGCTGCGAGGGCGGGAGCAGGACGTAGCTGCCGCGGCAGTGCCAGCGCAGGCCGGGGTGCTCGTCCATCGTCTCGGGGTGGCAGTCCAGCTCGCAGGGCCACCACTCGTCCTCGTCGTCCGGGGTGCCGCGGGTCGCGGTGAAGAAGAGCATGCGGTCGGGGTCGACGGTGGCCACCGGGCCGACCTCGACGCCGGCCGCGAGGAGCCGGTCCAGCGCCTGGCGGCCCGCCTCGGCGGGCACGTCGAGGACGTCGTGGGCGATGCCCGTCGCGGTGACGAAGTTGGCCTCCGGCTGGGAGCGCAGCCACTTGGTCACCTTCTCGGCGTCCGTGGTGGCGAGGGTGGACCAGGCGAAGGAGACGGGGTGCCGGCCGGGCGTGGGACAGCCGATGCGCTCGCAGGAACAGCCGTAGCCCGAGGGGTGCGCGGCCGGGGCCAGGGGGAAGCCCGCGGCGGCCGCGGCCAGGAGCAGCTCCTCGCGGGCGGCCGGCGCCGCCCCCGTGCCCGTATCGCCGCCCGCTCCGCTCCTGGGGCGGCGCAGCCACTGGGAGAATCTGCTCTTGCGTTCCATCTATCCCCTCACTTCGACCGCGGTCTCCGGTCAATGCTGCCACCATCCTGCGCCCGGTGTGACCGCCGGACGCATCCGGGGGGTGTGAGACCGGCCGCTCGGGACGGGTCCCGGGACGGGTTCAGCGGGGGGCGATGCCGCGGAGTGCGAGGTCGACGACGGCGTCGGCGTACTCGTGGGTAAGCGGGAGGGTGCGGGTCTGCCAGCGGTGGTAGAGGGGGCCCACCAGGAGTTCGACGGCGATGCGCGGGTCGACGCGGGCGTCGATCTGCCCGGCCTCCTGGGCCGTGCGGAACCGGCGCACGTAGGCCTGGAGCTGGGGTTCGAGGACCTTCTCGGTGAGCGCCCCGGCCAGCTGCAGGTCGTTCTGCGCCTCGGCGGTCAGCGCGCGGGTGGGGGCGTCGAGGCGGGGGTCGTTGAGCTCGTCCACCGTGGCCCGCAGGACGGTCCTGAGGTCGGCCTCGAGGTCGCCGGTGTCCGGCAGTTCCACGCTCTCGGCGTCGGTGCCCTCGGGCAGGCACGCCTCGAAGAGGACGGCGGCCTTGGAGGGCCACCAGCGGTAGATCGTCTGCTTGCCGACGCCCGCGCGGGCGGCGATGGCCTCGATGGTGAGGCGCTGGTATCCGCTCTCACCGACCAGTTCGAGGGCGGCGTCGAGGATCGCGCGGCGGGAACGCTCGCTGCGGCGGGTGGAGTCGGGCGTCTTGGCAGTCATGACGTGCGAGTGTACCGAGCCGGTGAGACGGACCGTTTCGCCTTCCGGGCGTGGAAAAAGGCACGGGAGAGCCACCGGTAAACCACCCGTACGGTTCATGCGCGCAGGTCGCCGAACGTGGACCATTTGGGCACGTGCGAGCTCTCGCACGTGCCCAACCCCACTGTGAGGAGCGCGACTTGCGTACGACCCAGCGTGCTTTCACCCCGCGTCGCTACTTGATGTGCCCGCCGGTGCACTTCCGGGTGACGTACTCGATCAACCCGTGGATGGACCCGGGCAAACCGGTCGATCTGCCGCTCGCGCTCGCCCAGTGGGAAGAACTCCGCGACCGCTACCGCGCCCTCGGCCACACCGTCGAGGAGCTGGCCCCCCGCCCCGGCCTGCCCGACATGGTCTACGCGGCCAACGGCGCCACGGTCGTCGACGGCCGGGTGCTGGGCGCCCGCTTCGCCCACCCCGAGCGCTGGGCCGAGGCGGAGGTGCACCTGGAGTGGTTCCGCACGCACGGGTACACCGAGGTGTACGAACCGGCGCACATCAACGAGGGCGAGGGCGACTTCGCCGTCACCGCCTCCTGGCTGCTGGCCGGGCGGGGCTTCCGCAGCAGCCCGCTCTCGCACGCCGAGGCCCAGGAGTTCTTCGGCCGCCCCGTCGTCGGACTCGACCTCGTCGACCCCCGCTACTACCACCTGGACACGGCGCTGTGCGTCCTCGACGAGGCGGGCGACGAGGTCATGTACTACCCCGGCGCCTTCTCGGCGGGCAGCAGAGCCGTGCTGCGGCGGCTGTTCCCCGACGCGCTGATCGCCGCCGAGGAGGACGCCGCGGCCCTCGGCCTGAACGCCGTCTCCGACGGGCGCCACGTGCTGCTCCCGCAGGCGGCGGTGGGCCTGTTCGGGCCGCTGCGGGAGAGAGGCTACGAACCGCTCGGGATCGATCTGGGCGAGCTGCTCAAGGGCGGCGGCAGTGTGAAGTGCTGCACGCAGGAGCTGCGTCAGGCCCCGTCCTCCTCCGGAGGCCAGCTGTCGCCCCAGCCGGTGTCGCGCGCAGCCCTGTAGAGGGGACCGTGGCGCTTGGTCACGGTCTCCCGGGTCAGGCCCTCCTCCGGCGTGCACAGCTCCAGGAGGACCTGGCCCTTGCGGATCTGCGGCTTGCGCACCACGCGGGCCGGGGCGTCCGGCAGCTCGCCGGTGCGCACGGCGGCCACGTACGAGAACTTCTCGTCCTCGTACGCCAGCGAACCGCCCTTGACCTGCCGGTGCAGCGAGGAACGGCTCACGCGGGCGGAGAAGTGGCACCAGTCGGTGCCCCGCTCGATGGGGCAGGCCGCGCTGTGCGGGCAGGGGGCGACCACGCGGAAGCCCGCGGCGATCAGCCGGTCGCGGGCCTCGATGATCCGCAGGTAGCCGTCCGGGGTGCCCGGTTCGATCATGACGACGGCCGAGGCGGCCCGGGCCGCCTCCTCGGTCACCGCGCGCCGCCCGTCCTCGGTGAGTTCGCCGAGGACGTAGGAGACGGTGACCAGGTCGGCGTCGGGGAGGGCGAGCGAGGCGTCGATCGCCTGCCGCTTCCACTGCGCGGTGCGCAGGGGCTCGGAGGCGGCGCCGCCCGCGAGTTCGGCGCCCAGCGCCAGGGCCGGCTCGGCCCAGTCCAGGACCGTGGTGCGGTGCGCGCCCTCGGGCCAGGCCGCCGCGACGGCCCAGGTGGCGGCGCCGGTCCCGCCGCCGACGTCCACGTGCGAGGCGGGGACGAAGTCCGGCAGCCGGTCCCGGAACGCCTCCAGGGCCGAGCACACGGCCTCGAAGGTGGCGGGCATCCGGTAGGCCGCGTACGCGGCGACGTCGGACCGGTCGCGCAGCACCGGGGCGTGGGTCGGGGTGCGCCCCCGGTAGTTGGTGATCAGCCGCTCGACGGCCCGGGCGGCCTGCCTGGGCGGCAGCCCGTCGAGGAGGCCGGCGAGGGCGGTGCGCAGGGTTTCGCCGGTCGGTGCATGTGCGGGGGCGTGCATTTGCCGCATTCTATGCGGCGTCCCTGCGCTGCCACGGCCGGCACAGCCCCACGAAACAGGCGACGGCCGCCAGCGCGCAGCCCAGCTGCACCACCGCCATCGGCACGGCCGTGTGCTCGCCCGCGATGCCGACCAGCGGCGAGGCGACCGCGCCGAGCAGGAAGGTGGACGTGCCGAGCAGCGCCGAGGCGGAGCCCGCGGCGTTGCGGGAGCGCATCAGCGCCTGGGCGCTGGTGTTGGGCATGGCGAGCCCCATGGCGGACATCAGGACGAACAGTCCGGCGGCGACGGGCACGAGCCCGGGCCGGCCGAACACCCCCGAGGTCATGAGCAGCAGCGCGACGGCGGAGAGGGTGACCACGGCGAGGCCGATGCCGAGGACCACGTCGAGGGAGAAGCGCCCGGCCAGGACCTTGCCGTTGATCTGGCCGACGAGCACGAGCCCGACGGAGTTGAGCCCGAAGAGCAGACTGAAGGTCTGCGGGGAGGCGTGGTAGATGTCCTGGATGACGAAGGGCGACGCGGAGATGTAGGCGAAGAGCGCGGCGAAGCTGAACCCGCCCGCGAGCACGTAGCCGGTGAACACGCGGTCGGCGAGCAGCCCGCGCATGGTCTGCAGGGCCTGCACCACACCGCCGTCGTGCCGCCGCTCCGGCGGCAGCGTCTCCGGGATCCCCCGCCAGACGACCAGGCAGAGCAGCGCGCCGACCACCGTGAGGACGACGAACACCCCGCGCCAGTCCGTCAGCCGCAGCACCTGGCCGCCGATGAGCGGCGCGACGACGGGGGCCACCCCGGAGATCAGCATCAGGGTGGAGAAGAACCGGGCCATGGCCACGCCGTCGTAGAGATCGCGCACGACGGCCCGCGCGATGACGATCCCGGCGGCCCCGGCCAGTCCCTGCACGAGCCGGCACCCGATGAGCACCCCGGCCCCGGGCGCGAGCGCACACGCGGCCGTGGCGATCACATAGACCACCATCCCGGCGAGCAACGGCCGCCGCCGCCCCCACTTGTCACTCATGGGCCCCACGACGAGCTGCCCGAGCGCCATCCCCATGAGGCAGGCGGTGAGCGTGAGTTGCACGGTGGCGGCGGGACTGTGCAGGGCCCCGGTGACCTCCGGCAGGGCCGGGAGGTACATGTCCATGGACAGCGGCGGGAGCGCGGTGAGCGCCCCGAGCACAAGCGTGACGACGAGCCCCGCGGGGGCGGGGCCGGGGGTGGATATGCGGGGGCGGGCGGGGGTCGGGGTGGTGGGGGCGTCGGTGGGCATGGGGTCCATGATGCCGCGGTCGTGTTCTTTCGCCGTTCGCGGGACCGGGCGGCTACCCCGCCATCGAGAACCAGGCGCCGGCCCCGCCCACGATGAGGATCGCCACGAAGGCCTGCACCTGGGCCGCCTTGGACAGCGCGTTGTCCCGGTTGTATCCGTTCGCCGCGATGTCCAGTGCCTTGCCCCGGAGTTCCTTCCGGCGCCCCGCGAGCCCGAGCGGGACTCCGAGGAGCACCGACACGTACAGCGGGAGGGACACCTCGGCATTGTGGTGCTTCACTACGGCGCTGACCGCCACGAGCAGCACGGCGGCAAAAGGCGCGAGGGAGAGCTGCACCTTGTAGCGCCGATTCGGCATGCCAGGGACGAAAAAGGCAAGAAACGTAAACGTTGCCGCGATGGCCGTCACCCACCAGACATACAAGGGAAGATCCGGAGGATGCACGTCATTCTCCTCGGACGGCTGGGCCGCCCTGAGCGGACCCGGCAGCAGTGGGGTCGGCCTTGTTCCCGACCCCAAGGCGCCGACCCGCGGCTTGAAATACACGGACGGATGGTGACGCCTTCCGGCAGTGAGGCCCTGAAGCCGGCGTCGGCTGCAGGGCCTCACCGGGTTCCGCCGGATCCGCCGACTGCAAAGGTCACACGAAGGTGAACCACGCCATGAGCGCACCCAGGACGATCACCGCAAAGGTCAACTGGACGAGCATTCCACGGGAGGGCTTGTGCTCCGCGCTCTCCCCGTGTTCCGCGTGGTCCAGGATCATCTGACGCAGTTCCCGGTGATGTCCCGCCAGCCCGGCGGGGAGGACCAGGGCGGCAGTGGAATACATCGGCAGCAGCATCTCCAGCGTCAGGCCCTTCAGCAGCGCCGATGTCACGCCGAACACCGCCATGAACACGGGCCCGAAGCAAACCTGGACCTTGTACTTCCGGACCGGCATGAGCCAGACGAAGAAGACCAGGTAGACCAGCGTGGCGGCGATGGAGACGATCCACCAGGCGTACAGGGGGACTTCAGGAGCATGCACGTCGTTTTCCTTCACCCCGTGGGAGCCCGCGCGGCGGGCCCCCACGGTCATCGTTCTGTGCCGGTTCCCACGGCTAGCTGAAGAGGCCCACGATCCCGGAAATGGCTTCGTGCGCGATCCGCGAGCCGGTCGTGACGACCGTCCGCGATGCGGCCGACTTGATCACCGCGCTGACGCCCGAACCGATGCCGCCGAGCGCGAGCGAAGCGACACCGGAGATGAAGCCCGAGCTGCTGAACCCGTCCGCGTAAGCGTACAGCCCGGTGCTGATCACGCCGAGGCCGACCGAGATGCCTCCCAGGATGGGTGCGGAGAACTCACCGACCACGGGAATGGCCAGCGATGCCGCTCCCACGATGCCCACCCAGGAGGATGCCGTACTCAGGTTCTTGGCCCACTCGCGGGCGCCGGCCTTGCCGTCTCCGCCGCCGCCCGAGCCGGAGCCCTTGCCGGGAACGTTGACGGTGTCATTGCCCGGGTTGTCGGCGGGGTTGGTGTTGTTCTGCTTGTTCTGCCGAGCCTGCTCCGCGGCCTTGGCCGCAGCAGCCGCCTCCTCCTGCTGACGCTTCTGGATGGCGATGCTGTTGGCCTCGCTGGCAGCCTGGGAGGCCGCAGCGGCGTCCTTGCCCGCGGCGCTGGCCGACTGGGCGGCGTTGGCGGCCGAGGCCTGGGCGGAGGCAGCCGATGCCGAGGCATCCTGCGCGGAGGAAGCGGCCTGATTGGCCGAGTAATTGGCCTGGCGGCTGGCCGTCTGGGCCGTGGCTGCCGCGTCCTTGGCCTTCCTGGCGGAATCGGCCGCGGCAGCAGCCGAGGCGTCGGCCTCCTTGGCCTTGGCGTTCGCCTGGGCGGCGTAGTCGCCGGCGTCCTTGGCCGAGGCGCGGGCCTTGGCCGCCCACTCGCCGGCCTCCGTGGCCTTGTCACGGGCGTGCGCGGCCACCTCGTAGGCCTCGTAGGCGTTCTGGTTCGCGGTGGCCGCGGCGCGGGCGGCATTGGCGATCAGCGCCTGGACGGAGGCGATGTGTGTGGCGGTGTCCTGGTCCAGCCGGGCGGCCTTGTACCGGACACGGGTGACGAAGTCGTGCTGCATCCACGCCGGCCCGTTCATCGCCACCTGGGCTGCGGCCTTCACGTTGTCGCCCGCGCCGTTCATGGTCCGGAGCGTCTCGACCTGGTCGTCCTCCTGCTGAGCCTGGCGATAGCCATTGGCCAGGAAGGTGGCGAGAGCCTTGACGCTGCCGTCGTCCATGGCCGCGCCGGCCGCCTTCTTGACAGCCGGACCGGCGCCGTTCATCAGCCTGAGGACCTGGACCTGGTAGTCCTGCGACTGAACGTCGTAGACGCCCTGGGTGAGGAACTGCTCCACCCGGCCCGCGTCGTTGCTCTGCAGCGTCTTGGTGGCCGCATCGGCCAGGCCCGGTCCGCCGATCTTGGCGAGGTAGAGAACCTTCTCCCGGTCGTCCTGTTGCTGGGCTTCCTTGTAGTCCTTCCGGACCCAGGTGGCCACGGCCTCGTCCGGGCCCGAGAGAGCGGTCTGGGCCGCCGCGCGGGTCCACGTGCCAGTGCTGTCCAGCAGGTTGACGGCCGCCCTGCGGCCGAGGTCGGCCACCGCCTTGGTGTCGTTCCCGGCGGCGGCCTTGTCCAGCAGCTGCCTGGTCGCCCCGTCGGTCGCAGCGGCCTGGGTCTGTAGGCTGTTCTGCTGGTCGTGCGTGGCCTGGTCGGCCTTGGCAAGGGCCTCGGCCTCCTCGATGCCGAGCTTCATGTCGGCATCCAGCTTGGCCTTCTCGCTCTCGCGGGCGAGCTTCTCGACGTTCTGCGCCTGCGTCACCGCAGCGGACGCCACCTTGGCAGCCGCGATGGCGTTGTTGGCGTGGTCGGTGGCCTTGTTCGCCCAGTCCTGGGCCTTGCCCGCCTGGGCCGCGGCCTCGTCGGCGGCCTTCGCGGCCTTCTCCGCGTGGTCGGCCGCGCTGTTGGCGGCGTCGTGCGCATCGTGTGCGGCGGACGCGGCCTGGGAGGCGAGCGACTGAGCGCGGCCGGCGGCCTCAGTGGCCTCGCCGGCAGCGCTGCGGGCAACGTCGGCAGCGTCACGGGCGCGGCGCGCCTGCACGTTCGCCTCGCCGGCGTAGCTGCCGGCGTCCGCTGCGGCAGCGGCAGCATCCGCGGCGTTCTGCGCGGCGCGGGCGGCGGCGGCACCGGAACGACCGGCCTCGGCACTGGCGTTGGCGGCGTCCTCGGCGGCCGAGGCCGCGGTGCGGGCACCGGCCGCGGCGTCCCGTGCAGCCTGCGCGGCCCGCCGGGCCGACGCGGCCTCGCTCGCATTGCCGGCAGCAGCGGAGGCAGCGGAGTACGCACGCGCGGCGGCCTGGCCGGCGGCAGCGGCCGCGGAGGCAGCGGCCTGGGCGGCAGCGGCGGCCGTACGGGCTGCGGACACCGCCGTGTTGGACGCCTCGATGGCGGTCCGCGCCGCGTCGGCGGCGCCCTCGGCAGCAGCGGCGGCGCGGTTGGCGGCCTGGCCGGCCCGCTGGAGGTCGTCCTTGGCCGCCGCGGTCTCCTTGGCAGCCTTCTGTGCAGCCTCCTTGGCCTTCGCCGCGGCCTCCTCGGCACGCGCCGAGGCCTCCTTGGCAGCGTCGGTCTCGGCCTTGGCCCGCTTTCCGGCCTCCGTCGCGACGTCGGCGAGCTGGGAGACCGTCAGGGTCTCCTGATCGCGCGAGCGAGCCAGGTTCACCCCGGTCTCGAGGAACTCCCGGATGTCCTGGGCGGATCCGTCGAGCGCACGCTGCGCCTGCTTCTTCACCTCCGGTCCGCCCGCGCCCATGATCTTGAGCACCTGGACGCGGTCGTCGTCCTCCTGGGCGTCGGCCCTGCCCTTGTTGAGGAACTTCTCCAGCACCTCGGCAGAGCCGTCGTCCAGCGCCTTCTGTGCCGCCGCGCGCACACCGGGGCCGGCATTGTTCATGGCCGCCAGGACCGCAACCCGCCGGTCGTCGTCCAGCGGGTTCTTGTAGCCCGACTTCACGAACTCGTGGATGTCCGCGTCCGAGCCGCTCAGGGCCTTCGAGGCGGCCGCACGCACACCGCTGCCGGACGAGCTGAGCATCTTCAGGGCGGCGAAGCGCTCGTCCTCGGCGGACGCACGGTCGAGTCCCTGCCTCAGGAAGGCGTCGATGTCCGTGTCGGAGCCGGCCAGCGCCTTCGCGGCGGCGTCCTTGGTGGCGATGCCTCCGAGGGTCCAGGCCTGGACCACCTGCGCCCGAGCGTCCGCCGGCAGCGGCGGACCACCTGCATCGGCAGGTGCGGCCTGGGCCACCGTGGTACCGAACACCGTTGCGGCCATGGTCAGGGCCGTGAGTGCCGGAAGTTTCCTGCGTGCGCGTCGCGCACGCAGCGGACCCGCTATTCGTCTCTTACTGTTCATATCCCCTCAAAACTGTGCGGGCCCGTCAAGGATTCGCCAAGGGTCGTCCGCTTGTCCCCCCCAAGGACCCGATATGCGACGGCAGTTGCCGCGACACAGCGCATGATCGCATAGCGAAAAGGGCCAGACGGTACCTTTGCGGGCCGTCCGGGCCTGAGTGGTCAAGAACACGTGAGTCGGCACGTGAGGTGATTCAACCCGCCTTCTGGGCACACCGCCTAAGGTGATATCAATGGGTTCGCCGGTCCGAGCGCAGGGGGCAGTCGACGCGCCATCAGACCAGGCAACGAGACTCGGGGGGGTCTGACCAGCCAACCCGGTTCCTTGTCGGACGGGCACCGCGTATGCGCTGTATACGCGTGAATTCTTGACGCTCTGCGCGCGATTTCCTGTCGCGCTGTTCGCAAGGGACCTGAGAAGCCATGAAGTTGATTTCCCGTACGCTGACCGCCGCCACCGTCACGGCCGCCACGGTGCTCACCTGCTCCGCCACCGCCCTTGCCGCGGACACCCCGCCCTCCGCCGTGGAGGACTTCCAGTACCCGCAGGCCGACAAGATCTTCGCGGAGCGCGGGATCAAGCTGAAGACGGGCGACGGGCACATCACGCTCGTGGCCTGCGACGGCCGCCCCGGCCTGATCGAGGTGCGCGCACGGGACATGCAGGAGACCGACAAGGTCGGCCAGGGGAAGTTCTGCTTCCGTGTCTCCGGCAAGTCGGGTTACCTGAGCCTTGAACTGCCCAGCGTCTACGGGGCCAAGGGCAACGACTACAACGTGAACCTCAACATGCAGACCACCAACGAGGACAAGTCCTACACGCTGGACAAGAACGCCTGGACGAACGTCGGCGAGAGCCAGGACCCGCAGGGGCGTCGCTTCACCCTGCTGGAGATCGTCGCCAAGAAGTAGCCGGAAAACAACGGCTCTTTCTCCATGACTCCAGCAAGGGAAAAGAAACCCATGTCAGCCATACGCTCACGCACCGCGTGGGTGGCAGGCCTCGTCACCGCCTCCGTCACCGCCGGCGTCATGACCGCCGCCCCGGCCGGCGCCGTCGTCGGCGACGAGGCCAAGGACAGCCAGTACACCTTCACCGCGAAGCTCGACATCGGCAGCGGCAGCGGCAGCAAGCGCAGCTGCACCGGCACCCTGGTGGAGAGCCAGTGGGTGCTCACCGCCGCCAGCTGCTTCGCCGACGACCCGTCCCAGGGCTACCGCATCCCCGCCGGCGCACCGAAGGCGAAGACCACCGTCACCGTCGGCCGCACCGACCTGACCACGGAGACCGGCAGCACCGTCGACGCCGTCGAGCTCGTCCCCCGCGGCGACCGCGATCTCGTCATGGTCCGCCTCGCCAAGCCGGTCGCCGACATCGCGCCCGTCGCCATCGGCAACTCCGCGCCCCAGCAGGGCGAGGACGTGCGCGCGGCCGGCTACGGCCGCACCAAGGACGAGTGGGTCCCGACCCGCCTGCACTCCGCAGCGTTCACCGCCGGTACGGTCTCGGCCACCACCGTCGACCTCGCGGGCAAGCCCGCCGAGGCCACGACCTGCACGGGCGACGACGGCGCCCCGGTCTTCCGCGAGAGGAACGGCGCCTTCGAGCTCGCCGCCGTCAACACCGGTTCCTGGCAGGGCGGATGCTGGGGCTCGGACGACTCCGAGAAGCGGACCGGTGCCACCGCCACCCGCGTGGACGACGTCGCGGACTGGATCCGGCAGACGTACGTCCGCACCCTGCTCTCCCGCGCCGACTGGAAGAAGGCCTCCCACCTGGCCTCCGGTTACTTCACCGGCAAGGGCGCGGCCGACAGCAAGCGCCGCATGGACCTCTTCGTCGTCTGGAACGACGGCTCGGCCTCCCTCTACCAGGGCTCCGACGGCGGCGACCCGAAGTACCCGTTCACCGCGGAGTACAAGCTCGCCGGCGCCGGCAGCTACTGGAAGGACGCCCGCGCCGTCACCGGCGGCAAGTTCACCCAGGACGGCTCCGAGGGCCTCACCGTCCGCTGGGCCAGCGGCAAGCTCTCGACGTACACCCACGTCGACGAGACGGGCTTCCACGATGAGAAGACCCTTGCGTACAGCGACACCTGGAAGCGCGCCCGTCTGATCACCGCCGGCCGCTTCGCCACGAACAACCTGCGGGACGACCTGCTCGTGCTGTGGGACAACGGCTCCACGTCGATGTACTCGGACACCGAGAAGAACGGCGTCTCCAAGGAAACCCAGCTGACCAATGCGGACAAGGGCTGGGAGAACGCCGTTCAGTTGAACGCGGGCGAGTTCACCGGCAAGAGGGCCGCGGACCTCATGATCCGTTGGCAAGAAGGCCAGACCCAGCTCTTCCCCGGCGTCGACGCCGCCGGCTACCACGGCGGCCGCATCCAGATCCGCCCCGACCACACGGCCTGGGAGAAGGCCGCGCAGATCACGGTCGGCAACTTCACCGACGCCAACGGCCACCCGAACGACATTTTCATCCGCTGGAACGACGGCAACCTCAGCTACTACCCGGGCGTGGACGCAAGCGGCACGCACGGCGAAGTCCAGCTCGTCGGCTAGGAGCAATCACTCATGACCAACAAGACGTCCCGGACCGCGTGGGCAACCACCCTCGTCTCCACGGCCGTTGCCGCCGGCCTGCTGACCGCCGCCCCGGCCCACGCCGTCGTCGGCGACCCGGCCAAGGACGGCCAGTACGCCTTCACCGCCAAGCTCGACATCGGCACCGGCAGCAGCAAGCGCAGCTGCACCGGTGCGCTCGTCGACGCGCAGTGGGTGCTCACCGCCGCCGGCTGCTTCGCCGACGACCCGGCGCAGGGCTACCACATCCCCGCCGGCGCCCCGAAGCTCAAGACCACCGTCACCGTCGGCCGCACCGACCTCTCGGGCAACGGCGGCACGCAGATGGACGCGATCGATCTCGCTCCGCGCGGCGACCGCGACCTCGTCATGGTCCGGCTCGCCAACCGCGTCACGAACGTCGCTCCCGTGACCGTCGGCACCACCGCGCCCCAGCAGGGCGAGGAGCTGCGCGCGGCCGGCTACGGCCGCACCAAGGACGAGTGGGTGCCCGACCTGCTGCACACCGCCGCCTTCGGCGTCGGCAACGTGTCGGCCACCGGCGTCGACGTCGACGGCAAGGCCCCCGCCGGCGCGAGCCTGTGCAAGGGCGACACCGGCGCGCCCCTCTTCCGCGAGAAGGACGGCGCGTTCGAGCTGGCTGCGGTCAACACGGCGTCGTGGCAGGGCGGTTGCTGGGGCTCGGACGACTCCGAGAAGCGGACCGGCGCCACCGGCTCCCGCGTCGACGACGTCAACACCTGGATCCAGCAGCTGCGGCTGACGGGCCGGTCCGGCGAGGTCACCAACGTCGTCACCACCGGCAGGTTCAGCGGCAGCGGCCGCAGCGACGTGGCCGCCGTGCTGAAGGACGGCTCGCTGGTCGCCTTCTACACGGGTCCCGACGGCGTTCTCCAGTACGGTCGCGAGCTGTGGGGCGACAAGACCTGGGACGGCAAGAAGCAGATCATCGCCGGTGACTTCAACGGCGACGGCACGACCGACATCATGGCCATCGGCCCCGACGGCATGCTGAAGCTGTACCGCGGCACCGACAGCGGCAAGCTCGCCACCGGGCAGAACGCCTGGCGCGACAATTCGTGGGGCAAGATGACGGCCGTCGCCCGCTTCCGCGCGCCCGGCTGGACGCGTGACGGTCTGATCGCCCAGTGGGACGACGGTTCGCTGTTCGCCTACCCGACCGGCCCCGACGGTCTGCTGACCGGCCAGCGGCAGGAGATGTGGGGCGACAAGACGTGGACCAAGCGTCTCCTCGCCACCGCCGACTTCAACGGCGACGGCAAGGACGACATCGCCGCCGTCTCCTCGGCCGGCAGCATGGACCTGTACACGGGCAACGCCAAGGGCTCGTTCGACAAGGCCGGTCGCATGTGGAACGACAACACCTGGGACACCATGCAGTTCGCCCTGGGCGGCGACTTCGACGGTGACGGCAAGGGCGACGTCCTCGCCCGCTGGGGCCGCGGCGACCTGCGCTGGTACCCCGGCGACGGCAAGGGTCACCTGGGCGACTCCCGCGCGGCGTGGCCGACCGGCTCCTGACGCCGGCTGACGGTCTGCGGCCCCCGCCCCTCCCGGGGCGGGGGCCGCATCGTCGTACACGGCCCGCCAACTCCCTCCGAAAACCTGCCTGTCGGCAGGCAACCTGGGGTACCCGATTCCCGTGTTCCCCAGTAAGACCAGCGAAACGGTCCACAGGGAGGAGTAGGGTCGGGGACTGGTGCGGTGGCTTCCGCTCCGTTTCCAGCCCCCGCCACTTCAAACCGTACGTGCGGTTCTCCCGCATACGGCTTTCCGACATCGTTCACCGCTGGGCATGCGCCAACGCCCCGTGCCACTTTCCGGACAGGCGGAAGACCCCGAGCCGACTGACCCACCCATAGTTGTAGCGGGCGGCCCAATTCCGGCCCGAGAGGCCGTGTTTATCGCTGGTGAAAATCGCCAGCCGCTCGTGGACGTACTGGTCCACCGCTACGAACTTCCGCGCAGAGTTTCCCTTACGGAAGTATCCGGCCCATCCCCGGAGCACGGGGTTGAGCTCGGCCACCACGGCAGCCACCGGCCGCTCGGTCCGAGAACGCGAGGTAGCCGCACGGACCTTGTCCCGCAGTACCTTCAACGCTCGTTGCGAGGGCCACCGGTACAGGTAGAACCTGCCCCGCCACTTCCACGACTCCACTTTCCGGTGGTGGAAGCCGAGGAACTCGAAGCCCTGCCCACCTCGGGTGAGGCAGGTGATGCCGGACTTCTCGGGGTGCAGTCGCATCCCGAGCTGTCCCAGCACTCTCGCCGCCAGTTGCTGGGCCTGCTCGGCCCGTTGTCTGGTCGGCGACAGGACCACGAAGTCATCGCAGTACCTCACCAGCACTCCCAGCCGGCGGCCCTCGTCCTGCCACGCCTCATCGAGGACGTGCAGAGCGACGTTCGCCAGCAACGGGGAGATCGGTGAGCCCTGTGGGGTTCCCGCCCCGGTCGGAGAGGTCACCCCGCCCTCCAGTACTCCCATCCGCAACCACGACCGGATCAGCTTCAGCATCGACCGGTCCACCACGCGCCTCGCCAGCTGAGCAACGAGTGCGTCGTGCCCGATCGTCCCGAAACAGTCCCGGATGTCGGCCTCGAAAACCCACTCCCGACCTTTGTTCGCCGCGACGCGCACGGCATCGCACGCGTCGATCGCGGACCGTTTCGGCCGGAATCCGTAGCTCGCCTCGGTAAACCCGGCCTCGAAGACCGGTTCGAGAACCAGCTTCGCGGCCGTCATCACCACGCGATCAGCCACGATGGGAATCGAAAGCGGCCTGAACTCCCCCGGCCGCCCCGGCTTGGGAATCTGGACCCGTCGCAGCACCGACGGACGATACGTATACGTCCGCAGTCGTTCCGCCAGGTCCTGGAGGAATACATCCACCCCCGAGGCCGCCACCGCGTCGACGGTCACGCCGTCCACGCCAGGGGCTCCCCGGTTCGTGCACACGACCGACCATGCCCGCCACAAGACGTCCATGCGGTGGACGTGGCCATACAGGGCATGGAATCGTCGTTCGGGTTCTTGCTTGGCACAGCGGTAGAGCGTCCACTGCAAGGCTCGGACCTTGTCCAGAGGGCGGCCGTCTGGTCGTGCGACGCCTTCCTCCCGACGGATGGAACTAGCCGAAATGGCACTCATCCGGGCCCCTCCCTGTTTGTGAATCGCGTCGATGAAGCAGGGGTCCTTCGCTCCCGGCGGGTTATGTTGTCCCGCCGATCAGCACTACTACGACCCCCTCCGACTGCCTCTCGACAGCCCGCCACTTCCCGGTTCCGCCGGTTATAGGCGAGCCACGCTCCCGGGCCGCATGCCCGGGGCCGAGTAGGCCCTCTCCAGTTCCCAGGACAACCTTCCGACCGTTCCACGCCCCTTACGCCGGGAGGTTCTTCGGCGCCCGCTCCAGGTTCCCGGACGCCTTCCATGGCCTTCGCCCTACGCATACGGGCTCGGCACCTCCTTGGCCCACCCCACCGGGCGGGGTCTACATGACGACGCTGCAGGCTTCACTTGATGTTGCGGACCGGCCGGTCGCACGCCCCCGAAGGACGCTTGTCACCCCACTTCGACGCCGCCCTCTCGAACGACGCCGGGAGTCAGCTACCGGGGACCCTGGCGTCTCCCCGGACCGGACTTGCACCGGCTGGCTGCCCTGAACTTGACGTCCGGTTACATCCCCTCCACCTCTTTCAAGTTGAGACGACGCCCGGACTCCTGGACGTACAAACGCAATGAACCGCACGTTCCGCCTCGTCGCCGCCACAAGCCTGGCCGTCGCACTCGGCGCGGGCCTCACGGCCACCGCCGTCGCCGCACCGGCCCCGGCCGCACCGTCCGCCGCCACCGCACCGTCCGTGGCCGCAAAG
Organism: Streptomyces sp. AM25; assembly: GCF_058146165.1. NCBI lineage: Bacteria > Bacillati > Actinomycetota > Actinomycetes > Kitasatosporales > Streptomycetaceae > Streptomyces > Streptomyces sp. AM25. Next base: position 272,790 of record NZ_JBKIWN010000009.1, on the reverse strand, counting down.
CCCGCCCTGACCGCCAAGGCCAGTGTCGCGTCCGTGGGCGTCTGGCAGGAATTCCACGTCACCGGAAAGGCCACCGGCATAGCGGCCGGCACCAAGGTGACCCTGCAGCAGAAGCAGGGCGCCAAGTGGGTCTCGCTGCCCGCGACCGTCTCGGTCAACAAGAACTCCGCCTATGCGATGCGCGTCAAGCTCGGCATCAAGGGGAAAAACTTCCTGCGCATTTCCGGCGGCGGCGCCGTATCGCCCGCATTCACGGTCACGGTTCGCTGAACGAAAGGCAATTCCGCTGCGGCCGGGCGCGCCCCTCTTGATACGGCCCCGCACCCGAGAGGGCGCGGGGCCGTATCAATGCATCAGCGACGCGTCACCCGCAGCGTGCCCTCCGGGGTCAGTGCGGCCACCACCAGCCGCCCCTTCGCGTCCGCAGCCACCGCCGGTGCGCCCACGGCCTGTTCGCCGAAGGTCGCCCACTTCGGGCGGGCGTCCTGGCCGAAACCGCTCGCGCTGAGGGTTCCGGCGTTGTTGCGGCTGACGAGCAGGGCCCGTTCGGCCTTCGCCGGGTCCGGCGCGGCGGCCATCACGCCGTAGCCGCGGGCCGCGAGGCCGAGGGCGAGTTCCTTCCACTGGCCGTCCTTGCCCTCCAGGCGGTAGGCCAGCGGCTTGGCCGAGTGCGGCTGCCGGAACGCCAGCAGCAGGCCCCCGCCGGGCTGCGGCAGCAGCGTCGGCGGGTCGGCCGGCACCGGCAGCCTGCCGTGCTGCCCGGCCACGGCGAAGTCGCCGCCGGGACGTTCCTGCGCCCAGTGGTGGACGGTGTCGTGACCCGAACCGGCCACGTGGATGCGGCCGTCGGTGCCCGTGACCGCGCTGAGGCCCTCCTGGACCTCGGCGCCGCCCAGGTCGGTCCACTTCTCGTCCCAACGCCCGTCGGCTCCCTGGCGCTTGGTGCTCACGCCCTTGGCCCAGGTGCGGACGAACAGCTGCGCACTGCCGTCCTCGTTGCGGGCGACCACGGGCGCGCCCACGCGGCGGCCGCGGACCGGGTCCTCCTCGGGGTTGCCGAGGGAGGCCCAGGAGCCGAAGCGGCCTCCGGGGCTCTCCTGCTCCAGGGCGACGATCTCGCGGCGGTTGCCCGCCGCGTCCGCGCCCAGCCCGGCGAACCGCTCGGCGAACAGCTGCCAGCGGCCGTCCTTGGTCTGCGAGACGGCGAGGGCGGGTGCGAGCATGCCGCCGCCGAGCAGCTGGGGCGCGCCGAAGCGGCCGCTGCCGGGGGCGGTCTCGGTCCACATCGCGGCCTGCTGGTCGAGCACGCCGAACGCGGTCAGCCGGTCGTCGTGCCCGCGCTGCAGCCACGTGGTGGTGCCGGGGTAGCGGACGTTGGTGCTCTGCAGCCAGCCGGTGCCGTACGAGCGGTCCCGGCCGACGTCGTAGTCGCCGCAGCCCGCGGCGAAGCCGCAGCCGAGGGCGGGGTCGCCGCCGTAGGCGTTGAGGACGTCCGCCTTGCCGCGCACGAGGCCCGGCGGCAGGTTGAACGGCCAGCGCTCGTTGTAGTAGCCGCGGTGGGCGGTGACCGTGAAGTGCTTGCCGTCGCCGGGGCCGCGGTAGCGCTCCAGGGCCGCGTAGGTGAAGAGGGCGACCGCCGTGTGGTCCGGGTGGTCGGAGTAGCCGGTCTGGTCGTGGTGCTGGCGGTGCTTGCGGTCGTGGACCTGCATGTCCGGGTCCGGGTCCATGGTGCGCACCAGGGTGGGCTTGAACCGGTCCAGCACGCCCGCCAGCGCGTCGATCAGCCCGGCGCGGGTGACGGGACGGGCGTCGCGCACGGTGGAGCCGGCGGACACGCGGGTGCGGGTGGCGGCCTTCGGGTCGGACCACAGGTCCGACAGGCTGGTGTCCTTCCGGCCGGGCGGGTCGTCCTGCGGGACGGCCCGGTTCTTGCCGGCCGGTCCCTCCCCGGTGTCGGGCTGGTCCGCCGTGTGCTGGCAGACGCCGAGGAAGACCAGGGTGACGCCGGGGTGGTCGGCCAGGCTGTCCATCTCGCACTGGATGCCGCCGGGCAGGTCCAGGACGGTGCGCTTCCACTCGGCGAGCGGCTTGCCGGCCGCCATCAGCGCGTAGGCCTGGCGCAGGCCCTGCTGGCGGGAGCCCGCGTAACCCGCGTAGTCCGGCTTCGGCTTCTCCTTCTTGCCGGGCACCTTGTTGAGGCCGTCGGCCTCGCCGCTGGTCACGTAGACGCTCACCACGCGGTGGTTGGCGTCGATGGAGTGGCGGACGTCGGGGTTCATGAAGTACAGGTCGTCGTCCGGGTGGGCGATGATCTGCATCGTGACGGCACCGCCGGTGCCGTCGTTGCCGGCCGTCACCTTGGCGCGCACGGCCGGTTCGGTCTTCGCGGCCTCGGGCTTCTTCCCGTGGCCGGACGTGCAACCTGCTGCGGCCAGTGCGGCCATCGCGGACAGCACCAACCTTCTGCTGGGGCCGGAACCTTGACGTCCCGTCACTCGATCATCCGTCCTCTCGGGCGAAGCGCCGGTTGCGCATCGAGCCCTTCTCGTACTGGGAGGCGACGGGGAAGTAGCCGTCGAGGAAGACCGCGAGCGCGTCGGCCTGCTCGTCCTCCGGGACGTCACCGTCGTGGTAGTCGTTGATGCAGAACACGTCGTGGGAGCGCAGTGCCAGCAGGCGGTGCAGGCGCACGTGGTGCTCGCGCAGGCCGACGTTGACGAAGGCGGAGCCGATCGAGCCCGGCATGCTGGTGCCGGTGAAGAGCCCGTACCAGTGGTGCAGGGACGAGGGGATCGCCAGGTCGGTGCGGCTGCGGAACTGCGCCTCGGCGGTGCGTCCCACCTCTTCGGGGAAGCGTTCCTCCAGCTCCGCCAGGACGCTGCGGCGCAGCGGGTGCGGGGCGTGCAGGAAGGTGTTGGTGACGGTCCTGCCGAACTCCCGCTCCATCAGGGCCCTGTTGTTCTTCGCGGCCGCGAAGACGAGGTCGCTGTCGAGCGACGGGTCGCCGGCCGGGATGGCGGTGGGCGAGATGAAGCACTTGGCCTTGCCGGAGCCGTGGAAGAAGGACTCGGGCTTCATCGGGCGGCCGAGGAAGACGTCGTCGTTGAAGTAGAGGATGTGCTCGGCGATGCCGTCGATGCGGTGGATGCGGCTCTCGATGGCGTGCGAGTTGAAGGAGGGCAGGCGCCCGGTGTCGCCGAAGACCTCCCGGTGGCTGACGACGTGCACCCGGGGGTGGTCGGTGTCGAGCCAGTCGGGGGTCTGGTCGTCGGTGAGCAGGTAGATGTTGCGCACCCACGGGGCGTGCAGGTCCAACGAGCGCAGGGAGTAGCGCAGTTCGTCACGGCTGCGGAAGCGTGCCGAGCTGCTCGCGGACTCGGCGACGGGGATGCCGTGCTCGGCCTGCGTACGCGCCTTGCGCTCCAGCCAGGCCTCGTCCGTGCCGTCGACCCAGGTGTAGACGACGTCGACGGGGAAGTCGATGTCGTCGACGAAGGTCTTGGCGAATGCCTCGACGGTGCGGTACTCGCGCTCACCGATCGTGGTGCTCGCCACGCGCTCCAGCTCCGTGCGCGGGAACGTGGCGCCGTAGCGGGTGCCGGCGGGGACCGTGACGGTCGTCTCGTCGTCCTCGGTGTCCTGCCAGAACACGATGTTGCAGCCGTAGACACCACTGATGCGCAGCTGACCGTGGCCGGTGAGCACGGGGCGGAAGATGCGGACGATGTTGCTCCCCTGCGGAACCGCCGACGGGCCCGAGAACGAGGCGAGCAGCGTACGCAGCACTGCGCCGCGGTCGTTCAGGAATCCGGCGTAGACCGGTTCGTCGCGGTAGCGCTCGGCGAAAGCCGTCAGGAATGCGTTGCGATGCGCACCGTCCACCAGAACGGAGTGCCGCAACTGCGGAGTGGGGACGAGGACGTACGGAATCCCCAGCCCGTCCAGCACCGCCACCGTCAGATCGAGGTTGTCCTGCATGACCTCGAACGGCGTGGTGTTCTCCCGGATCAGGGAGATCTGGCCGCCGGCCCGCTTGACGTCGGGGCGGGCCGCCTCGATGCGGACCTCGTGGGCCTTGTGGGCCACGTCGGAGTGCGGGCGGTCGATGCCCTGCGGGACCGCGGCGCCGGTGATGCCGCCCTGGGCGTCGGCGGCGGCCTGGAGGGTGCGGCGGCGGGCCTTGTCGGCGGTGCGGGTGCCGCCGGCGCGGTGGGCGGCGAGCTCGTCGAGCAGGCGGTTCCACTCGTCGGCGACCTCGCCGTCGGTGTACCGCTCGGAGGTCTTGAGGGCGGCGGCGCCCATCTGCTTGCGCAGCTCGTCGTCGTCCATCAACGTGGCGAGCGCGTCGGCCAGTTCCGTCTCGTCGCCGAGCGGGACGAGGAGGCCGTCGTGGCCGTCGGTGAGTATCTCGGCGGGGCCGTTGGGGCAGTCGTAGGCGACGACCGGGACGCCGGCGGCCTGGGCCTCGACGAGCACCAGGCCGAAGGCCTCGACGCGGGAGGTGAGCATGGCGATGGACGCCTTCGCCCACTCCTCCGTCATGTTGGGGGTGCTGCCGACGAGTTGCACCTGGTCGGCGATGCCGAGCTGGTTGGTGAGGTTCTTGAGCGCCCGCATGCGGGGGCCGTCGCCGAGGATGCGCAGGGTCCAGCGGGGGCGGTCGAGGGCGACGGTGGCGAAGGCGCGCACCGCGTGCTCGATCTGCTTCTCGGTGGCCAGGCGCGCGCCGAGCGCCACGGTGCGGGTCTGCAGCGTGGACTGGGGGCGGTAGCCGCTGGGCAGGGCGTTGCCGATGGCGGCGAGGCGGGGGGCGCAGGCGCCGAGGGTCTCGGCGAACCAGTCGCGGGTGGCGCCGGTGAGGGCGACCAGGGCGTCGATGGCGGAGCTGTACAGCCGCAGCGGTTCGCCGGAGGGGCCGCGCAGTTCGGAGACGCGGTGGTCGAAGTGGACGGTGAGGACGTGCGGCGGGGCGAGCTGGGCCATGTAGGCCATCAGCGCGGGCGTGCTGGAGATCAGCACGTCGGTGTCGATCGTGCGCAGGGCCTCGGCGAGCTCCACGTCGGTGAGGCGGCTGAAGTCCGACTCCCAGGAGGCGTCGACCAGTTCGCTGGGGGTGGCGGCCAGGCGCTTGTAGGCGGCGGCCATGCCCTCGGCGGTGTCGGCCTCGACGGGGCGCTGCTGGTCGCCCTTCTTGTCCACGAGGTAGCGCACGGGCACCGCGCCGCTGCCGAAGAACGTCTCGCCGGTGGTGCGGAAGATGCTGAGGATCTCCACGTCGTGCTGCTTGGCGAGCAGCTCGGCGAGGGTCATCGTGGCGCGTTCGGTGCCGCCCATCAGGTCGGCGTAGGTCAGCAGAAAGGTGATTTTCACGTGCGGCCTTCGTGGTCTGCGGCGGTCCGGGTGGCTGGGGCCGTCATGGGGCGACGGAGGTGCGCGGGGTACAGACGAGCTGGAGCGCGCCGCGGCGGGTGTACTGGGGCTTGACTCGGACGAAGGTGCCGTCCGCGGCGCGCACGGTGAACGCGGCCGGTGTGAGGACCTTGCGGGGCGTCCGCAGGTCGTGGTCGCGGCGGCCGAGGTCCAGCGTGCTGCGCCGGTTCCGGCCGGGCAGACGGAAGGTCCAGACCTGGCGGCCGGAGGTGCCGGTCATCTCGGCGAGGGGGACGGAGATCCGCCAGGCGCTGTCGTCGCCGGGCAGGGGCTCGGCGGTGCGGCGCAGCACGCGGCGGCGCTGCTGCTCGACGACCTCGACGACGGGCCGGGCGCCGCGGGTGCCGTCGGCGGCCGGGCCGTGGACGGCGAAGAGCAGGCCGGCCCCGGTGAAGGAGCGCTCGATGCGCAGCACCTCGGCCCGGGAGAGGGCGGGGGCGACGGTGAGTCGCAGCTGGCCGGAGGCGGCGATGCCCATGTGGTGGCGCCGTCCGGTGTCCGGGCAGACGGCGAGGGCGCGGGTGGGGCCGGAGAAGCCGGGGGCGCCGTCGCCGAGCAGGCGGAGGCGGACCGGGGCGGCGGCGTCCAGCTCCAGGGCGAGGGTCCAGCGGCCGGTGCCGAGGGGCAGGCCGCCGATGGCGTCGCCGAGCAGCACGGTGGCGCTGACGCAGGGCCGGCCGGCGTCGTCGCGGTGGGCGCGGGCGTCGGCGCGCAGCTCCGTGGCGCCCTGGACGAGGACGAGCCGGGCGGGGGCGTCCTCGGGGGCACCGGCCGGGAGCTCGGCGTGCAGGTTCAGGGTGTGACCGTCGAGGACCGCGGCGTAGCGGACGCGGGCGGCGGAGCCGTGGGCCGCGGGCATGAGCACGGAGTCGACGAGGGTGTCGCGGCCGGTGGCGACGCCGGAGCGGACGCCGTCGCGCACGGCGGCGCCGACCTTCAGGACGGGGCTGCGGCGCAGGGCGATGCGCGCGGACTTCTTGATCACGCGCAGGGCGTGGCGGGGGGCGCTCACGGGCGTGCCCCGCGCGCGCTCGGCCGGTCCTCGGGAGTCATGATCTGGAAGTGCACCCCAACAGGGTAATCGGACCCCCGACGTGGCGAGGAGCGGTTCCGGCCGGGCGACCGGGATCCGTTACGGGTTTACAATTAAAGGACAGGTAAATTTTCAGGGCGGGTGCCGCGGCCCACGAAACCCCGCGGCAACGCATCCGCCCTTGCCGCGACAGCTGATCGTCATTCCGGGGCCACTGCGGTGTGCCCCTGGGGGATCCTCAAGGAAATTGCACCCAGTTGAGCATCTCTGATAGTTACTTGGAGATCTGTTTGCCGACATAGACCGCTTTGGCATGCCGGTAAGCAAGAGAGGGTGCCCCCACAGCGCACGACCGCGGCTCACCACGGGAAGATCTGGAACGGCCATGACATCGGAAGCCCAGTCGTCACTGCCCGGACGTGGTGAAGCTCTCGTCCCCGCAGCCCGCGCGAACCCCGAGAAGTCCGGCCTGGTCAAGGCGTACCGCCGCCTCCTGCCCGAGAGCACCCGGCGCGCGATAGCCCAGCGGGTCTCCGTGGAGACCCGCGGCGCCCTCATGCAGCACATGGCCAGTTCGCTCGACCTCCAGCAGCGCGGCCAGAAGCTCCGCGGCAAGGTCCTCCGGCGCCGCTACGCCGCCCACCTCGACGAGGCCCTGCCCCGCGTGGTGCTCGTCGACGGCAAGGCCCGTATCGCCCTGGTCGACCCCGCCCCCACCCCGCAGGCCGCCCGCGCCGACGCGCTCGCGCTCGTCTGCACCACCCTCGAGCACGCCCGGATCGACCACTTCTGCGTGCGCACGGAGCCGGGCGAGGCCCCCTCCGTCGCCGTCTCCGCCGCCGACCGCGGCCGGGTCCAGCAGGAGCTGGCCCGCCTGTGCCGCCGCATCCCCGGCTACGCCGCCCCCGTCGACCGCGAGGGCGTCCCCGGCACCCCGCACGCCGGCTTCGTCCACACCACCTGGCGCCGGCTGCAGTCCGCCCCCGTGACCCGCGTCACCTGGTACCGCACCCTCGCCGACGGCGAGCTGGTGCTCGGCCAGGAGCACGGCTGCGACATCGAGTACTGGAAGCCCGAGGACGGCCCCGAGGGCGCCTGGCTCGTCGCCCCGCGCCGCAACGTCGTCACCGCGGAGGTCCCCGCGAGCGCCGACCCCGTGGACGCGCCCGCCGAGCTCTTCACCGGACCGCTCGCCCTCGGCGGCGAGAACGCCGTGGCCCCGCACCGCACGGTGCACACCCGCCCCGAGTTCACCATCCGGCTGCCGCAGGACATCCCCTTCCCCATCGACGTCGTCTACACCTGGGTCGACGGCGCCGACCCCGCCTGGGCCGAGCGCCGCTCCCGCGCCCTGCGCGAGGCCGGCGGCAGCGAGTCCCACCACGAGGAGGCGGTGAACGCCGCCCGCTTCCTCAGCCGCGACGAGCTCAAGTACTCCCTGCGCTCGCTGCACCAGTACGCCCCCTGGGTGCGCACCATCTACCTCGTCACCGACGACCAGACCCCCGCCTGGCTGGACACCTCCCACCCCGGCATCCGCGTGGTCGGCCACAAGGAGATCTTCTCCGACACCGAGGTGCTGCCGACCTTCAACTCGCATGCCATCGAAAGCCAGTTGCACCACATCGAGGGTCTGTCGGAGCACTTCCTCTACTTCAACGACGACGTCTTCCTCGGCAACCCGCTGACCCCGCAGACGTTCTTCCTCTCCAACGGCCTGACGAAGTTCTTCCTCTCCCCCGCCCTCGTGCCGCTGGGCGACCGCAGCCCCGCCGACGCCCCGGTCGCGGCGGCCGCCAAGAACAACAGGGCCCTGGTGGAGGAACGCTTCGCCACCACCCTCACGCAGAAGATGCGGCACGTCCCGCACGCGCTGCGGCGCTCCATGCTCGACGAGATCGAGGACCGCTACGCCGAGGCCCACGCGGCCACCGCCGCGGCCCGCTTCCGCAGCCCCGACGACCTGTCCGTCGCCTCCTCGCTGCACCACTACTACGCGTACCACCAGGGCCGGGCCATACCGTCCGACCTGCGCTACATGTACATGGACCTGGCCCACCCCAACACGTCCCGCCGCCTCAACCGGCTGCTGGCCAACCGGGACCTGGACATCTTCTGCATCAACGACACGGTCTCGACGGAGAAGGACCTGCAGCGCACCAACGCGCTCATCAGCCCCTTCCTGGAGGGCTACTTCCCGGTGCCGAGCCCGTTCGAGAAGCAGGGCCGAGGCAAGGGCTGAAGCAGGGCTGACGCTCACCCGATCGGGTGGTCGTATGCCAATAGGCGTACGAGGGCGGCCCGGAAGATCCAGCCTGCTGGCACCGGAGGACGCCGCCGCCGAGGAGAGCCCGATCCCGATGCCGCCCGAGACCCACCCCGACATCCTGGTCTCCAAGCGCGCCGCCGACTTCCTCGGCCGGGCGCCGGAGACGCAGCTGACGCCGAAGCAGGTGCAGAAGGCCCTGCAGATGTCGCACGACACGGAGGGCCGGATCACCGGCGCTCTGACCGTCGCGCAGTTCCGGCTGCTGCTCGCGCAGCCGCCGGAGTGGTTGCTGGAGCATCACCGCGGGCTGGTCGCCAAGGGGATCCCGCAGCAGGGGCGTCCGGCGCCGGTGCGCCCTGCCTCGGCCTTCGGTCCGCTCTTCCGTGAACCGGAGTTCGCGGAAGAGGATGCGGTTGCCGACTGAGCGGTGCTGCAGTTGCGGGCCGTCTGCGGTTGCTCGCGCAGTTCCCCGCACCCCTGCGGGGCGCCTGCATGATCGCGCCCGTCAGGGGCGCGGGGAACTGCGCGACCAGCCACGACGAGCCCGCAGTTGAAGCGCTGTCCCCCTGCGGAGCGCTAGAGCTGCTGCCTGATCAGATCCTCCAGCGCCCCCTGGGGCACCTCCCCCTGCGGCGTCAGCCGGTCGACCACCTTCGGCAGGGCTTCCGCCAGCCGGTCCGCGGCCTGTTCCGGGGAGCAGTCCGCCTGCCGCGCCACGTGCTCCAGCGCCTGGTACGGCAGCGCCTGCGCAACCTCCGGCCCGCTCACGGCCGTGTTCGCGCCGGTGCCCACCCACGACCGCGCCTGCTCCCCCAGCCCGCCTTCCGTGAGCTCCCGCATCAGCCCCTGCAGCGGATTCCCGCCACCCTGCCCGCTGTCCCCGAGCGTGCCGAGCAGGGCGGCGAGCAGACTCCCGGACCCGCCGCCCTGCCCTTCGCCGATCAGCCCGCCGAGCAGGCTCCCCAAGTCGTTCCCAGCCATACCGGTTGCCTCTGCCTTTCGTGGACACGGTGACACCGGGAGGAAGGCCTACCCCTTGCGGGGCGGCCGGGCGGGAGGCTCGGGGGAGGTTCACCCGGGCAGGCGTGCATCACCCCTCGCGGACCGCAGCGGTGACGGGGACGTCAGACGAAGGGCACATTGACGCAGGCCAGCCGTGCGCCCGCCATCCCTGCCTGACCAGGACCCGTCTCGGTGGCGTGCTCGTGGACGACCACCGAACGGGCCTCTCCCGCGCGGAAGAAGAAGTCGACGGACGAACTGGCAGAACCGTTCCCCCGCCCGTCGGTGGTGAAGTCCAGCCACACCTCGTTGTCCGGGTTGGCGTACTCCGGATCGGTCGAGGGCTGCTTCGGATCCACGACATCCTGATAGTGCGAGCCGGAGTCGGCAGGCTTGGTGCCGCACGGCTTCTGATGGACGTGGGCGCCGAACGTACGGCCCGGCTGGAGACCGTGCACACGCAGCTCGATCTCGGTGCCGTCGCGGTGGGTGCTCTCCAGCACGGTGACACGGCTGCCCGCAGGCACCGCCTTCGCGTCGAACGTCACCGCCTGGTACGTACCGCCACCGGCTGCCGACTCGAACCGGCCGTGCACGGCCGTCCCGTCGCAGTTCACACCGGTCATGGACGAGGCCACGGCCATGGAAGAGGCAAGCACTGACATGAGAAAGGACATCCTGGGCCCCTTTCAGCGCGGTTCCCGCTGTCGACCCCTCGGTTGCGAGGGCTGCCGCACAGCCTCGCACCACTCCCCGCGGACCGGGCCCTGCCTCCACGGTATCCGGCCAGTCGGCCGACGAAAAGCCCTCTGAGCTGCACATGTGCAGCTCAGAGGGGTTCGCTTCGGATGACCGACGGACGAGTCGGCCTGTACGCCGGGTTCTGTCTCCCGGGGGCCTCGCGGCCCTCGGGGAGGCGGCCATCCATCTAGGCCTGCCGTTGCCGGCAGGCTCGTGCGGTCTACCCGCGGACTCGGGCGGGCAGCCCTCGATCGTCCGCGCAGGGACACCGGGGTGTCCCCTCTTGACCTTGCTCCGGGTGGGGTTTACCTAGCCGGCCGGGTCACCCCGGCCGCTGGTGGTCTCTTACACCACCGTTTCACCCTTACCGGACGCCTTGCGGCCTCCGGCGGTCTGTTTTCTGTGGCACTGTCCCGCGGGTCACCCCGGGTGGGCGTTACCCACCACCCTGCCGTATGGAGCCCGGACGTTCCTCGGGGGACCGAAAACGATCCCACGCGGCCGCCCGGCCGGCTCGTCCGCCGTGACGACCATGCTACCGGCAGCCTGCGCGGGGACGAACCACACTAGGCTCGGCAGGGCTTCGCCCCCGACCCCCGAAGGAGACCGATCCGCCGTGCTCGTCCTGCTGCCGCCGTCCGAGGGGAAGGCCACCGGAGGCGCCGGTGCCGCGCTGAAGACGGAGTCGTTGTCGCTGCCGGGGCTCGCGGAGGCCCGGGAGGCCGTGCTCGCGGAACTGGTCGAGCTGTGCTCGGGCGACGAGGAGAAGGCGGCCGAGGTGCTGGGGCTGAGCCCCGGGCTGCGCGGCGAGATCGCCAAGAACGCCGGGCTGCGCACGGCCGGCACCCGGCCCGCCGGGGAGATCTACACCGGCGTCCTCTACGACGCGCTCGGACTCGCCACGCTCGACGGCCCGGCCCGCAGGGCGGCCGAGAAGGCGCTGCTGGTCTTCTCCGGACTCTGGGGCGCGGTGCGGATCACCGACGCGATCCCCTCCTACCGCTGCTCGATGGGCGTCAAGCTGCCGGGACTCGGAGCACTCGGCGCGTACTGGCGCGAGCCGATGGCCCAGGTCATGCCCGCGGCGGCGGGCGACGGGCTCGTCCTCGACCTGCGCTCCGCCGCCTACGCCGCCGCCTGGAAGCCGAAGGGCGAACTCGCCGGGCGCACGGCGACGGTGCGGGTGCTGCACGCGAAGACCGTGAACGGCGTCGAGAAACGGTCGGTCGTCAGCCACTTCAACAAGGCCACCAAGGGGCGGCTGGTGCGGGACCTGCTGACGGCCGGTGCACGGCCCTCGGACCCCGCCGAACTGGCCGTGGCGCTGCGGGACTTGGGGTACGCGGTCGAAGGCGACACCCCGCCCGCGAAGGGCGGAAGGCCCTGGGCGCTCGACGTCGTGGTGTCCGAGCTCTAGCACCTGCCGTTGCGCAGTGTGCAACGACCGTTGCGAGGGGTGGGGCCCGGCGGCAGGATGACCGCCGTGACCGTACTCGACCTGGCCCCCGTGCTCCCCGTCGTGGTGATCGACGACGTGTCCAGAGCCGTGCCGCTGGCCCGGGCCCTGGTCGCGGGCGGGCTGCCGGCGATCGAGGTGACGCTGCGCACGCATGCCGCCCTGGCGGCGATCCGGGCCGTCGCGGAGGAGGTCCCCGAGGCGGTGGTCGGCGCGGGGACCGTGCTGCGGCCCGCCCAGGCGGAGGCCGCGGTGCAGGCCGGGGCCCGCTTCCTGGTCAGCCCCGGGTGGACGGAGCGGCTGCTGGACGCGATGCGGGCCTCGGGGGTGCCGTTCCTGCCGGGGGTCTCCACGGCGTCGGAGGTGCTGGCGCTGCTGGAGCGGGGCGTGCGCGAGATGAAGTTCTTCCCGGCGGAGGCGGCGGGCGGGGCACCGTATCTGAAGTCCCTGGCCGCGCCCCTGCCGACCGCCCGGTTCTGCCCCACGGGCGGCATCGGGCCCGCCGCCGCCCGCGACTACCTGGCCCTGCCCAACGTGGGCTGCGTGGGCGGCACGTGGATGGCGCCCCCGGAGGCGGTGCGCTCGGGCGACTGGGGGCGGATCACGGAACTCGCCCGGGAAGCAGCACAGTTGCGGAGACCCGGCGCGGTAGCCTGCTGAGCGCCATGAACGATTTCGTCGACGAAGCGCGTTCGCGGGTCGCCCACCTGCTGCGGATGGCCAACACGACGGACGACCGCGTCCGGGCCCGGATCATCGAGTACGCCGACTCCACCCCCGAGCCCCCGGTCATGAGCCGGGCCGGGATCGCCACCACCGGCTGCCCGCAGTGCAGGCGGACGGCGTGGCGGCAGCAGGACGTGGAGGGGCCGGTGTGGGTGTGCGCGTCGTGCGGGCACGTGGAGGGGATCACCGTGCGGTGTCCGCAGTGCGACGTGCCGATGGACCCGCCGGCGGTCGGAGCCCCCGACCGCTGGCAGTGCCCGTCCTGCCCCAGGGTCGCGGCAACGGGCGAGAGTTCCGGGGAGATCGAACAACGGGAGAAGCAACGATTGCGCGCAATCGCCTTGCTGGACAAGGTGCTTGCAACGAGGAGACGCACCCCGTAACGGGGGCCGCGCCCCGTCAGCCGCCGGGGGCCGCGCCCCGCAAGGGGCGCGGGGAACTGCGCGACAAGCCACAACCGGCCCGCACCCGACGACCTACCGCAGGTGCCCCGTGTCGTTCAGCAACCGCAGCGACGCATTGCCGTCCGCGTAATACGCCACCGCACTCAACGACGCCGCCGACAACTCCATCCGGAACAACGCCTCGGGCGGCGCGCCGAGCGCAAGCCGCACCAGCGTCTTCACCGGCGTCACATGCGACACCAGCAGCACCGTCCGCCCCGCGTACCGCTCCAGCAGCCGGTCCCGGGACGCGGCCACCCGCCGCGCCACCGCGGCGAAGCTCTCGCCGCCGCCCGTGGGGGCCGCCTTCGTGGAGGCGAGCCAGGCGTCCAGGTCCGCGGGGTGCCGCTCGCGCACCTCGGCGAAGGTCAGGCCCTCCCAGGCGCCGAAGTCCGTTTCGCGCAGGCCCTCTTCGACCCGGACCTCCAGGCCGAGCCGGGCCGCCACCGTGGCCGCCGTCTCGCGGCAGCGGCGCAGCGGGGAGGTGACGATGTCCTGGACGGTGCCCCGGGCCGCGAGCGCTGCGGCCACCGCGTCCGCCTGGCGGCGGCCGGCGGGCGACAGTTCGGGGTCGCCGCCGCCGCTCCCCGAGAACCGTTTCTGCGGCGTCAGCGCCGTCTCCCCGTGCCGCAGCAGGACGAGCGTCGTCGGCGCCCCGAGGTCGGCGGGCGCGGCCCGGCCGACAGGCGCGGCCTTGGGCTCGGAAGAAGCGGCGGCAGGTGCAGGAGCGGCAGCCCCCGGCTCCCACGGCACGCCTCGCTTGCCGGCGTCCATGGCCTCGTTGGCCAGCCGGTCCGCGTGCTTGTTCCGCTCGCGCGGGATCCACTCGTAGGCGACCCGGCCGGGCGGGAAGACGGCCTGTGCCCGGGCGGCGAGCGGCCGCATGTCCGGGTGCTTGATCTTCCAGCGGCCGGACATCTGCTCGACGACGAGCTTGGAGTCCATCCGGACCTCGATCCCGGCGTCCGGGTCGATGGCCCTGGCCGCCTCCAGCCCGGCGATCAGACCCCGGTACTCGGCGACGTTGTTGGTCGCCGTGCCGATGTACTCGGCGGCCTCCGCGAGGGCCTCACCCGTCGCCGCGTCCAGGACGACGGCGCCGTAGCCGGCGGGGCCCGGGTTGCCCCGGGAACCGCCGTCCGCTTCGACGATGAAGCGCCGGACCACCGTGGGCCTACAGGCCGGACTCGGGCGTACGGACCAGGATCCGGCGGCAGTTCTCGCACCGCACGACCTCGTCGGCGGCCGCGGCACGGACCTCGTTGACCTCGGTGATGTTGAGCTCCAGCCGACAGCCCTCGCAGCGGCGCTGGTACAGGCGGGCCGCACCGACGCCGCCCTGCTGGACGCGGAGCTTGTCGTAGAGCTTCAGGAGCGCGTCGGGGATGGTGCCAGCGACGAGCTCGCGCTCCTTGGTCACGGTGGCGACCTCGGCGTCGATGGCCCCGGTGGCGGTGTCGCGGCGCGCGGCGGCGTCGTTGACCTTGGCCTGGACGGACCCGACGCGGCCGGTCAGCTCCTTGACCCGCTCCTGGGCGGCCTCGCGGCGCTCCATGACCTCGAGGACGACGTCCTCCAGGTCGCCCTGGCGCTTGGCGAGGGAGGCCACCTCGTGCTGGAGGTTCTCCAGGTCCTTGGGGGACATCCCGGCGCCGGAGTCCAGGCGCTGCTGGTCGCGGGCGGCGCGCTGGCGGACCTGGTCGACGTCCTGCTCGGCCTTGGCCTGCTCGCGGGCGGTGTCGCTCTCCTGGGTCTGCGCGGCGACGAGGAGGTCGCGGTGCTGGGTGAGGTCGCCCTCGAGCGCCAGGATCTCGGCGTGCTCGGGCAGGCTCTTGCGCTTGTGTGCCAGCTGGTTGAGGCGGGTGTCCAGGTCCTGGAGATCGAGGAGGCGGATCTGGTCGGCGGGCGCGGCGTTCAGTTGGGGGCTCCTAGGAGTGATGAGAAACGGTGGTGGACGCCGCGTGGGCGGTCCAGGGGTCGGTGACCGTCCGCGAGACGTGGGTGCGCAGGCCCCAGCCGTGGCGGTCGGAGATCTCGTCGAGCTCGGCGGCGGCCTGCTCCGTCCAGGGCCACTCGGTGGCCCAGTGCGCGGCGTCGACGAGGGCCAGCGGGCTGTGCTGCTGGGCCTCGGACGCGGGGTGGTGACGCAGGTCGGCGGTGACGTACGCGTCGACGCCGGCGGCGCGCACCTCGGCGAAGAGGGAGTCGCCGGAGCCGCCGCAGACGGCGACCGTGCGGATCGTGCGCGCGGGGTCCCCGGCGACGCGGATGCCCTGGGCGGTGGCGGGCAGCCGCTTGGCGGCGCGCTCGGCGAAGTCGGCCAGGCTCACCGGCGGGTCGAGCTCGCAGATGCGGCCGAGGCCGCGGCGGCCCGAGGGGTCCGTCGGGTCGGGCACGAGGGGGGCGATGACGCGCAGGTCGAGGGCGCCGGCGAGGGCGTCGGAGACGCCGGGGTCGGCGCGGTCGGCGTTGGTGTGCGCGACGTGCAGGGCGATGTCGTGCTTGATGAGGGTGTGCACGGCGCGGCCCTTGAAGGTGGAGGCCGCGACCGTCGTCGTCCCGCGCAGGTAGAGCGGGTGGTGGGTGACGAGCAGGTCGGCGCCGAGCTGCACCGCCTCGTCCACGACCTCCTGGACGGGGTCGACGGCGAAGAGCACGCGGCCGACGGGGGCGTCGGGGTCGCCGCAGACCGTGCCGACGGCGTCCCACTGCTCGGCCCGCTCCGGGGGCCAGAGAGCGTCGAGGGCGGCGATGACTTCAGACAGTGCGGGCACGGGGGAAAGGCTACCTGTCCCCCGGCCCGGGCTTCGCGGGCCGGAGCGGGGGACCGGGTCAAGGGGGCTCGTCCGGCCATTGAGGCGAGCCTCCCCTCACCCGACCGCCGCGGAGGGAGCACACCTGCGCCCCGCTCCTCAGGCGAATCGGACAAGAGCCACCCTTACGCGTGAAGCACCCCCGCCCGAAGGGTTCGGCTCGCGGGCCGAAAACTACGTTCTGTGCCGGAGGTGACGTTTCTCATGACGGTCTGTGCCCCACAGAGCAGTCCTCAGAGCGCTCCGGCCGGCACCCCACCGGGTGCCCGGGCGGACGGACGACACACGCCATTCACGGTCACAGCGGACGGATCGTACGCGGCGTGGCTGACCCTCGGGCGGGGGACGGATGGCTGGTTTCCGGAGCGCTGGACGCTCGACGGCCCCGAGCCGTACGCGGTGCCGCTGCCCGGCAAGCAGCCGGAGGAGCCCGACAGCCAGGTCCTGCCGCTCACCGACGGCCGCGTGCTCATCCGCCGCCGGATCGCCGAGCGGTTCGCGCTCTCGCTGCTCTACCCCGCCGGGCCGGGCACCGGCGAGCTGCCGCTGGGGGCCATCGAGTGCCCGCAGCTGACGCTGCTGCCGCCCGCTCCGGACGGCACGTCCGCCTACGCCCTGGTGCACGGCGCCGAGTCGACCACGCTGTGGCAGGTGCACGGCAGCACCTCCTGCCCCGACCTGCTGGCCACGGTGCCCGGCCGCTGCGAGGGCGGCGCCTGGCTCGACCGCTCGGGCCGGCTGCTGGCGCTGGACCGGGAGCTGGAGGGGCTGGCCAAGACCGTCGTCGTCGACCTGGGGCGCGGCGGCGAGACGAGCCCGCTGCTGCAGATCACGGAACACAGCAACGACCGGCTGCTGCTGGCCGAGCCGGACAGCGGCCTGCTGGTCGTACGGTCCGACGCGCCCGGTACGGACCGGCTGGGGTGGGGCGTCCTCGGCTCGGCACGGCCGATGCGGTTCCCCGAGTGCCTGGCGCCTGACGGCATCTCACCGGAACCGATCGCGGCGCAGCCCGGGCAGGGACTGTCGCCCGAGGGGTGTGCGGTGGCGTTCGCCGTCGACCACGGCAGGGTGGGGGTGTGGCAGCCCGCCACCAAACGGCTGCGGCAATTCGCCGCGCCGGAGGGCTGGTTGACGGGTGCGGGGCTGTGGACGGCGGACGGGGAGCTGCTGTTGCCGTTCGTGACGGCGGCGGTGCCGTGCGGGCTGGCGCATGTGCCGTACGCCGAGGAGGAGCGGGAGTTACCGTTGCGACCGGTCCCGCTGCGGCTGGCGCCGCAGGCGAAGGCGCGGTAGCGGGGCACGCGCCCCGAAGGGGCGCGGGGCTACCGCTGGGGGTACCCCCAGCGGCTCCGCCGCGTGGGCGCGACCGGCCACGTCCGCCCCGCACCCGATTGACTCCGGTGATCAAGGCCCCGTTAAACTCGGGCGGGGGCCGCGCCGCCGCATGGTCACACGCGGAAAGCGAACAGGCTGTCCCCACGCGCACAGCCCGCATCCACATCCGACGGAGTGACTTCCCACATGCCCGATGTCCGTACCGACACGACCGAGGCGCGCCCCGAGGCGTCCGCCCAGGCCGCAGCCGCCGGCACCGGCAGGCACCGCGGTCCGCAGGCGTCCTCGGACGACGACCGCGCCCCCGCCCACGGCAAGCACCGCCGCAACGACGACACGGAGCGGGCGGCGGCCTGAGCAGCACCGCCTCCTGCCATCCGACCGGCCGCCGGGCTCATCCGGCGGCCGGTCGGCCTTTGCGCAGCCCCAGCACCTCCACCGCCGCGAACGTCTCCTGCGGCGGCCGCCCCGCGTAGTACGGGCCGAGCACGGACTCCAGCTCCGCGGCGCTGAACGCCCCGTCCTCCGCGTCGAACTGGGCGGCCACCCTAGGCCGTTCGACCACGGCCACCATCCCGCCGTGCACGACGAAGACCTGCCCGCTCACCTGCGCCGCACCCGGCGAGGCGAGGTAGGCCACGAGCGGAGCGACATATTCCGGAGCCAGCGGATCCAGCGCGCCGCCCTCTTCCGCCGCCGCGAAGACGTCCGCCGTCATCCGGGTCCGGGCCCGCGGGCAGATGACGTTCGCCGTGACCCCGTACTTGCGCAGTGCCTCGGCCGTCGACGTCGTCAGGCCGACGATCCCGCCCTTGGCGGCCGCGTAGTTGGGCTGCCCGGCCGAGCCGGCGAGGAACGCCTCCGAGGAGGTGTTGACGATCCGCCCGTAGACCGGGCGGCCGGTGGCCTTGGCCCGTTCCCGCCAGTGCGCGGCAGCGAAGCGTGTGGTGGTGAAGTGCCCTTTCAGATGGACGCGGATGACCGCGTCCCACTCCTCCTCCGACATCGAGAAGACCATCCGGTCGCGCAGGATGCCCGCGTTGTTCACGAGGATGTCGAGCGAGCCGCCGAAGCTGTCGAGGGCGAGCTGCACGAGGTCGCGGGCCTGCTCGAAGTCGGCCACGTCGCCGAGGTGGGCCACGGCCCGCCCGCCCGCCGCGCGGATCTCCTCGACGACGGACTCGGCGGGCCCGGCGGACGCCTCGCCGGAACCGTGGTGGCTCTCCTGCCCGTAGTCGTTGACGACCACGGCCGCGCCGAGCCGGGCCAGTTCCAGGGCCTCGGTCCGGCCGAGGCCGCGCCCGGCGCCGGTGACGATCGCGGTCCTGCCCTGCAGCGGGAGGGGGTTGACGGGCTTCATCGCGATCCCCTTCACAACTCGATACAGGTGCGCAGCGCCTGGCCCGTCCGCATCTGCTCGACGGCCTCGTTGATGCCCGCGAGCGGGACGCGGTGGGTGATCAGGCCCGCGAGGTCGATGCGGCCCGCCCGCCAGAGGGCGATGGCCCGTTCGTAGGAGCGCAGCACGTCCCCGCCGCCGTACAGCGAGGGCAGGATCCGCTTCTCGTCGAAGAACAGCTCGAACATGTTGATCTGCAGGTTGTCGTCCATCGCGCCCGCCCCGACGATGCACAGCGTGCCGCCGCGGCGGGTGGCCTCGTAGGCGGTGCGGGCGGTGGCGGAGGTGCCGACGACCTCGAAGACGTAGTCGAAGCCCTCGCCGCCGGTGACCCGGGCCTTGGCTGCGGGCAGTTCGCCGGGGTCGACGGCCTCCGTGGCGCCGAACCGCAGCGCGGCCTCGCGGCGGGAGACGACCGGGTCGACGGCGACGATCTGCGCGGCGCCCGAGAGGCGCGCGCCCTGCACCGTGGAGATGCCGACGCCGCCGCAGCCGATCACGGCGACCGACGAACCGGCTGCCACCCGCGCGGTATTGAGGGCGGCGCCGAGTCCGGTGGTGACGCCGCAGCCGATCAGGGCGGCGATGTCGTAGGGCACGTCGTCGGGGACGGGCACGGCGCACCCGGCGTCGACGACGACCTCCTCGGCGAAGGTGCCGGTGCCGGCGAAGCCGAAGACCTCGCTCGGGCCGGGGCCGCGGCGGAAGTTGGGGGTCGCGGAGTTCATGAAGCCGGAGAGGCAGAGGTGGCCCTGGCCGCGCCGGCAGGCCCTGCAGTCCCCGCACGGCGGCAGCCAGCAGACGAGGACCCGGTCACCGGGCTTGACGGAGGTGACGCCCTCGCCCGCCTCCAGCACGTCGCCCGCGCCCTCGTGCCCGGGGACGAAGGGGGCGGGCTGCGGCAGGACGCCGGACATGGCGGAGAGGTCGGAGTGGCACAGCCCGCCGGCCCGGATGCGCACTCTCACCTTGCCGGGGCCGAACCCCACGGCCTCGACGTCGTCGAGGACTTCGAGCTTGTCCCGGCCTGTCTCGAGCTGAACGGCGGCACGCATGGCGGTGCTCCCTTCACGTACGGGCAGGTGGTACGGCTCAGGTGTGCTCGACGAACGTGTCGGTGAGGACGGGCGCCTCCTCGCGCTCCACGGCACCGGCCGCCACCCGGATACCGGCGCCGTCGCGCCACATCCGGATCCGCAGCGTCTCGCCGGGGTAGGCCACGCCCGCGAAGCGGGTGGCGTACGAGCGCACACGGGTGACGTCGCCGCCGAGCGCGGTGTCCACGACGGCCTTGAGGACGATGCCGTACGAGCACAGGCCGTGCAGGATGGGGCGTTCGAAGCCGGCGAGCCCGGCGAACCCGGGGTCGGCGTGCAGCGGGTTCCAGTCGCCCGAGAGCCGGTAGAGCAGGGCCTGGTCCTCGCGGATGGCCCGTTCCACGGTGAAGTCGGGCGCTTTGTCCGGCAGTTCGCGGCGCTCGGCCTGCGGGCCGCGCTCGCCGCCGAAGCCGCCCTCGCCCTTGACGAAGATGGAGGCGTCGGAGGTCCACAGCGGCCCGTCGGCGTCGGCGGCGTCCGCGCGCAGCACGATGACGGCGGCCTTCCCCTTGTCGTACACGGCGACGACGCGCGAGGTCTGGGTGACGTCCGTACCGCGGACCGGGATGGGGCGGTGGAGCGTGATGTGCTGCCCGCCGTGCAGCACGGCGGCGAGGTCGACGTCGACGCCGGGCGCGGAGAGCCCGCCGGCGAGGGCCATGCCGCCGCCCGCGACGGTGGCGAACGAGGGCAGGACGTGCAGCCGGCTCTCCAGGGTGTAGCGGAGTTCGCCGGGGTCGGTGGCGGGGATGCCGGCGCCGATGCCGAGGTGGTAGAGCTGGACGTCCTTGTGGTCCCAGGCGAGGGGGACCGCCCGCGGCGGGGCGGAGACGGCTTTGACGGGATCGATGGGCATGGAGAGGGGTGCCCTTCATCTCAGCGAACCGAGGCGCCCCGTAAGGGGCGCGGGACTGTGTCGATATGCGGCTCCGCCGCGCGGGCGCGACCAGCCTCAGCGAACCCGCAGCATAGAACGCGTTCTACAAGGGAGGAAGCCCCCTTCGGGACAAATGTCACCGGCACCCCGCAGACATTCGCATCTCCCCAGCTCAGTGCGGCTTTTCGTACAGTCGTGGGCATGAGCAGCGGAGCAATGAAGGCGATCGAGCGGATGAACGCGCCGACCTGGCGCACGTTCACCCCCTGGCTCCTTGCCCTCACCGGGGACGTCATCGACACCTTCCGGGGCAGGGTGCCCCTGCCGTGGCTGGCCGGCGCGGGCATGGCGGCCTTCGTCGCCTGCTACGTCACCGCGATCGTCACCAGTCTCGACGAGCGCCGGCGCGAGACCCGCACCCCGTTCATCGCCCTGGCCGGGCTGGTCGTCGTCACCTACGCGCTGACCATCGGCTACGGCGGCGACTGGATGCTGTGCTTCCCGATGCTCTCCATGGCCACGGGCGTCGTCATGCGCCTCAAAGGCCCCTGGCTCGGCGGCGTGTTGGCGGCGACCGGGCTCTCGGTCTGGGCCATCACCACATTCCAGGATCACCCGCAGAACACGCTGGCCATCGCCTGGGGCACATCGCTGTCCGGCGTCGTGGCGGCCACGCTGCTGAACTTCTTCGAGACCGTCGCCCAGCTCAAGGCCACACAGGAGGAGCTGGCCCACGCGGCCGTGGAGCGCGAACGACTGCGGTTCTCGCGGGACCTGCACGACCTGCTCGGCCACACCATGTCCGTCGTCGTCGTCAAGGCCGAGGCGGTGCGCCGCCTCGCGCCCCGCGACCTGGAGGCGGCGCTGGGCCAGGCCGCGGACATCGAGGCGGTCGGCCGCCAGGCCCTCACCGAGATCCGGGAGGCGGTCACCGGCTACCGCGAGGGCAGCCTGGCGACGGAACTCGACCGGGCCCGTTCCTGTTTGGACGCCTCCGCCATCGCGGCGGACATCCGCCAGTCGGGCCCGCCGCTGCCGCCGCAGACCGCGGCCCTGCTGGGGTGGGTGGTGCGCGAGGGCGTCACCAACGTCATACGGCACAGCGGCGCGGAGCGCTGCGCGATCGAGATACGGGGCGAACCCGGCCGCGTCCACCTGGAGATCACGGACGACGGCCGCGGCGTAGGCTCGGGCGAGGGCCCCGGCGGTACGGGCGGTACGGGTCTGAAGGGGCTGACCGAGCGGCTGGCCGCCGCGGGCGGCTCCCTGACCACCGGCCCCCATGGCAAGCGCGGCTTCCGGCTCGTGGCCGAACTGCCCGTGGACGACGAGGAAGAGGGACGCGCGGCATGATCAAGCTGCTGCTGGCGGAGGACCAGGGCATGATGCGGGGGGCGCTGGCCCTGCTGCTCGGCCTGGAGGACGACATGGAGGTCGTCGCCCAGGTGGGCAACGGCGACGAGATCCTCCCCACGGCCCTGTCGGCCCGCCCCGACGTCGCCCTGCTCGACATCGAACTCCCCGGCCGCAGCGGCCTGGACGCCGCCGCCGACCTGCGCACGCGGCTCCCCGAGTGCCGCGTCCTGATCCTCACCACCTTCGGCCGCCCCGGCTACCTCCGCCGCGCGATGGAGGCGGGCGCCTCCGGCTTCCTGGTCAAGGACGGCCCCGTGGAGGACCTCGCGGCGGCGATCCGCCGCGCCCTGGCGGGCGAGCGCGTCATCGACCCGGCCCTGGCCGCAGCCGCCCTGAGCGCCGGCCCGAACCCGCTCACGCAACGCGAACGCGACGTCCTGGCAGCGGCGGTGGACGGCGCGACGGTGGCCGACATAGCGGCGAAGGTGCACCTCTCACCGGCGACGGTGCGGAACTACCTGTCGGCGGCGATCGGCAAGACGCAGACCCGCAACAGGATGGAGGCGGTGAGGGCGGCACGCCAGAACGGATGGCTGTAGAGGGGCGCCCCGAAGGGGCGCGGGGCAGTTCCTCCCCCAGCTACCTCCCCCAGCTACCGCTGGGGGTGCCCCCAGGAGGTACCCCCAGCGGCTCCGCCGCGTGGGCGCGACAAGCCACGACGAACCCGCAGCCGACGAATCACCGTTACCTCGCAGAACGCCTAGCCGTTCACCTCCGCCAGCACCCGCAACGTCCCCCGGTCCGGCGCCACGACCAGCAGGTCCGTGACCGGGCCCCGCCGCCACGGCTCCAGCCGTTCCGCGATCCGTTCGCGCGGGCCCACCAGGGAGATCTCGTCCGCGAACGCATCCGGTACGGCCGCCACCGCTTCCGCCCGCCGCCCCTCCGCGAACAACTCCCGTACGCGGTGCGCCGCGTCCTCGAAGCCCATGCGGGCCATCAGCTCCGCGTGGAAGTTGCGGCTCGCGTGTCCCATGCCGCCCACGTAGAACGCCAGCATCGCCTTCACCGGCAGCAGGCCCTCACCGACGTCCGCGCACACCTGCGCCCGTACCATCGGCGCCACCATGAACCCTGCGGGCGCGGCGGCCAGGGTGTCCCCGTACAGCGCGGCGTCCCGGGTCGGGGACCAGTACAGCGGAAGCCAGCCGTCCGCGATGTGTGTGGTCTGCGCGATGTTCTTCGGGCCCTCCGCCCCCAGGAGCACCGGCGGCAGGCCGCGCCGCAGCGGGTGGGTGATCGAGCGGAGCGGTTTGCCCAGGCCCGTGCCGTCCGGGCCCTGGTACGGGTGCTGGTGGAAACGGCCGTTCAGGACCACCGGGCCCTGGCGGAGCAGCACTTGGCGGACGACGTCCACGTACTCCCGCGTGGCCGTCAACGGGCTTGCGGGGAACGGGCGTCCGTACCAGCCCTCCACCACCTGCGGGCCCGACAGGCCCAGGCCGAGCAGCAGGCGTCCGCCGGACAGGTGGTCGAGGGTGAGGGCGTGCATGGCCGTGGCCGTGGGGGTGCGGGCCGCCATCTGGGCCACCGCGGTGCCCAGCCGGATGCGGCGGGTGCGGGCCGCGATCCAGGTCAGGGGGGTGAAGGCGTCGGAGCCCCAGGACTCGGCGGTCCATACGGAGTGGTAGCCGAGCTGCTCGGCGTGGCGGGCGAGTTCGAGGTGGCGGGGGTCGGGGCGGCGGCCCCAGTAGCCGAGCGCGAGGCCGAGTCGCATGGGAGCTCCTCCCGGAAGGAAGGTCACTGACGGTACGTCAGTTGCGGTTCCGGGGACAAGACAGCGGCCCGCCGGCTGGAGCCGGCGGGCCGCTGCCCGTTGAGGTGTGGCGGATCAGCCGCGCTGGATGCCCGTCGTGTCCTGCAGGACGCCGCGCCGGCCGTCCTGCGTCTGCGCCACGAGCGCCTGGCCGCGCTGGTCGACCGCCAGGTACCAGGTGCCGGGCGCGAGCTCGGCGATCGGCGCGGGCGAGCCGTCCTCCGCGTAGAGGGGACGATTCACCGGCACCGCGAACCAGAACGGGGCGAAGTCCGCAGGAGCCGCCGCCGGCTGCGGGGCCGCACCGGCACCCGTGCCCTCGGCGGCCGGGGCCGCCGCGTCGTGCCCGCCGACCGGCGGCTGGATCCGCGTCTCACCGGACTGCGCCGCACCGTACGGCTGCTGGGGCTGCTGGGGCTGTGCACCGTACGGGGACGGGGCGCCCGCGCCGGGCTGCTGCATCGCACCCGGGCCGGGGTAGCCGTACCCCTGCTGCGGGGCCATGCCGTACGGGCCGGCCGCCTGCTGCGGGGCGGACGGGGCCGGCACGAGCGGGGCCTTCAGGGCCGGGGTGCGCGGGGTGAGCAGGGCGATCGCCGCCAGCACCAGGTTGGCGATCAGCGCCAGGATCTGCCCGATTCCGGGCGAGACACGGTCGCTGGCCGGGCCGCCGAAGATCGTCCACAGCGAGGACCACGCGGCGAACACGGCCAGCGCGATGCCCCACTGGTCCAGGCTCAGGCCCACGAGCTTGCGGCCCTCGGGCTGGAAACGGGAGGCGACGATCAGGGCAGCGGCGATGATTCCGGCGAGGAAGATCGACGGCAGCGCAGGGAAGTAATCGGACTTCCAGCCGCTCGGCTCGCTGGGGCAGCCGATTGTGGCCGATCCGCAGTCGAACGAGTAGAAGCTGAGGAACGAGGCGATGAACAGCAACACCGCTGCTCCGATCACCCCGCCGTCACCTCGAGTGAGGGAGCGGATGTTCACCTAAGATCCTTTGTCAGTGCTGTCAGTAATCGTCGCTGTCGCCGGTACGCGAGATGCGAGGGCGCGGGGGTGGCGGCCCCCCATCGTACGGGTGAACCCGTCGCGGGTCGTCCGGGGAGCCCTGTTCGTATCACCCTCGTGACACGCCTGTGGCCTGCTGCTCCTACCCGTGCAGGAAGTCGGTGATGCCGTCCGCGATTCCCTGCGCCGCCTTCTCGCGCCATGATCCGTCGGTGAGCAGAGCGGCGTCCTGCGGGTCGCGCATATTGCCGCATTCGATGAAAACCTTCGGAATGGTGGACAGGTTGAGACCGCCGAGGTCACTACGCGTGTCCAGTCCCGTACCGCCGCCGATGTAGTTGGAGGGCGCGCTTCCGGTCGCCCGGACGAAATTGCCCGCGATCCGTGCGCCCAGTTCTTTGGAGGGCGCCACGATGGCCGAGTTGTCGACACCTCCGCCGCGGACGGCTGCGGGCAGGATCACATGGAAGCCGCGGTCGCCGGCCGCGGCGCCGTCGGCGTGGATGGAGACGGCCGCGTCGCCGTGCGCCTTGTTGCCGATCTCGGCGCGCTCGGTCACGCACGGCCCGTACGGCCGGTCGCCGTCGTGGGTGAGGACGACATTGGCGCCGCGGCCCTGGAGGAGCGTACGGAGGCGGTGGGCGACGTCGAGGGTGAAGGTGGCTTCCGCGTAACCGGAGTTGGTGGAGGTGCCGGTGGTGTCGCACTCCTTGTGCCCGTTGCCGACGTCGACCTGGCGGTCGATCTCCGCGGGATGATCCTGGTTGTGGATGTTGTGGCCGGGGTCGATGACGACCGTCTTCCCCTTGAGGGGGCCGTCGGCGGCGGGTGCCGACTCCGGCGATGCCGATGATGCCGACGGTCCGGACGGCTCCGACGGCTTCGGCCGGGACGCCACCGTGGCGCCGCCCGTCGGAACGGACGGCGCTGCGGAGGCGGGACCGGCCTTGGCGGCCGGGGTGCCCGAGCAGCCCGTGAGACCGGCACCGACGGACAGGGTCACGGCCAGGGCCGTCAACACGACAGCGGGGTGGCGACACATACGACTGGACACCCCCGCGATGCTAGCCCCGCTCCTCAGATCCCGGTGCCCGAGCGCTGCAGAACGCGAAGCGAGTGCGTCACCGAGATCTCGGTGAACGCCCCGGACTCCAGGGCCCGGAGGTACACGCGGTACGGAGCCTGCCCGCCGTCGGCGGGGTCGGGGAAGACGTCGTGGATGACCAGCAGCCCGCCCGGCGCGACGTGCGGGGCCCACCCCTCGTAATCGGCGGTGGCGTGCTCGTCGGTGTGCCCGCCGTCGATGAACACCAGCCCCAGCGGCGCCCGCCAGAGCGCGGCCACCTGCGGCGACCGTCCGACCATCGCGACGACGTGCTCCTCCAGCCCGGCCCGGTGCAGGGTGCGGCGGAAGACGGGCAACGTGTCCATCAGGCCCACGCCGTCGTCACCGCCGTCGACGAGGGAGGCGTCGTGGTACTCCCACCCCGGCTGCTGCTCCTCGCTGCCGCGGTGGTGGTCGACGGTCACGGCCGTCGTCCCGGCCTCGCGCGCGGCGGCGGCGAGCAGGATGGTGGACCGCCCGCAGTAGGTGCCGACTTCGAGCAGCGGCAGCCCGAGGCCTGCGGCCTGCTCGGCGGCGGCGTAGAGGGCCAGGCCCTCGTCGACGGGCATGAATCCCTTTGCCGCTTCGAAGGCGGCGAGTATCTCGGGCTTGGGCGGCATGGCGTCCGTCCTCCAGGGTGTTCGTCGGCGGTGCGCTCATGCTGCCTTACCCGGCTGGGGACCGCGGGTCCGGGGCCGTGGTCCGGCGGCTCGGCCGGTCCGGCCGACGGTCCGACGCGCCCGGAGGTTCCACGGGCAGTGCGGAGATCTGACCGCAATCCTGTTTCGGTCGGCGCACAGTCCTTCGACAAGCTCGTTGCCCGCCACCGGAAGGGCTGGTGGACGGAGCCGCCCTGCTTACGCTCCTCGTCATGAACGTTTCATTGCTCGACGGATGGTTCCCCTGGACCCTCCAACTCACCGCCGTCGCTGCATGTTTCGCCGCCATCGGCCGGCGCGACCGAATATGGCGGCTGCGCCGGGCACCGATGGCCATCGGGGTGTCCTGCGTACTGACTGCCGTGCTGGCGGTGGCCGTGGTCCAGTCGGCCGGGATCACCGACCCGGTTCCGCTCATGCTGTGGATCTGGGTGGGTGTCGCGGTCACGGCTCTGACCGTCCTGGTGACGGGCTGGCGCAGCGCCCGCTGGTGGCGGCGGACGATGGCGCCCGTCGCCGCGGTGCTGGCCCTGGCCTCGGCCGCCGAGGTACTGAACACCTCGACCGGTTACTACTCCACGCTGGCCGATGCCGTCGGCGAGTTGTCCGATGCCCCGCTGCCTCACGAGATCGCCCTCGATCAGCTCGGCACCGTGACGGGAAAGACCTCGACCGGCCGCATCGTGGACGTGAACATCCCGTCGTCGAGCGGCTTCCACCCGCGCCAGGAGCTGGTCTACCTGCCGCCCGCCTGGTTCCGCAGCAGGACACGGCCCAAGCTGCCGGTACTGGAGATGATCGGCGGCGAGTTCTCGGAACCGGACGACTGGCCCCGAACCGGCAATGCCGTCACCACAGCCGACGCCTACGCCCGAAAGCACCACGGCTTCGCCCCGATCCTGGTCTTCGCCGACGCCTCCGGCGGCTTCAAGGTGGACACCGAATGCGTCAACGGCCCTCGCGGCCAGTCCGAGAACCACCTGACACGGGACATTCCGCCCTATGTCGAGAAGACGTTCAACGCCGCCTCCGACCCGCACAAGTGGGGTGTGGTCGGCTGGTCGATGGGCGGCACCTGCGCCGTGGGCCTGACGCTGGAACACCCTGACGTCTTCTCCCACTTCGAGGACATCTCCGGCGACGCCGGCCCCAACGCCGGGAACAAGCAGCAGACCATCGCCCACCTCTACGGCGGCGACGCGGCGGCCTGGGCCGCGCACGATCCCCTGACGGTACTGGCGCACCACGGCAAGTACCCGCACGCATCCGGCTGGTTCGAGAGCGGCGACCAGGAAGCCCCGCACATCAAGCAGGCCAGGCAGCTGAGTGCGGCGGCCCGCAAGGACGGCTTCACCACGACGGTCGTGGTGGCACCGGGCCGGCACAGCTGGCAGTTCGGCGCCACCGCCTTCGCGCAGGCGCTGCCCTGGCTGGCGCACCAGCTGGGCTCCCCGGGAGCGAAGGCCGCGCCACCGCCGCCGGAGCCCGGCGGGCTCCGCGCCGCACGGGGCTAGGGCCTGTTCCCGGAGCTCAGCGGGCGAGCCGCACCAGGTCGATGCCGATGCCGAACGGTACGGACGTCTTGATCCGCTCACGGTGGATGCCGGTGGCGACGTAGGCCCGGGTCGTCTCGTCCAGCTCGTAGGAGTGGACGACGGGAAGGCCGCGCTCCTCCTCGATGCGCCAGAAGTGAGGAATGCCCGCTCGGGCGTACTTGAACGGCTTGGTCTCCCGGTCGCGCTCCTGCGACTCGTCGGAGACGACCTCCACGACGAGCGCGACTTCTTCCGGCAAGAAGCGCGTCCGGTCGGGGTCGTAGGGAACGCCGGCGGCGACGACGTCCGGCTCGGGGCGGCTCTTCACGCTCAGCCGGATGGTCATCTGCGCCTCGACGGTGTGCCCCCGCGGTGCCTGGTCCTCCAGGGCGGAGGTCAGACGTCGAATGACACGGTCGTGCCACGACCGCTGAGGAGACATCATGAAGATCAAGGCTCCGTCGATGAGTTCCGTGTGGCGAGGCAGACCGGGGATGGTGTCGAGATCGTCGGCCTCCCAGCCGCTGTCACGCGGCGGGTAGAGCCACTCGGGAAGTGTGGCGGTCATTCAGGTCCTCCAGTGGGTGCCCGGCCCAGCGTATCCATGTCGGCGCGCTGCTACTCGTTCTGCTGCTTGGCGGCCCCCGCCCCGAGAACCCCGCAGCGGCCACCCTCCGGGAAAGCCGCTGCGGGGACCGCGCTATCCGTCCTCAGAACCGCGCCTTGTCCAGCCAGAGATCCAGCACCTCACGATCCCCCGACACCGTCACCGTGTCGAAGTCCGCCGGCAGGCGCCGGTAGAAGACGCGCAGGACGTCGGCGACCGGGCCGCGGACCGCCACCGCCGCCTTTTCGTGGGCGTGCCGCCAGGCGATCCCGTCGCCCGTCAGGTCGACGAACCACTCGCCCTCCGTCTCCGGCGGGGTGTCCGTGGCGTGGAGGTGGAGGGTGCGGCCGGGGCCCGGGAGTTCCTTGAGTTCCGGGCGGAAGTCCGTGGTCAGCACGAAGGAGAGGATCTCCAGCCATTCGTCCAGGCAGTCGGCCGCCAGCGCCGCGTCCACCGTGTAGTCGGCGCCCGTCGTCGCCGTCACGTCCGCGCGGTGGACGACCGTCTCGTGGGCCGCGCGGCGGGCCCAGAACGACGCGGGCCGCTCGAAGCCGAAGTTGCGCACCGTGGCGTCCGGGCCGGCGTCGCGCAGGCTGCGCGCCAGCGCTCTGGCGCCGTCCGCCAGCCAGACGTCCAGGGCGTCCGTGTCGGCCGGGTCCGGGCCGGGCGCGGGGGTGGCGGGGGGCCGGCCGGCGGGGGGCTCGGCGCCCCGCTCGCGGACGGCCGTCTCGATGGTGCGGTGGGCCGTGCCCAGGTGGAGCAGGAGGTCCGCCAGGGTCCAGTCGGGGCACGTGGGGACGGGGGCCGAGAGGTCGGCGCCCTGGAAGGCGGCTCTCAGCAGCCCGGTCTGGGAGACGATCTCCGCACAGTAGCGTTCGTAAGAGAAAGCGCTCATGGGCTCCACTGTATGGGGAGCCTCCGACAACGCCCCTGCCGGAACGGCCCGTTCAGCCCTTCTGGACCTCCGAGTACGACGGGACCTTGTCCTTGACCTCGGCCCCCGCGCTCTTGCCCGCGTCCTTCACACCGTTGATGACGTCGCCGAACGAGTTCACGTCGGCGTCCGTCGCATCGCCCTTGCGGATCTTGGTGGAGAGGTTCTTGAGCGAGTCGATCCCGGCCGTGAGCGGCACCAGGGCCTTCGACAGCGTCGGGTCGCCCTTGGCGTTCTCCGTCGCGGCCTTCAGGCGGTTGTACGCGAACGTGCCGGCCAGGCCCGCCTTGACGAGGGCGACCGTGCGGCCGTCCGCGCCCTTCTTGAACGAGCCGTTCTTGAAGGGCTTGATGATCCACTGGTAGGTGGCCCCGGCCGCGAGGCCGGCGTTGGTGACGAAGCGGGTCTTGGCGAACTTCTGCTTCTCCGCCGAACTCGTCGGCGTCGCCTCCTCCCCGGCCTTCTCCTTCTTCTTGCCGCCGCAGGCCACCGCGCCGCCAAACAGCAGGCAGCAGGCGAGCAGGGCGGCCAGGGCGGTGCGGGCGCGGCGGTTCACAAGGTGCCTCCGGCGGATCGGCGCGGCTCGACAGGGGCATGCGGAGGGCATGCGCCCTTCAGCCTTACCCACGCCGTGGGACGCCGCCATCCGGAACGGGCCGTTCGGAGGAGGCGTACGGGAGCACTCCCGGCAGTACTCCCGGCGGCGCCCTCAGCAGCCGCCCCCGCAGCAGTCCGGTTCCAGTCCCGACGGCAGCCGCTCTCCCCCGAACACCGACACCGTCGCCTCGTCCCCGCCCAGCGCCGCCACCGCCAGCAGCAGCGAACCGGCCGTCCACGACGTGCACTCCCGCGGCCAGACCGTCTCGTCGTCGAAGACGTAGCCCGTCCAGTACATGCCGTCCTCGGCCCGCAGGTGCTGGATCCACTGCAGGATCTGCACCGCGCGGTCGGACTCGCCCATCGCCCAGAGTGTCAGGGCGAGTTCGCAGCTCTCCCCGCCCGTCACCCACGGGTTCGGCACGACGCAGCGCACGCCCAGGCCGGGGACCACGAAGCGGTCCCAGCCCTCCTCGATGCGCTCCTTGGCCGCCGGGCCGGTGACCGCGCCGCCGAGCACGGGGTAGTACCAGTCCATGGAGTAGCGGCTCTTGTCCAGGAACCGCTCCGGGTGGTGCCGTACCGCGTGCGCGAGCAGGCCGGCCGCCAGCTCCCAGTCCGGCTGGGGCTCCTCGCGGTGCTCGGCGATGGCCAGCGCGCAGCGCAGGGCCTGGTGGACGGAGGAGGAGCCGGTGAGCAGGGCGTCGGTGACGGGCGTGCCGTCCTCCTCCCGCTTCCAGCCGATCTGCCCGCCGGGCTGCTGCAGTTGCAGCACGAACTCGACGGCGGCGTAGACGGTCGGCCACAGGCGGTCGAGGAAGGAGTCGTCGCCGGTGGAGAGGTAGTGGTGCCAGACGCCCACGGCGACGTAGGCGACGAAGTTCGATTCGCGGCTGCGGTCGGCGGGTTCGTCGGCGGCACCGTCGGCGTAGGCCGCGTACCAGGAGCCGTCGGGGTTCTGGTGCTCGGCGAGCCAGGTGTACGCGGCCTCGGCGCGGGCGTGTTCGCCGGCGGCGTCCAGGGCCATGGCGGCCTCGACGTGGTCCCACGGGTCGAGGTGGTGGCCGCGGAACCAGGGTATGGCGCCGTCGGTGCGCTGGGTCGCGGCGATGCCGGCCACCGTGCGGGCGGCCTGTTCCGCAGTGAGGACGCCGGGCAGGACCAGGCGTTCGGTACGGCCGGGGCTGGTCATTCCGCTGCCGCCTGAACGGGGAGGTGGGGCTTGGTCGCGTAGGCGACGAAGCTCTTGCCGATGACCGGGTTGAGGGCCTGTTCGGCGAGCCGGGTGGCCAGCGGCTTCTTCATGATGTCCCAGACCAGCAGCTTGTGGTACGCGCGGACGGGCAGCACCTTGTCGTTGTCCACGCCGAAGGCGCACTTGAGCCACCAGTACGGGCTGTGCAGGCCGTGCGCGTGGTGGGTGCCGTAGGGCTTGAGGCCGGCCTCCTCCATCTTGCGCAGCAGTTCGTCGGCCTTGTAGATGCGGATGTGCCCGCCCTCGACCTCGTGGTAGGCGTCGCTGAGCGTCCAGCAGACCTTCTCCGGGCCGTAGCGGGGCACGGTGATCGCTATCCGGCCGCCGGGTTTGAGGACGCGGACCATCTCGGCCAGGACGCCCTTGTCGTCCGGGATGTGCTCCATGACCTCGGAGATGATGACGACGTCGAACGAGGCGTCGGGGAAGGGGAGCGCGAGCGCGTCGCCCTCCATGGCGGTGGCGGTGGCCCCGGCCGGGGCCTCGCCGGCCTCCTTCATGGCGGCGAACCATCTGGCGACCTCGCGGATCTCCTCGCCGTTGCGGTCGAGGGCGACGACGCGCGCTCCGCGCCGGTAGCACTCGAAGGCGTGGCGGCCCGCGCCGCAGCCCAGGTCGAGGACGCGGTCGCCTGCGGCGAGCGGGAAGCGGGAGAAATCGACGGTCAGCACGAGTCCTTGCCTTCTGGGCTTGCCGCCCGGGAGAGGGGTTCGGTGCGGGTCCGCTCCGCGGGGGTTCCCTGCGGGGGCGGAGCACTGGTGCGCCGTGCCGGCGCGGGGCGGTGTCGGCCACCGCCGGTCCGGCACCGCCGGTCACCTTGTGGCCGGTCGCTCGCCGTTGCGGCGGATTCAAAGGCGAGGCGGCCCACCTTTGAATCCGCCGCAACGGCGAGCGACCGCAACGGCGTACCCCGGCAGGGCCGAACGAGCTCGGCCCTCAACGGTTCGTCCTCAGAGCGGAGCGATACCGCTGCACCGTCCCCAACGCCGCCTGCCGCCACGTGAAGTGCGCCAGGACCCGCTCCCGGCCTGCCGCGCCCAGGCGGCGGCGCAGCGTCTCGTTGTCCAGCAGCCGCGCGAGGCCCGACGCCAGGGCGCCGGGGTCGCCCGGCGGGACCGCCAGGCAGGTCTCCCCGTCGGGGCCCGCGACTTCGGGGATGGCGCCGCCGGTGGTGGCCAGCAGCGGGGTGCCGGTGGCCATGGCCTCGGCGGCGGGCAGCGAGAAGCCCTCGTACAGCGAGGGCACACAGGCGACCTGCGCGGAGCGCACCAGGTCGACGAGTTCCGCGTCGCTGATGCCCTTGACGAACTCCACGGCCCCGTCGAGCCCGCAGCGCCGGATCGCCGTGGCGACCGGGCCCTTCTCGGGGCGCTTGCCGACCACGACCAGGTGGGCCTGCGGGTTGCGGGCCCGTACCACCGCGAGGGCCTCCACCAGGTGGACCAGGCCCTTGAGGGGGACGTCCGCGCTGGAGGTGGTGACGATGCGCCCGGGGACCTCGGGCACCGACGGGTCGGGCGAGAAGAGGTCGGTGTCCGTGCCGATGTGGACGACGTGCACGCGGTCCCGCCGCACGCCGAGGTGCTGCACGATCTCGTCGCGCGAGGAGCCGGAGACGGTCAGGACGGACGGCAGCCGCCGGGCGACCCGCTTCTGCATGCGCGTGAAGCCGTACCAACGGCGCACGGAGGCGCGCCGCTTCCAGTCCGGGGCGGCGGCGAGGTCGAGCTGCCGGTCGACGGTGATGGGGTGGTGGATCGTGGTGACGAGCGGGGCGCCCAGCACGTCGGGGCCGCCGAGGAGGCCGTAGCCCAGGGTCTGGTTGTCGTGGACGACGTCGAAGTCGCCGTGCCGTGCCGCCAGATGGCGCCGGGCGCGCAGGCTGAAGGTGAGCGGCTCGGGGAAGCCACCGGTCCACATGGTGGACACCTCCAGCGCGTCGATCCAGTCGCGGTACTCGTCGCGCGCGGGGGTGCGGAAGGGATCGGGCTGCCGGTAGAGGTCGAGGCTGGGGAGCTCGGTGAGGCGCACGCCCTCCCCGGGGTCGAGGACGGGGTACGGCTGGGAGCCGATGACCTCCACCGTGTGGCCGAGGCGGGCGAGTTCGCGGGAGAGGTGGCGTACGTAGACGCCCTGGCCGCCGCAGAACGGGTTCCCCTTGTAGGTGAGCAGCGCGATGCGCAGCGGCCGGTCGCCGCCGCCTCCGGCCGGGAGGCCGCTGCCCCGCGTGAACGCTGCCTCCGTGGCCTCAGCGGTCACTCCGGCCTCCTTGTCGCTGCTGTTCCGCCGGAGCGTAACCGGTCGCGCTAATCTAGAACAAGTTTCAGACTGAGTCGTCCAGAAGCCCCGAATCTACCGGCACGACGGGCGGCCGAAAGGGCGCCGCCGGGTGATTCGCGCCACGGCCCGGCCCCTGCCATGCTGTGCCGTCCGGGCCGTACGGAGAACCTTCGCGCAGCACTGGACAGATGGGCACGGAATGGGGCACATGACTACGCATCCGCACCCCGCTTCGACCACCGCTCCACTGACGGAGCGTCAGGAGGAGCGGCGGCGCCGCATCCTGCAGGCGTCCGCCCGGCTGGCCGGGCGCGGCGGTTACGACGCGGTGCAGATGCGCGAGGTCGCCGAGTCCGCGGGCGTCGCCCTCGGCACCCTCTACCGCTACTTCCCCTCCAAGGTCCACCTGCTCGTCGCCACGATGCAGGACCAGCTGGAGCAGCTGCACGCGACGCTGCGCAAGCGGCCTCCGACGGAGGAGGACCCGGCGGCCCGGGTCGCCCAGACCCTGATGCGGGCGTTCCGCGCGATGCAGCGCGAACCGCACCTGGCCGACGCCATGGTGCGGGCCCTGACCTTCGCCGACCGCTCGGTGAGCGCCGAGGTCGACGCGGTGTCCCGGCTGACCACGGCGATCATCCTGGACGCGATGGGGCCGGCCGGGCCGCCCGGCGCCGAGCAGCTCTCGGCCGTGCGCGTCATCGAGCACACCTGGCACTCCGCGCTGATCACCTGGCTGTCGGGGCGGGCCTCCATCGCCCAGGTCAAGATCGACATCGAGACGGTGTGCCGGCTCATCGCCAGGTGACGGGACCGGCCGCGCCCCGGTAGGCGCAATGTGCTCGCGCGTGGGGCATACATGGCCGATTCGGTACGTCCTCGCGCCCCCGGGCGTCCTAATTTCCCTACCCAGGAAAGAGGTTCACGTCGGTATGAATTGACCGACGTGACCGGGACGGTTCGTCACAGGGAACGGGGAGGGACGGAAACGTGATCCGAGTCCTGCTCATACACGACACCTGCCTGCTGCGGACGGCACTGGCGACCGTGCTCGGCAGAGAGCCGGACCTGGAAGTCGCCGCGGCGCCCTGGCAAGGAGCAGCCGCCGGATACCGGACACTGCGGCCGGACGTGTGCGTGGTCGACATGGACGGACCCGAGGCGGGCGGCCCGCGCGGCATCGGCGACCTCGCGCACCGATGTCACGCACCGGGCGACGGGGGCGCCGCGCTGCTCGCCCTGGCGACACCCGGGCGGCCGGGGCCGCTGCGCCGGGCCTTCGAGGAGGGCGCGTTGGGATACCTGAGCAAGAACACCTCACCGGACCGGCTGGTCGAGGGCATCCGGCACGTGGCCAAGGGCGAGCGCTACATCGACGAGTCGCTCGGCCACGGCTTCCTGGAGGCCGCCGCCATGCCGCTGACCCGAAGAGAGCTGAGCGTGCTGTCACTTGCCGCGGAGGGGGCCTCCATCGGGGAGATCGCCCGCAGTCTGCACCTGTCGAACGGGACCGTACGCAATTACATGGCCGCCATCACCCGGAAGACCGGGGCCCGCAACCGGGTCGACGCGATCCGCATATCGCAGGGGGCGGGCTGGCTGTGACACCGGGGCCGGTGCCGGGGCCATGAGGTCGCGGTAGAGCGCCGAGCGCTGCAGCAGTTCGGTGTGCGTCCCGGCGGTCGTCCGCGCCCCGTCCATGACGAGGACCCGGCCCGCGCGCCGGGCCGAGCCGGCGCGGTGCGCGATCACGACGAGGGTGCCGCCGGGGCGCGCCGCGAAGGCGCGCTCCGCGCGCGCCTCGGCGGCCGGGTCGAGGTGGCAGGCCGCCTCGTCCAGCAGCACGACGGGGGCCGGGGAGAGGTACGCGCGCACCAGCGCGGTCTGCTGCCGCTCCCCCGCCGACAGCTCGCCGGGGACGAGCGGTGCGGACAACCCGCCGAGCCGGTCCAGGAGTTCACCCGCCCCCACCGCCTCGGCGGCGGCCAGCACCTCGCGGTCGGGGACGGGGTCCGTGCGGAGGTAGCGGAGGTTGTCGCCGACGGTGCCGGAGAAGACGTACGCCTCCTGCGGGATCAACACCCGGAGGGCGCCCGCCCCTTGGGCCCGGGCCGGGACCCCGCACACCGCGACCTCGCCCCGCTGCGGCTCCAGCACCCCGGCGATCAGCGCCGCCAGCGTCGACTTGCCGATGCCGCTGAGGCCGACGACGGCGAGGTGGGCGCCGTGCGGGACGGCCAGGTCGAGGCGGTCGGCGACGGGGGCGGCGTGCGGGCCGTGGGCGAAGGTGACGCCGCGCAGGGCGACGGCGGGGGTGCCCGGGACGGCGGCGGCCGTCCGCAACCCCGGTGCCGGCCGCGGGGGTTCGGCCATCAGTCGGCGGAGGACGACGGCCAGCCGCGAGCCGCTCGTCCCCAGGCCGTGCATGAGGTTCTGCAGGCCCGGCAGGAGGGACTGGGTGAGGTAGGCGAGGGCGCCGGCGAGCGCCCCCGCGGACACGCCCCGGTCCAGCAGCCAGGGCGTGGCGGCCAGCAGCAGCACGACCGGCAGCCGGCCCGCGACGGCCAGCGCCGCCACGCGCAGCACGGACCAGCGGGCCAGGGCGTACGCGGCGTCCCGCTCGGCGTCGACGAGGGCCGCGGTGCCGGCGTGGACCCGCTCCTCGGCGCCCGCGGCCGCGGCGTCGCGCAGGCCGGCGCAGACGTCGCCGAGCGACTGCGCCACGGCCTCGTCGGCGTCGAGGAACGCCTCCTGGCGGCCGACGAGCGGGCGCAGCGTCATCGCGAACAGCGCCAGCCCCGCGAGCAGCGGCGGCAGGACGAGCGCAAGCAGGACGGGGGCGAGGAGGCAGAGGCCGGCCAGCGCCCCGGCGGCGGTGAAGACGAACGTCCGCGCGACCATGACCAGTCCCGCGAAGGTGTCGCGGGCGATCTCGACCTGGTGCGTGAGCCAGGACACGGCGGCCCGGTCGCCGTCGTACAGGGCACGGGCGACGACGCGCCGCACGAGCGCGTCCCGCAGGGGCTCGGCGAGGGCGGCGGTGCCGCGGTAGGTGCGGCCGGTGCCGTAGGCGCCGACGAGGACGGCACCGGCGGCGCCGGCCAGCCAGGCGAGGCCGGTCGCCGGCCTCCCGGCGAGGAACCCGGCGTCGAGGGCCCGGGCGAGGGCGTACCCGGTGGCGAAGGTGTACGCGGCCTCGGCGACCGACCACCCCGCGAGGGCGGCGACGGCACGGCGCCGGCGCCACAGGAACCGGGCGCCCTGCCGGGCCGGGGTACGGGGGGTCCGGGCTCCGCCCACGGGGCCCTCCTCGGGCTTCGGGTCCACGGCTACGCCTCCGCCTCCGCTGCCCCCCGCGCCCTCTGCGTCCCAGCAGGCACACCATCCCCCTCCGTCTCGCCGAACACCGCACAGTAGTCCGCCAGTTCGCACAAGTGCGCATGGGTTCCCACCGCTCGGATCCGGCCATCCTCGAGCCAGGCCACCCGGTCCGCCCGGGCCGCCGTCGTGGCGCGGTGGGCCACGACGAGACAGGTGCGGGCGGGGCCCGCGGCGGTCAGGAGGGTGCGGGTGATGCGGCGTTCCGTCACGGCGTCCAGGCTCGACGTCGCATCGTCCAGGACGATCAGGCGGCTGTCCGTGCGGGCGAACGCCCTTGCCAGCCCCAGGCGTTGGGACTCGCCGCCCGACAGCGGCGCCGCCGCGCAGGGCGTGCCGTAGCCCGCGGGAAGGCGGCGGACGAACGTGTCCGCGCAGGCGGCCCGCGCCGCCGCGGCCACCGCCTCGGGGGCGGGCGGGTGCGGACCCAGGCCGATCGTGCCGGCGATCGTGCCGCCGAGCAGCGCGGGACGGGCGAAGGCGTAGGTGATGCGGGAGCGCAGTGCGGTGCGGGTGAGGTCGCGGAGGGGGACCCCGTCCAGCTCCACGACGCCCGCGTCGGGGTCGGCCAGCCGGCCCGCCAGTTCGGCGAGGGCCGACGTGCCGGCGTCCGAGCGGCCGACGACCGCCAGGGTCGTACCGCCCGGCACCACCAGGTCCAGCCCGTCCAGCACGGCACGGCCCCCGCGGACCGCGGTCACGCCGCGCAGCCGCAGGGTCCCGTCGCCCGCGGGCAGTTCCCGCGGCCCGTACCGCGCGGGCGGCTCCGCGAGGACCTCCGCCAGCCGCCCGGCGGCCGTGCGCGCGTGCACCAGCGCGTTGAGGCGGCCGACGACGGCGCCGATCCCGGCGGCCAGCACCGCGTAGCGCGAGGCGGCCAGCACGTCGCCGACGCTGAGGGCGCCCTGCGCGAGGCGCAGTCCGGCGACGGCCAGCACGACGATCTGCAGCAGCGGCACGACGGCCGCCGCCTGCGCGGCCGAGCGGCCCTGGACCTGCCACATGCGGTGGCCCTCGCGGGAGAGTCCGGGGAGCGGCTGCAGGATGCGGTCCGCCTCGCGGCGGGCCGTTCCGGCGGCGGTGATGGTGCGCACGCCGTCGAGGGCCTCGACGAGCCGGCCGGCCAGGTCGCCCTGGAGGCGCTGGTAGGCGGCGAGGCAGTCGGTGGAGGCCCGGGTGAACGCGCGCAGCAGGAGGAAGAGTGCGGGGGCTCCGGCCAGGAAGGCGACGGCGAGCCAGGGGTCGACGAGGCCGAGGGCGGCGATCCCGCCGAGCGGCGCGGCGACGGAGGCGACGGCCGAGGCGAGGCTGCCGGGGGCCGTGCCCACGTAGGCCGCATTGCCGACGAGGCGTGTGACGAGGTCGCCGCGGGCGAAGCGGGCGGTGGCCCGCGGCCCGACGGCGAGGACGTGCCCGAGCACCCGGTTCCGCAGCCAGGCCGTGGCCCCGGCGGCCGTGGTGCCGGTGAGCAGGCCGTCGAGCGCGTCGAAGACGGCCGGTGCGCACAGCAGCAGCGCGCACAGCACGACCCAGTGGCCCGCTTCGGCGCCCTGCCGCGCCAGCAGCAGGTCGACGGTGCGGCCGAGGACGGCGGGCAGCAGCAGGGCGGCGCCGGTGCCCGCGACGGAGGTCAGGCCGAGGACGAGCGTACGGGCGCCGACGTACCGGGTCGCGTCGGCGACGAGCCGGTCGCCGGGGCCGAGACGGGATCGGCGGTGCCTCGCGGCCATGGGCGGGAGCCCTTCCGTGCGGTCGAGCGGGCCCTCCCGCCGAAGGGGAAGGGCCCGCCCGGAGCGGTCACCGGTTACCGATCACCAGGGCGTGCGTCAGAGGCACAGGAGGACGCTGCCGACGCTGTCACAGAGCAGCAGGCTGACCTCGCTGCCGCCGCCACCGCCGTGTGCCTGCTCTTCGGATTCCATGCCCTGGAGGTCGAGAAGCGACATGATCCATTCCTTTCATCACGTTCATGGGGACAGAGTTGAACAGGTTGAACAGGGTTGTGCCACGACTCCTCCGCATCGGCGGGGAGCCGGTTCAGGGGCGCCCCTGCGGGCGCGGGAGGAACGGCAGTTGTGCCGTGCGGTCGCCGAGGGCGGCGCCCAGGGCGAGCAGGCAGCCTGCGGTTCCGGTGGCGAGGTCCATGGACAGCCGCATCATCTGGTGGCCGGGGAAGGCCAGTCCGCCCTGGTAGTCCATGCCGTACCAGCCCAGTGCGGCGATCTGCCGCACCAGTCGGTCCGGGGTGACGCCGGGAGCGGTGGTGCGGGCGAGGTGCCAGATCATCCCGGCCCGGCCCTGGAACAGGCCGGGCTGGGCGTAGAAGCGCGAGCGGGCACCGGCGAGGATCCCGGGGCGGGCATCGGCCAGGTCGGATCCGGGGACGTGCCCGAGGTAGTCGTCCAGGACGGCGCCGATGCCGGCGCTGCCGTCGCCGAGGTAGGGCAGGGTGCGCCAGCCCTCGTCCACGGCCAGCGCGCCCCGGGCCGTGCGGACGCACCGCTCCAGGTCCGCGCGCAGGGCGGACCCGGCGAGGTCGAGCAGGGCCGGGGCGCCCGTCCGCTCGTACAGCCGCAGGAAGAGCAGGGCGGACCCGGTGGCGCCGTGCAGCAGCCCGGCCCGGCCGGTCCCCGGCGTTGCGGGGGCCGCCATCCGGTCGGCGAGCAACTGGGCGGCCTCGACGGCCCGTTCATGGAAGTCCGGTTCACCGGTGGTGCGGGCGAAGTGATCGAGGACGAGCCCGATGCCGGCGACGCCGCCGTGCAGGCCGGAGCCGAGCCGCTGCCAGCGTTCGCCGAGGACGAGTTCGGTGAGGCCGAGCGCACGGTCGCGGTGGCCGAGCCGGTCGAGGGCGAAGGCGACACCGGCCAGCCCGTCGTAGAGGCCGGGCGGGGTGCCGGGCGGTGCGGGGTCGGTGTGGTCGAGCAGCCACTGCTCGCCGGTCTCGTGGCGCGGCGCGCCGGTCTCGGCGAGGGCGTAGAGCACTCCGGCGGCGCCGTGCGCGAGCCCGAGGCCGCCGCCTTCGGTGAACTGGGCGACGTCGCCGGGGAAGAGCCGGTCGTCGCGGTCGGGCGTGGCGGAGGCGAGGAGGGCGCGGACCATGGAGTCCCGGCTGCGCGGCCAGTCGCCGGGCTCGGGCAGGGGCGTCCGGCCCCGCACGCCGCGCTCCTCGCGGGTGATCTCGTCGACGGCCTCGTCCAGGAACCCCTTGGGCACATCGGGGAATTCGGCGGCGATGACGTCCGCGAGGTGGGCGGCCTTGCCGCGGTCGACGGCGAAGAGCGTGGTGATGGGCAGGAACAGCGCGAGCCGCAGGCACGCCAGCGCGTACCGGTCGATGGCGGTGCCCGTACGGCCGGGCGGGGCGCAGAAGCCGGGGTGGGCGACGACCTGGCGGCCGCGGTCGGAGACGTCCGCGGCGGCCTCGAAGTCGATGAGGACGACGGACTGTTCGTCGGGCGCGACCATGATGTTGAACATGTGCAGGTCGTTGAAGACCACTCCCCTGCCGTGCACCGCCTCGACCGCCTCCTCGACGGCACGGTGGATCCGCAGCGCCCAGGCCGTGTACTCGGCGAGCGCGGCGGGGTCGGGGTCGGCGGCGATCAGCGGATGGCGTTCGGCGAAGAAGGAGTTGAGGGTGCGGCCCTCGACGAAGTCCATGACGAGGAAGCGGTGGTCGCCCAGGGTGCACCAGTCGCGCACGGCGGGGGCGACGCCGAGCCCGTCCAGCCTCTCCAGGGCCGCCTTCTCCCGCTCCAGCCGGGCGATCGCATCGGCCCCGTCCGCGGCGAGCCCGGCGTGCGGGCGGCCCTCCTTGAGGACGACAGCACGCCCGTCGCGCAGGTCGGTGCCGCGGTAGACGCCGCCGCCGTTGGAGAAGTGCAGGGCCTTCTCGATGCGGTACGGCAGTTCGCCGACGGTCGTGGCGTTGCGCGCGGCGAGGTGGGGTTCCAGGAAGCCGGGGAGGGTCACCCACGCCGGCACCTGGAAGGCGGGGTTCCGGGCGTCGGGGACGAGCCGCCCCGCGCCGTCCTCGACCGCGTGGACGAGCACGCCGCGCCCGTCCAGGCAGTAGCGCTGCTCGAAGGCCCCGTACCGGACGTACAACGGCCCCTCGTGCCAGCGCAGATCGGTGAGGATGTACGGCCCCGGCCGCCCGCCGACGATCTCGTGCAGCTCGGTGAGCACCGTGCGCAGCTGCTGCTCGTCCCGCGGGTAGACGGTGACGAACTTCCCGCTGGCGTCGCGGGCGGCGTACTTGCTGTTGCGCAGGTGGAGAAGGGGCCGGCTGGGGACGAACTTGAAGGAGATGCCCCGCGGGATGCAGTAGTCCCACACGGCGGCGGCCGTCTTCTCCGCGGCGTCGGCGGTGGCCGACACGTGGATCTTCCACCCCTGGGACGGCAGCCGCGGCCCGTCGGGAATGAAGTGCAGCCAGTCCCCGCTCCGCGCGGTCCGCCACCCACCGGGCGCGGCCCGGCGTGCGGGCTCGAAGAGCCCGTCACCCCCCTCGGAACCGAGGGCGGCCAGACGGTCCGGGGTCTCGTAGAAGTGCCGGTCGGCCAGGCAGTGGACCTCGTACCGCATGTCCATGTGAGCACTCCCCCTCGCCCCGTCCGGTGACGGGACGAGAGTTCCACGCCGGGGTGGGGGCGACCAGTCGCGGTTGTCACAAAGGAGGCGTGCGGAACGCATGAGTAACTTGTCCTGGTCCAGGCCTTTTTGGGTGCCTCAAGCCACAGCAGTCCCCCCGCTTACGTCAGGTTGACTACCGCAAGACGTACGGACGTACGAAGGCCACCGTTAGGCTCCTCGTCTGCCGGACAAGACCTACGGCACCTCAGCGCAGGGATACGGGACAACCGGAGAGACAGTGACCAAGCCTTCTGTGCCCCCGCCGGGGCATCGGCCCCAGTCGACATGGTCCCCGCTCGACGAGTACCTGTGGCACTCGTGCGACATCCTCGCCGACCTGCTCGAAGGCCGGCTGGACCGGCGCCCGCTCGTCGCCACCACAGCCCGGGTGGACCCCGGCGACCGTGTACTCGCGGTAGGCCCCGGACAACGCTTCACCTGGCGAGCCCTGGGCGACGGCAGCTATACGCACAACAACGTCGTCGCGTTCGGCGGCCCCGCCTTCGTGATCGGCAGCATGGCCGCCTCCGCCCTCGGCAACTCCGCGCGCCGCCGCAATGCCGCACTCGACGCGCAACCCCGATGGGTGCCGGAGGGACCCGGAGAAGTCACCGTCTCGGCACGGAAGCTCCGTTTCGGGCACCCCGTCTCATGGCTCGACCTCGTATGGGACGGCCTGGACGCGATCGACCTCGTCGCCCCCGACATCTTCGAAACCGGCTTCCACAACACCAACAGCGGCCAGTACCTGACCGTCCGGCTCCACACGCCGTGGGCGTCGCTGCTGTTCGCCCTGGCGGCCATCACGGCGTTCCCCGCCCACCCTCGCCTGCTGGCGGACAGCTGGCTCCCGCCGGACTTCGAGCAACGATGCGCGGCCATGGGCCGGCCGTGCCGTCCGGCTGCCCGACTTGTCCTGGACGGGAACAGTCCTCACTGAGTACGCGTACTCAGGTGGGCTGTCGGAGCCCGACAGTAAGCTCCATCCGTCAACGCGAAGCAATTCGACGAAGCTCGACGAAGGACGAAGGGGCGATCCGATGACCACGCCTGCAGTCGGCGGTGGTTCTGTGAGCCCTCTCATCAGGCAGCAGGTCAATGGCCTCTTCACGGTGTCGGACTTCGAGTCGAAGTCGCATGACGAGCTGCGCGCGATGGTGGAGCACGCGTCGCCGTCGGCGGCCGCCGAGCTGAGCCGGAAGCTGACGGCTGCCGCGGAGGCGGTCAGCGGCATCGCCGAGGACCTCAAGGCCCACACTGCCCATGTGGAATGGGAGGGCGAGGGCGGCGAGGCGTTCCGCATGTGGGGCGCGGACCTGGCGAACGCGGCACAGCGGCTTGCGCATTTCAGCAGCACCACGGGGACGTGGATGGGGCACGCGGCGGAGACGCTGACGCATGTGCATGGGGCGATGCCGGAGGTCTCGGCGGGGTCGCGGATGACGTTGGACGCGTTTCGGGCGGCCAACCCCGGCCAGGTGGGCGCGGTGTCGCCGCCGCTGGCGGGGGGAGGCCAGTCCGGCGGTTTGCAAGGGCGGGGCCCGACGCAACAGGAGGCGTACGCAGCGCAACAACGCCTGGACGCGGACCACGCGGAAGCGGCACGGCTGATGCGCCAGCTGGCGGAGTCGTATGCGTGGTCGGCGCACAATGTGCAGGGGGCGGAGCGGCCTGTGTTTCCTGCGATTTCCGGGAAGATCTTGCCAAAAGAAGACGGCAGGGTCGACCGTTATGTTCAGACCCCGCGGGACTCCAAGCGAGTGATTGCCGGCGCGAATTCCTCCCCAACTGCCTTGGCTTCAGGGTTGGAAACCTCGGGCCACCAAGCTTTGACGAGGCCTCAGACTGCAGCCGCTCCTGATGGTGTGCGCAGACTTCCCGATCAGCCGGCATTCAGCCGGATCGACGGGGTGGCAACCGCCGTCCCTCAGGCATTGACGGAAACGTCAAGCACAGCAACTGCGTCGCTCCCTAGCGGCAGCGCCTCGCTGAACATGGTGCCGGCACCGTCTGTTTCTCCCCGCTTCGGGAACCCACGCGGGTTGCCTGCAGGAACAGCACAGGGGCTCAGCAGGACCAGAGCCGTCGAGGGAACCTCGGGCAGGGTCTCTCCCGGCCAGACTGAGGCCAGCGAGCACGTAGGCCGGGTCCCGAATCGTGCTCCTGACGGCATCGTCGGGGGACGTCCGGCTCCGCGACCGGGAGAGCAGCCGCGCAACGCGATTCCCAGAGGCACCGTCATCGGCGCGGAGCCCCAGCAAGGCGGAGGGCGCGCTTCGACCCTCCCAGGGCCTAGCACCGCGTCACCAGCGGGGAGGCCTAGTAATCAGTTCGGGAATGGGGGCGGCAGGAGGCTGGCGTCCGAGCCAGGAGGAACTGTGGGCGGACAGCCTCACCAGGGATCACAAACCGCGAATCGTCCGTTCACCCCGG
This sequence comes from Streptomyces sp. AM25, assembly GCF_058146165.1. Taxonomy (NCBI): domain Bacteria; kingdom Bacillati; phylum Actinomycetota; class Actinomycetes; order Kitasatosporales; family Streptomycetaceae; genus Streptomyces; species Streptomyces sp. AM25. The sequence goes on along the minus strand of NZ_JBKIWN010000009.1, from coordinate 228,562 downwards.
GCGGGACGGGACTCACAAGTGAGCGCCGCTCCAATCCGCAACGTGGACAACGCGGTCGGCGGCCTGATTACTTGGTCGAGGATGAAGAAACTTGGAACGAGGGACACCGCCGTGTGGTTCCGCCGGTCATCGACTGAGGGAAAGCGTATGTATGGCTACGCCGGAAACCGGGCCGGCAGATGGCTTGGACTCCTCGCGGGCGGTGTACTCCTCGTAGGCTCGACGGGGACCCAGGCCCATGCCGACCAAACACGCTCGCGGCAGTGGTACCTGGACGCGATGCGCGCTGAAGAAATCTGGAAGACGAGCACCGCCGAAGGAATGACCGTGGCTGTCATCGACTCCGGCGTCGATGCTGCGACCCCTGACTTGCAAGGGCAAGTACTCAAGGGACGCGACTTTCCAGGGCAAAACGGTGACGGGCGCGGTGATGCTGATGGGCACGGAACGCGGATGGCACTGTTCATCGCGGGAACAGGAAAGGGCGCAGGATCCTTCGGTCTGGCTCCCGGTGCCAAGATCCTTCCTCTTCGCGTCACCGACACGGACAACTTTGAAGACGAGTCCGGGGCAATCGCCTCTGCGATTCGTTACGCAGCCGACTCTGAAGCGAAGGTCATCAACATCTCATTGGCGAGGCACGACGACGACCAGGTCACCAAATCTGTCAACTACGCACTGGGCAAAGGCAAGCTCGTCTTCGCGGGTGCCGGAAACTCCGGTGACCAGGGAAACCCCGTGCTGTACCCAGCTGCAGTTCCTGGCGTCGTAGGAGTTTCGGCGGTGGATCGAGAGATCAAGGCCACTGCTTGGTCCGAGCAAGGTCCGCAGGTCGTGCTTGCCGCCCCGGGAGCAGACATGGCAGCCCCCTGCACTAACGGAACCTCAGGGGTCTGCGTAAGTGAAGGCACCAGCGACGCCACCGCCCTGGCCTCCGCCTCCGCCGCCCTCGTCTGGTCCGTCCACCCCGACTGGACCGCGAACCAGGTCCTCCGCGTCCTCATCAACACGGCCGGCGGCCCGAAGAACGGCGAGAAGCGCAGCGACACCATCGGCTACGGCGTCGTCCGCCCCCGCATCGCCCTCCAGGCCCCCGGCGACCCCGGCCCGCCCGACGTCAGCCCGCTCGCACCGCAGTCGGAATCGTCACCGTCCCCGCACAGCGAAGCCAAGCCAACCGCCGCTGACCAGGCCTCCGAAGGCGACAGCCTCCTGTCCACGCGCAACATGCTCGCGGCAGGCATCGCCCTCGTAGTGGCCTTGGGAGTCGGCGTCCCGATGCTCATCACCCGCCGCCGCAAGGCCTGACGATTCCCTCGCCCCGAAGTACCGCACCACCCCCTGGGAGCTCTGAACGATGACGGACGCCTACCTCCAACAGGACGCCCGAATACATCTGGCCTCCACCGGATCCGGCTCCGGAGGGGGTGACACGCACAAGGCGAGCGTGCAGCCGTGGACTGCGGCCTCGGGAGTGGCAAGCGAACTGCAACACGGCATGCAGACGGGCCTCCAGGACCTGGAGCATGCCCACGACGGCATCAAGTCGGGCACAACCGGCTTCGCGAGTTCCTCAAGTCTGGCCGGGATTCTGGGTGGTTGGCAGAGTCGCCTCAGCGCTGTCCGCGACCACTGTGCGCAACTCGAAGGATCGCTGAAGGAGGCCGGCACCAACTTCGGAGAGAACGAAGCCCACGTGAAGGCGTCGTTCGACGCCGCACACGCCAAGTCCAAGATCGATGATTACGCGAAGTAGGAGCGACAACCAACCGTGGTAACCATCGATGAACTGGCGAACCTGGACCGCTCGAAGTTCACCAAGGCAGCCGAAGGCTGGAGCCTGATAAGTAACCGGGCCGCCGCCGCACGAGAGTGCGTGGACCAACAGATGACCGCCAAGCTGCGCGGCACCCAGCAGGGCAACGCCGCAGACGCTGCCCTGCAGAATCTGGACAAGCTCAGCAAGAACTACCAGTACATCCACGCAGAATGCGGACTGATCCGCACTGCTCTCAGCGGCCTGGCTGAAGAGCTCGAAGCTCCTCAGCGGAAGTTGAAGCAGGCGCTTGAGGACGCACAGAGCCTGAAGTTCACGGTCAAGCCGGATGGATCGGTCGAGTACCCGAAGAACCCGTCAGCCCCGGCTCCGTTGCTCCCGACACCGGCAGCCCCCGGCTCGATGCCGTCACTGCTGAAGCCGGACAGCACGCCGGACCCCAACCAGGCCAAGGCGCAGGAGATAGCGAACCGCATAGGCGATGCGCTCAACGAGGCGAACGAGATCGATGGGCGCTATGCCCGATCTCTTGCCAAGCTCAGAACTGACGGAAATCTGAAAAACACCGACTGGTCCGCTGTCGCTCACGACGTGCAGGACGTCCGCGCCGCTGCAGGTAAGCACTTCCCAGAATCCCGCGTTCCTAAAGGCAAGGCCCCCAAGGAGAACGCCAGATGGTGGGGAAGCCTGTCCCAAGCGGAACGTGATGAATATTCCTCTCTATACCCGGCCAGTATCGGCTCGCTGGACGGCCTGCCAGCCGATGTTCGCGATGGCGCGAACAGGATCGTGTTGTCCGCAAGTCGAGAAGATGCCACTGCCCGCCTGGACGAAATCAGCCAACACGAGCCTCAGAAGCTGAAGCACGGCGCACGCGGAGAGTGGGTGATCGCGTCAGAATGGAGGAAGTGGGATGCTGAGAAGAATCGGCTCACTGACAGCCTCAAGGGGATGGATGCGGTTCAGCAGCGATTGGATCTCGGGAACAATGGCAAGGAAGGGCTTCCTGAGGCCTACCTGCTGGGTTTCGACACCAGAGGCAATGGGCACGCCATAGTCGCGAACGGGAACCCGGATACAGCCGCTCATACTGCGGTTTACGTGCCAGGAACTACCGCACGACTCGGGAAGATCGATGGCGACATCAAGCGAATGACCCGATTGTGGACAACTGCGCAGGGCATGCCCGGGGTTTCCGACGTGTCAACCGTGACTTGGCTTGGTTATGACGCTCCGCAGAGCATCGTTCCTGAGGCTACGGAAGAGAAGTACGCGCATGCGGGATCCCCGAAACTGAATAATTTTCTGGACGGGTTGCAGACTGCACAGGGTGGCCCGAGCAAGAGCCACACGACTGTCATTGGCCACAGCTACGGCAGCACCGTGGTCGGGGACGCCTCCAATAGAGGGCACCTCGCGGCTGATGACATCATTGTGGCAGGCAGCCCGGGAATGCTGGTCGGCAAAGCCGACGACCTCGACGTCGGGAAGGGGCATGTTTGGTCCGAGGCTGCCTCGGTTGCAGATGATCAAGTCCCGGCCGGAGGCCGGGTCGCGGGCCTTGGCGGGTACAAATGGGGAGTGCAGACCTGGCACGGCATCCCATATAACTTCGGGTACCAGCAGACCGTGCCATCCGATGAAGCATTCGGCGCCAACAGAATGGCGACGGATTCCGACGGACATGGCGGCTACTGGGACGCCGGCTCACAAAGCCTCTACAACCAGGCAGCAGTTGTCGTCCGACAGTACAACAAGGTGGAACATGAGTAGAGCAATCTCCGCCGTGGGACGTCGAGGCCGCCCACTCGTCACGGCCGCAATCGTAGTGATTCTGGCAGCTGCCGGAACGGCATGCTCGAAAGTGAATAAAGTGGATAAGCTCGGATACAAGCCGGTCACGCTTGATGTTGACGAGGCCAGAACGAAGACGAAAACGCTTTCGAGTCAAATATTCGACCTGATAGGAATCCGGAATGGGGCGACAACTCGACCCGGCCCCAGCGTTTCAACATGCGCCGAGGATCCCGAGCACCTCTACAGAGTGCGTCACACGTGGTCCGTCTACGGGGTCTCTCTGGACACTCTGTCCCAAGGGTTTCAAACGGCGAGAGGGGGGCTGCCCGACAACGGATGGAAGATCACCGAGTACGGGCCAGATACTAGCCAGTCCAAAGATCTGCGAATCTTCGCCAACTCCACCAAGGAGCAATACACAGCCAGAATTGAGCTGTTCGACGGGACGAAGCCCGGAAACCCTCCGTCTGCCGGCAAGGAGTCCGGAATCATGGTCACGCTGGTCTCTGCGTGTTTCCGAGCGCCCGAGGGCACGGACTTGGGTGCCGAGTACTGAGAACTCAAGTCACGGCTACCCGAAGGCGGCGATGACTCGGAAGGCGGCTACACGACGAAGTGGTCGAGTTCCCCACGCTTCGCAGCCTCTATGAAGTTGCGCAACCCCTCACGGGTGGTGGTGACCAGTTCATCGGGCCGGGTGGCTTCCCGGAGCACCGGGGCGCCGTCCGCCGTTCGACCGATCTGCATGCACGCGTTGCCGCCACCTGCGCAGAGCGGCTCTTCCCACTGGATCTCGGACATGCTCTTCCCCTCAGAGTTCCTTCATGATGGCCTGGATCAGCGCCTGCGAATCCTCGGCCGACAGGCACTTGCGTTCTGTGCGTTCCAATAGCCGCCGATAGTTCTCCAGTTGGAGATCGGCGCTGAGAAAGACGGTCGTGTGGGCAGCATCCAGCTGCACCGTGTCGAGCGGAGGCACCGCCCCGCAGGCGTAGAGCACGTTTTGCCCGGAACCAGGGAAGGCTCCAGCCCTGAAAGGGATGACCAGAACGCGCACATGGTCGCGTTCGCCTGCCGTCAGCAGGTGCTTCAGCTGGGCGCGTGCGACCTTACGGCCTCCGAACTGCATGCGCAGAGCCGCTTCATGAATGATCGCGTCGAACCTTGGCGGGTTCTTCCGGTCCAGCAGTCGTTGCCGTCTCATCCGGTGCTCGATGCGGAGCTCCAGCTCATCGGCCGGCAGCGGTGAAACCGCCTCCTCGAAGATGACCCGTGCGTGATCCTCGGTCTGGAGCAGCCCCGGGATGTGGACGCTGGAAGAGAAGCACATTCCAGGGGAGTTGTGTTCGAGTTCGGCGATGTCAAGGTAGCCCGGTGGGAGCGATCCCCGGTACTCGTCCCACCATCGCTCCTTCTCGCGCTCGTCGGCCATGGCCACCAAGGCCTCCACGAGATCTTCGTGGGCACAGCCGTAGTTGCAGGCCAGCGTGCGTAGGCGGCTCGGGGTGATGCCCACGCGCCCAGCCTCCAGGTGGCTGACCTGGTACGCCTTGATGTTGACCACCGCGCCGGCTTCTTCTGCGGTCATCCCCGCGGCCTCACGTAGCTTGCGCAGTTCGGCGCCCAAGCGCCGTTGCCGCTGGGTCGGATGGCTCCTCGACGGCATGTGAACCCTCCTTGCGATCAACGCGAAGCATGCCGTGCGGAGCACGGCCCGGTCCACCGACAGAGTTGTCTTTCCGGACAAGGTTGTCCGGCGTTGCGCGATGCCCCTACATTCGGTGACGCACCGCTCACACGCGAGCGCACCGGAAGTGCACCGCGTGAGCGCGCCCGCTTTCCCTGCGCGGGCACGCTCACGCCCAGGGAGGCGAGCCACCGGTGGCCGCCAGCGTGCGAGGACTCCTTCCCCCACCACCATGGAGTTACTGCGCATGAGTAACAACCCACCCTGCTGCCCAGAGGCAGGGTCCGCGGCGTCGCGCGCACCGATCCCCGCCAACCTCAACTACTCCTTCGGCCTCCCGGGCGGCGCGTACTGCCTGTCCACCGCCCGGGCGGTCGTGCGACGCCTGCTCTCCGACCATGGCCTCGCCGACATGACCGAGCTCGGCACCCTGGCGGCATCCGAACTACTCGCGAACGCTTACCAGTTCACGCCGGACAAGGCCGCGAGCCTGTCCATGCGCTGGCGCTTCGGAGTGCTACGGCTGACTGTCTTCGACGAACACCCCGCCCACCCCAGGGGCACTGCCAGCTCATGCTGGGTGCGGCGGCGCGCGGCACTCTCCACGCTCTACGCCATCGTCAGCGCCTGCGGCGGGATCTGCGGCTTGGACGCCGCAGGCGGACCGTTGGCTGGCAGCAAGATGTGGGTCGTGCTCTCACGCGAAGCAGCGAAGAACTACACCCGCCTCTGAGGCGGGCGGCGCGACACGAACGGTCCCCCGCCAAGGACCGCGACGCGCAGCATGGTTGCCATCGCACCACAGCCCAGGTGCGACCCGACCCTGTCCATGCAGGGGTCGGAAACAGGCCCAGCCGGAAGACCTGCAGGGCGCGGCGCCCGGCGACGACCTGTCGGCAGGAGATCCACTCCCTACGACGAGCCAAGGTGAAGCAAGTGACCCGTTCCACGTTCCGATTCGCCCGATGGAAGATCACCTCTGCGAAGGTGCCGGGCAATCCCCTGGTGACGCACGAACTGTACTGCGCTGCCTGTACCGACAGCTCCGGGCCGTGCGCGGCGGTCGAACCCGCCCTCGACTGGGCCATGCAGCACTCCGGCGCCAACCCTTCCCACACCGGCTACAGGGAGATCGCACACCGGCACTGGAAGACCAGTTTGGAGAAGGCGATCCTTTCGTAGGCTGCCTGCCCCGCTGTTCAAGCGCCGGACGAGTTCGCTTCGGCTCCTCCGGCACCTGAGGTCTGGCAGGTCAGACGAAGAAGGCGTTCATCCCCGGGACGTCGGAGAGATAGGTCTCGATCTCCGCGACCCTGCCGTCGCGGAGGCGGCACACCGTGCTGAGGTATTCGTCGAGCACGGCGTCTTCGCGGCGAGCGGTGTTGTGCAGCGACAGGGCCACGTTCTCGCGGCTCACCAGGACGTGCAGCAGCTCGAAGTCGAGGCCGTAAGAAGCGATCTTCCGGGCGCGCTCCACCACCGCGTCGGCGCCTGTCGCCGCACCCGAGACGGTGTTGTCACCGGGGAGCGTCCAGACGGCATCGTCATGGAGCAGCGTGCGCACCCCGCTCCAGTCACGCCGGGCGAGGGCCTGGTGGAAGCGCCGGCCGAGCTCCTGAGCGGTTTCGCTGTTGGTCATGGCTGTTCCCTTCACAAACTTAAAGCAGTGATCACTGCTTTAAGTTGACGGTAGGCCCGAACGGCACTAACGCGCAACCCTTTGCTTTAAGCTGTGGAGGTGGACGCAAAAGCACCGGCGAAGAGACCAGGCGGGCGCAGCAGCCGCGTCCGCGCGGCCGTGCACGACGCGGTGGTGGCACTGGTCACCGAACACGGCGCCGACCAGGTCACCGTCCCCGCGGTCGCCAGGCGGGCAGGGGTCAACCCGACGACGATCTACCGCCGTTGGGGCACGATCGCGGCCCTCCTGGCCGATGTCACCGAACAGCGCCAGGAGTCCGAGGTCCCCGCACCGGCCGGAGACCTGCGCACCGATCTGGAGAACCAGGCGGTCTGGACGCTCATCGACCTCTCCCGGCCCGGCGGCATCGCGTTCTTCCGCGCCGAGGTCGCCTCCGACGTGGACGAACGCCGCGCCGGACTCCGCGAGTGCCTCCGTCGCGTCAGCGACCGCTTCCGGCTCGCCCTCGACGCCGCGCAGGAACAGGGCGTCGCGTCACCGTCGTTGGAACAGATCCTCGACCACGTGGTCGCCCCGCTGTATTTCCGTGTCGTCTTCTCGGTCCCCGGAACCGACGAGGACTACGCCCGCCGCCTGGTCCACGATCTCCTCGCCCGGACGTGACAACGAGTCTGCTTGCCGGTGCCGATCTTCACGACACGCCGCTGAAATCGAGGATTTGCGCCGGCAGAGCCACCCGCTACCGCCCCGCCGGCAGGTGGATCGTCTTGTGCTCCAGGTACTCCGCGAACCCCTCCGGCCCGAACTCCCGCCCCATTCCGGAGGACTTGTAGCCGCCGAACGGGCCCATCATGTCCAGACTGAAGGTGTTCACGCAGTACGTGCCGGTACGCACCTTGCGCGCCACCTCGATGCCCCGCTCCACGTCCGTCGTCCATACGCTGCCGGACAGGCCGTAGTCCGAGTCGTCGGCGATGGCGACGGCCTCGGCCTCGTCCTCGTAGGGCAGCAGGCAGACGACCGGGCCGAAGATCTCCTCGCGGGCGATGCGCATCGCGTTGTCGACGTCGCCGAAGAGCGTCGGCTCGACGTACCAGCCCTTCTCCCGGCCGGCCGGACGGCCGCCGCCCGCAAGGACCTTGGCGCCCTCCTGCCGGCCGACGGCGATGTAGTCCAGCGAGCGGTCCCGCTGCCGCCGGGTCACCAGCGGGCCGACCGCGGTCGCCGGGTCGAGGGGGTCGCCGACCGGCAGGGCGGAGGCGGCAGCGGCCAGGCGTTCGGCGAGTTCGGCGTAGTGGAGGCGCGGGGCGAGGATGCGCGTCTGGGCCACGCAGGCCTGGCCGTTGTTCATCCAGGCGCTGGGCACGATGCCAGCGACGGCCGCGTCCAGGTCGGCGTCCGGCAGGACGATGGCGGCGGACTTGCCGCCCAGTTCGAGCGTGACGCGGGTCAGGTTGCGCGCGGCGACCTCCATGACCCGCTTGCCCGCCGCGACCGACCCGGTGAAGGCCACCTTGTCGACGCCGGGGTGCCCGACGAGGTACTCGCCGGTCTCCCGCCCGGCGGGGAGGACCGACAGCACGCCCTCCGGCAGCCCGGCCTCGGCGGCGATCTCCGCGAGGAGGTACGCGTCCAGCGGGGTCTCGGGCGACGGCTTGAGGATCACCGAGCAGCCGGCCAGCAGGGCGGGCGCCAGCTTCGTGGCCGCGGTGAACTGCGGCACGTTCCAGGGCACCACGGCCGCCACGACGCCGACCGGCTCGCGCCGCACGAGCAGCGGGCCGAGCGCGCCGGGCCGGCGCTCCTCGTAGGGGAAGCCGCGGGCGACGGAGACGGCGCAGTCCCAGACCATCACCGCGCCGAGCGCCTGCGCGAGGACGCCCCAGGAGTAGGGGGAGCCGTTCTGCGCGGAGATGACGCGGGCGAACTCCTCGTGCCGGGCGGCGATCGCGTCCTTGATACGGGTGACGACGGCGATCCGCTCGTCCGGCGGCAGGCCCGCCCAGACCCCGGAGTCGAAGGCGGTGCGGGCCGCGGCCACGGCCCGGTCCACGTCCGCGGGCGCGGCGTGCGGCACGCGCCCGATAACCTCCTCGGTGTGCGGCGAGACGACGTCGAGCACGGCGTCCGTCGCCGGGGCGGCCATGGTGCCGCCGATGAAGAGCTGTCCGTGCTCGACGATTCCGGTCATCTGTGAGCCCCTTCACGTCCGATGCATCTGACGTTCCATCAGATGGGGATAGCAGCTCCCCGTGGCACGGGCAATGGACGGGCCACGTGTGTGCGGTACGTAACCGCCCCGCCACGCATGCGAGCGTCCGGTTAAGGTGTCCGGGACAACTTCATCCCACCTCGGAACGGGGGAAGCCGGTGCGAATCCGGCGCTGACCCGCAACCGTGAGCAGGGCCCGGACCCTGCGAGCCGGAGCACCCGTACCGAGGCGGAACAGGCTCACCCGTCGAGGTATGCGGGGCCGGGCCGGTGCCCCGCGCTCCGCCGCGGCGGCCGCCGCGCGGCTGCGTACGTCCTCCCGAACAGACGGGTACAGACACGTACAGACACCGAGAGGCACCGACCCCCATGGCCCCCTCCTTCGCCGTCCACGCGCGCCGCGGCGCCACGGCCCTGGCCACCGCCGCCGTGCTGGGCGCCGCCGCAGCGCCCGCGGCCTTCGCCGACGGCTCCCCGTCCCCGGCGGCCCCGGGGCTGTACGGCGCCAAGGACCCCAAGTTCGACGGTGTCTTCCGGCAGTCGCTCGCCTTCGTCGCCCAGCACGCGACGGGCGTCTCCCCGGCCCCCGCGGCCGTGGACTGGCTGGCGGGCCAGCAGTGCTCCGACGGCGGCTTCGCCGGCTTCCGGGCCGACACCGGCAAGGCCTGCGACCCCAAGGCCGGCGAGTTCACGGACGCGACCTCCGCCGCCGTGCAGGGCCTGACCGCCGTGGGCGGCCGGGACGCGGCCGTGCAGAAGGGCCTCGGCTGGCTCAAGGAGCACCAGAACGAGGACGGCGGCTGGGGCATGACCCCCGGCGCCGCCAGCGATGCCAACTCCACCTCCATCGCGGTCGGCGCCTTCGCCGCCGCCGGCCAGGACCCGGCGAAGGCCGCGGCCAAGGGCGGCAGGAGCCCGTACGACGCGCTGCTGTCGTTCCAGCTCGGCTGCGACAAGAAGGAGGACGAGCGCGGCGCGTTCGCCTACATGCCGCAGAAGGGCGAGCTGCAGGCCAACGACCTCGCCTCGACCGCCGCCGCCCTGGCCGCCCTCGGCAAGGGCTTCGGGGCCGGTGCGCCGGAGAAGGGCGACAAGCCCGCCAAGCCGCTGGACTGCGCGGGCGACGACAGCGCGAAGCCCAAGGACGCGGCCGCGGCGGCCGACGCCGTCGCCGGGTACCTGGCCAAGAAGCTGGACGCGAACGGCGGGCAGCTGAAGTCCTCGATGCCGGGCGCCCCGGAGGGCCCCGACTTCGGCGCCACCGCCGACGCCGTCATCGCCCTCGCCGCGGGCGGGCACCGCGAGGCGGCCGGCAAGCCGCTGACGTGGCTGCAGTCCAAGGACAGCAAGACCGCCGAGTGGGCCGCGGGCGACCCGGGCCGGCTCGCCAAGCTGATCCTCGCCGCACACACCGCGGGCGCCGACCCGCGCTCCTTCGGCGGCACGGACCTGGTGCAGCAGCTGGGCGCCACGGGCCCGAAGGCGGAGCAGCCGGCGGCGAAGGAGGAGAAGAAGGACGGCGGCAGCGACTCGAACCGCTGGTGGATCCTCGGCGCCGCCTTCATCGCCAGCGTCGGTGTCGGCATCCTCCTCAGCGGCCGCATGAAGAAGAAGCAGTAATGCGCAAGGTGTGTGCGCTGCTGGCCGCCGGGATGCTCGCCGTGCTCGGCGCGGCGCCCGCGCAGGCGGCCGGCTACCGCTACTGGTCGTTCTGGCAGGCGGCGGACGGCGGCAAGGACTGGACGTACGCCACGCAGGGCCCGGCCACCGCACGCCCCGGCGACGGGGAGACGATCGGCTTCCGCTTCGCCGTCAGCGAGGACTCCGCACAGGCGGCGAAGCCGCGGGGCGCGGCCGACTTCGCGGCGGTGTGCGGATCCACGGCGGCGAAGGACGGCAGCAAGCGGGTGGCCGTCGTCCTCGACTTCGGCACGGCCGCGGACGCCCCCGCGGGCGCCACCCCGCCGGCCGCGCGCAGCGCGTGCGCCCAGGTCGGTTCGGATGCCAGTGCCGGCGAGGCGCTGGCCGCGGTGGCGAAGCCGCTGCGCTACAACTCCTCGGCGCTGCTGTGCGCGATCGCCGGGTACCCGGAGTCGGGCTGCGGCGAGCAGGTGAGCGGCGGAAGCAGGACGTCCGCAGCGCCGGAGAAGAAGAAGGACGACGGCGGACCCTCCGCCGGACTGGTCGCGGGCATCGCGGCCGTGGCCGTCCTCGGCGCAGCCGCCGCCTGGCAGGCCCGCCGCCGGCGCGGGTGAGGAACAGACGGCGCGGATGAGGAACAGCGGCGCACTGCACGCCGGCGCATGGTGGATCTGGGCCCTGGGGCTGGCGGCCGCGGCATCGCGGACGACCAACCCCCTGCTCCTCGGCCTGCTCGTCGGCGTCGCGGGCTATGTGGTGGCGGCCCGGCGGACGGACGCGCCCTGGGCGCGCTCGTACGGGGCGTTCCTCAAGCTCGGGCTGGCCGTCATCGGCATCCGCCTGGTCTTCGCGGTGGTCCTGGGCTCGCCGATCCCCGGTACGCACACGGTGCTCACGCTCCCCGAGGTCCCGCTGCCGGACTGGGCGCGCGGGGTGCGCATCGGGGGGCGGGTGACCGCGGAGGGCCTGGTGTTCTCCCTGTACGACGGGCTGAAGCTGGCCGCCCTGCTGGTCTGCGTCGGGGCGGCGAACGCCCTCGCCAACCCGGCCCGGCTGCTGAAGTCCCTGCCCGGCGCGCTGTACGAGGCCGGGGTGGCGGTCGTGGTCGCGATGACGTTCGCGCCGAACCTGGTCTCGGACGTGGCCCGGCTCCGCGCCGCCCGGCGCCTGCGGGGCCGCCCGGACCGGGGCCCGAAGGCGCTGTTGCAGGTGGGGGTGCCGGTGTTGGAGGGCGCGCTGGAACGGTCGGTGGCCATGGCGGCGGCGATGGACGCGCGCGGCTACGGACGCACGGCCCGAGTGCCGCGCTCCGTACGGCACTTGACGAATGTCCTGACGCTCGGCGGCCTGACCGGAGTGTGCGCCGGCACGTACGGACTGCTGGCGGACGAGGGCGCCGGGTACGGCGTCCCCGTCCTCCTGCTCGGCCTGGCCGCTGCGCTCGGCGGTCTGGTGCTGGGCGGCCGCCGCTCGGTACGGACCCGGTACCGGCCGGACGTGTGGGGACTGCGGGCGTGGCTGGTGTCGGGGTCGGGGGTGGCGGTCGCGGCGCTGATGGCCCTGGCGCCGGAGGGCCCGCTGCACCCGGGCGTCGTCCCGCTGACGGCACCGGTGCTGCCGCTGGGGGCGGCGGGGGCGGTGCTGATCGGGTTGCTGCCTGCGTTCGTCACCCCGCCCGCCCGTCCCGATTCCCGGCGACGTCCTGACGCTTCGAAGGAGGCACCGCAGTGATCCGGTTCGAGAACGTGACCGTCACCTACGACGGCGCCGCCGAGCCCGCCCTCCGCGACGTCGGTCTCACCGTCCCCGAGGGTGAGTTGTGCCTGCTGGTCGGCCCCTCCGGCACCGGCAAGTCCACGCTCCTCGGCACCGTCAGCGGCCTCGTCCCGCACTTCACCGGCGGCACCCTCCGCGGCCGGGTCACCGTCGCGGGACGCGACACCCGCACGCACCGCCCCCGTGAACTCGCCGACGTCGTCGGCACCGTGGGCCAGGACCCGCTCGCGCACTTCGTCACCGACACCGTCGAGGACGAACTCGCCTACGGCATGGAGTCCCTCGGCCTCCCCCCGCACACCATGCGCCGCCGCGTCGAGGAGACCCTGGACCTGCTCGGGCTCGCCGTCCTGCGCGACCGGCCCATCGCCACCCTCTCCGGCGGGCAGCAACAGCGCGTCGCCATCGGCTCGGTGCTGACCACGCACCCGCAGGTGCTGGTCCTGGACGAGCCCACCTCCGCCCTGGACCCGGCGGCCGCCGAAGAGGTGCTGGCCGTGCTGCAGCGCCTGGTGCACGACCTCGGCACCACCGTGCTGATGGCCGAACACCGCCTGGAGCGCGTCGTCCAGTACGCGGACCGGCTGATCCTGCTGCCCGCCCCCGGCGCGGCCCCCGTCTGCGGCACCCCGGCCGAGGTCATGGCGGTCTCGCCCGTGCAGCCGCCGGTGGTCGCCCTGGGCCGGCTCGCCGGGTGGTCCCCGCTGCCCCTCTCCGTCCGCGACGCCCGCCGCCGCGCGGCCCCGCTGCGCGAGCGCCTGGCCGACGCGGTGCCGGAACCCGGGCCCGTGTCCGTACCCCCGCAGCCGCGCCGGACGGGCCTGTTCCGCAAGGCGCCCCGCACCACCGCGCCGCCGCCCGCCGCCGAGGCGTCCGGACTCGCCGTCCGCCACGGCCGCGTCGACGCGCTGCGCGACATCGGCCTGACCGTCCGGGCCGGCGAGACCGTCGCCCTCATGGGCCGCAACGGCGCCGGCAAGTCCACGCTCCTGCGCACCCTCGTCGGCATGCACGAACCCGCCCGCGGCACGGTGCGCGTCGGCGACGCCGTACCGCACCGCACGAGCCCGCGCCGGCTCCTGAAGCGCGTCGGCCTCGTCCCGCAGGACCCGCGCGACCTGCTCTACGCGGACACGGTGGCCGCGGAGTGCGCCGCCGCCGACCAGGACGCGGCCGCGGCCCCCGGCACCTGCCGGGAGCTGGTCTCCGAGCTGCTGCCGGACATATCCGACGCCACCCACCCCCGCGACCTCTCCGAGGGCCAGCGCCTCGCGCTCGCCCTGGCGGTGGTGCTCGCGGCCCGTCCCCCGCTCCTCCTGCTGGACGAGCCCACGCGCGGCCTCGACTACGCGGCCAAGGCCCGCCTGGTGGAGATCCTGCGGGCCCGCGCCGCCGAGGGCCACGCCATCGTGCTGGCCACGCACGACGTGGAGTTGGCGGCGGAACTGGCGCACCGCGTCCTGATCCTCGCCGAGGGCGAGATCGTGGCGGACGGCCCGACCGCGGAGGTCGTGGTCTCGTCCCCGTCCTTCGCCCCCCAGGTGTCGAAGATCCTGGCACCGCAGCCGTGGCTGACGGTGCGTCAGGTCCGCGATGCGATGGGGGTGACCGCATGAGTCCGGGCACCCCGAACCGGGGCTCCGGCCGTCGGCTTCGGCCGGTTCGGCACCGCCGGACTGCGCCGTCGTGGTTGCTCGCCATTGCGGGGGGAAGAAGGGGAGCGGCTCCCCCTTCACTCCCGCCGCAACGGCGCTCAGCCCCCGCGCCGCAGCCGGGGGTCCCCCCGGCGGTAGCCGGGGGAGGTGCCGAACCGGCCGACCGCCAAGCGCGAGCGATCCGGCTCGGGGCACGATCGGTGGCCGCACTGATCCTGGTGTCCGCCATCGGCGTAGCCGCCTTCGCCTGGCCACTGGTGGCCGCCCCCACCTCGGGCCTGGCGCATTCCAGCGACGCGCCCTGGCTGTTCGCCGCCCTCCTCCCCCTCCTCCTCGCCGTCGTGGTGGCGACGATCGCCGACTCCGGCCTGGACGCCAAGGCCATCGCCATGCTCGGCGTCCTCGCCGCGGCCGGCGCCGCGCTGCGCCCGCTCGGGGCCGGCACGGCCGGCATCGAGCCGATGTTCTTCCTGATGGTGCTCTCCGGCCGCGTCCTCGGCCCCGGCTTCGGGTTCGTCCTCGGCTCCCTCTCCATGTTCGCGTCGGCCCTGCTGACCGGCGGGGTCGGCCCGTGGATGCCGTTCCAGATGCTGGCCATGGGGTGGGTGTCCATGGGCGCGGGCCTGCTGCCCGGGCCCGACCGGCTGCGCGGGCGGCGGGAGTCGGCGATGCTGGCCGCGTACGGGGCGGTCGCGTCCGTCCTCTACGGCACGGTCATGAACCTCCAGGGCTGGCCCTACATCGGCTCCCTGGCCTCCGGGGTGTCCTTCGTCCCCGGCGACCCGCTCCCCGACAACCTGGCGCGCTTCGTGGCGTACTGCCTGGCCACGTCCCTCGGCTGGGACCTGCCGCGCGCGCTCGTCACGGTGACGGCGACGCTCGCGCTCGGCCCGGTCGTCCTCAGGGCCCTGCGCCGGGCGACCCGGCGGGCCGCGTTCGAGGCGCCGGCCGCCTTCACCGAATGAGAACCGTCACAGCCGCTGAATGATCGTCCCCGTCGCGAGCGCGCCGCCCGCGCACATCGCGATGAGGGCGAACTCCTTGTCCGTACGTTCCAGTTCGTGCAGCGCCGTGGTGATCAGCCGGGCGCCGGTCGCGCCGACCGGGTGGCCGAGGGCGATGGCGCCCCCGTTGACGTTGACCTTCTCCAGGTCCTGCTCGAAGACGTGCGTCCAGGAGAGCACCACCGACGCGAACGCCTCGTTGATCTCCACGAGGTCGATGTCGCGCAGCGACATCCCCGCCTTGCCCAGCACGGCCCGCGTCGCGTCGACCGGCCCGTCGAGGTGGAAGTGCGGGTCGGCGCCGACCAGCGCCTGCGCGACGATCCGGGCCCGGGGGCGCAGCCGCAGGGCGCGGGCCATGCGTTTGGACGCCCATAACAGGGCGCAGGCGCCGTCGGATATCTGCGAGGTGTTGCCCGCGGTGTGGACGGCGGTGGGCATGACGGGCTTGAGCCCGGCGAGCGCCTCCACGCTGGTGTCGCGCAGCCCTTCGTCCCGGTCGACGAGGCGCCACATGCCCTGCCCGGCGTGCTGCTCCTCCTCCGTGGTGGGCACCTGGACCGCGTAGGTCTCCCGCTTGAAACGTTCCTCCGCCCAGGCGCGGGCGGCCCGTTGCTGGGAGAGCAGGCCGAGGGCGTCGACGCGCTCGCGGGTCAGGCCGCGCTTGCGGGCGATGCGCTCGGCGGCCTCGAACTGGTTGGGCAGGTCCACGTTCCACTCGTCGGGGAAGGGCTTTCCGGGCCCGTGCCGGGAGCCGCTGCCCAGCGGCACGCGGGACATGGCCTCGACGCCGCAGGAGAGGCCGATGTCGACGACCCCGCTCGCGATCATGTTGGCGACGAGGTGGCTCGCCTGCTGGGAGGAGCCGCACTGGCAGTCGACGGTGGTGGCCGCGGTCTCGTAGGGCAGCCCCATGGCGAGCCAGGCGGTGCGGGCGGGGTTCATGGACTGTTCGCCGGCGTGGGTGACGGTGCCGCCGACGATCTGCTCGACGCAGTCGGGCTGGATGCCGGTGCGTGCGAGGACCTCACGGTAGGTCTCCCCCAGCAGGTAGGCGGGGTGGAGGTTGGCGAGCGCCCCTCCGCGCTTGCCGATGGGGGTGCGTACGGCTTCGACGATGACGGGTTCCGCGGCCATGACTCGCCCTCTCCTCGTGTCCGCGGGCTTCCCGGTGCCCACGGCAGCAGAAGTAGTACGTGTTCTCGTCTTTTCGTCCCGCTCGCAGTCTTATGACTGCTACCCCCGGTACGCAAGGGTCGCGCATCCCTCCCAGGTGCAACAGACGGCGTCACCTCCCTTGCCGCCCCCGGGGCCCGTCAGTACGGTCTCGGCACGCTATTTCTGACGTCTCGTCAGATCATGAGGTGACCCAGGATGGACTGCCCAGCGCTGCCCGACGGATTCGACTTCACCGACCCCGACCTCTACCAGCAGCGCGTCCCGCTCCCGGAGTTCGCCCGGCTGCGGCGGACCGCTCCGGTGTGGTGGAACACCCAGCCGCACGGCCTCGCGGGCTTCGGGGACGACGGCTACTGGGTGGTGACCCGGCACGCGGACGTCCGGGAGGTCTCCACCCGGCCCGAGGACTTCTCCTCCGCCCGCAACACCTCCGTCATCCGCTTCCACCCCAGCATCACGCCGCAGGCGATCGACGGACAGAAGCTGATGATGCTCAACATGGACCCGCCCGAGCACACCCGCGTCCGGCAGATCGTGCAGCGCGGCTTCACCCCGCGGGCGATCCGCGCCCTGGAGGCGGCCCTGCGGGAGCGGGCCCGCGCCATCGTGGCGGCGGCCCGCGAGCGCGGCAGCGGGAACTTCGTCACCGACATCGCCTGCGAACTGCCCCTGCAGGCCATCGCCGAGCTCATCGGCGTCCCCCAGCACGACCGGGCGAAGATCTTCGACTGGTCGAACCGGATGATCGGCTACGACGACCCCGAACTCGCCGTCACCGAGGAGACCGGCACCCTCGCCGCCATGGAGCTGATCTCCTACGCGATGGACCTGGCCGGCGCGCGCGCCGCCCGCCCCGCCCGGGACATCGTCAGCCGGCTGGTGGCCGCGGAGGACGAGGGCAGCCTCGGCTCCGACGAGTTCGGCTTCTTCGTCCTGATGCTGGCCGTCGCCGGCAACGAGACCACCCGCAACGCCATCAGCCACGGGATGCACGCCTTCCTCACCCACCCCGGCCAGTGGGAGCTCTACCGGCGCGAACGCCCCGCGACCACGGCCGAGGAGATCGTGCGCTGGGCCACCCCGGTCGTCTCCTTCCAGCGCACGGCGACGCACGACGTGCGGCTGGGGGACGTGACCGTCCGGGAGGGACAGCGGGTCGGCCTCTTCTACGCCTCCGCCAACCACGACCCCGAGGTCTTCGACCGTCCCGAGGTCTTCGACATCACCCGCGACCCCAACTTCCACCTGGGCTTCGGCGGCGGGGGCCCGCACTTCTGCCTCGGCAAGTCGCTGGCGGTGCTGGAGATCGACCTGGTCTTCCGCGCGATAGCCGACGCGGTGCCGGGCATCCGCGCGGCGGGGGAGCCGCGGCGGCTGCGCTCGGCATGGCTGAACGGGATCAAGGAACTGCGGGTGGTGTACGGGCCATGACGACCATGCGGTGATCAACTCCCTTGATCTGGACCATACCTGACCCCTTGTCAGGCCGATAAGGGCGGACTTACCCTCGGGTACACCTTCCGGGGCGGCACCTTTGCGCGTGCGACCGCGCACCCCATGACCGCCAACCCCACACCGTCCGAGGGGGATCCACCATGAAGGACGATCAAGGAAGACCGGTGACCGGCAAGGTCAGGTGGCGCAGGTTCGCCGTCCTGGCCGTGCCCGGATTCGCCGTCACGGCCGCACTGGCCGTCGCCCTCGCCGACGGTGCCCTGGCGGCCTCGTTCGCGGTCTCCGGGCAGGAGTTCAAGATCCGCGCCCAGAGCATGGAGGGCGACGGCTTCGCCCAGTACGGCGGCGTGGACCGCAACGCCCGCGGCAAGCTGCTGCCGGTGGCGGTCACCGCCATCAAGAGCGCCAAGATCCATTCTCTCTGCCAGTCGGTGGTGACCACCCTGCCGATGCTCGGCGACATCTCGCTGCAGCTCACGGCGGGCACGGGCGCCAAGCCGGTCGAGGCCGAGAACCTGTTCATCGACGCCACCCAGATGTCCGGCGACGCGTCGTTCAAGGACATCGAGATCGGCCGGGACGCCTCGACCCTCAACAAGGGCCCGGCCAACGCCCAGGGCCTGCAGGACGCCTTCGGCCAGCAGGCCAAGCGGATCGATATCTCCGACGTCAAGCAGACCGCCTGGGCGACCAATGCAGGAACGTTCAAGCTGTCCGGCCTCGACATGAAGATCGGCCTGGGCAGGAAGGAGTGCTTCTGACGTGGCCCAGTCCGCGTCAGCAGCCCCCGCCCGGCGCCACCCCTGGACCACCTGGCGACGGTGGCGCAAGGGCCGCCCGTTCTGGGGCGGCCTGGCCACCGTCGTCGCGGGCGCCGAGATCTGCGTCCTCCCGCTGGCCCCGCTGAAGATCATGCTGGAGCAGGGCATCGCGGGCATCCCCTCGGTCCTCATGGGCCTGGTGATGGTCGTCATGGGCCTGACGGCCTGGTTCGCCCCGCAGTACCGCTCACTGGCCGGGGTGCTCACCGTCCTGATCGCCACGGCCTCGCTGGTGATGTCCAACCTCGGCGGTTTCCTGATCGGCACGGTCCTCGGCATCGTCGGGGGAGCCATGACCTTCGCCTGGACACCGGCGCCGGCACCACCGCCGGAGAACGATCCCGCGCCCGGCGCGGAAACGCTTCCGCAGTCCCCACCCAAGGAGATCCGATGACCCTCCGCAATGCGCGCCCGCTCGTCGCCTCCGGTGCCGGCCTCGCCCTTCTCGCCGCACTCGGCCTGGCCGGCTCGGCCAGCGCAAGACCCGCCGACGCCGGGTCCACCACCGTCTCCCCCGCCGGGCACTTCTTCGCCGCCACGCTCAACGGGCAGGCCACCTTCCAGGCCGGCTCGGTGACCGTCACGTGCAACACCTCCACCAGCCAGCCCGACGGCAGCACCGCGAACAACCAGATACCCGCGGCCCCCGGCAACGTCAACGCCGCCGGTCCGGTGGCCAGTTCGGTGAACGCCCCCACGTACTCCGACTGCAGCGCCAGCCTCCCCGGCGTGACCGTCGCCGTCACCACGTCCGGCGTCTGGGGCATCGCGATGCAGAACGGGTCGCCGATCAGCGCCACGCTGACCATTCCCCAGGGCGGATTCGTCGTGACGACCACCGGCCTGGCCAACTGCACGGTGACCTCCGCGCCCAGCGGGCCCGCGGCCATCAACGCGGGGTTCACCAACGGCGCGCCCTCGCAACTCGTCGTCAGCGGCGCCTCCGTGCCCGTCACCGTCACCGGCGGCTTCGGCTGCCCGACCGCGGCCACGACGTCGACCTTCAACGCGACGTACGACGTCACGGACACGACGGACACGACGCAGCAGATCACGGTGGGCCCCTGACGAACCGGCCCCCGCGCCCCGTCAGGGGCGCGGGGCTGCAACATTCTGCGGCTCCGCCGCGCGGGCGCGAGCAACCACAGCCGACCCGCACCTGAAGAACGCGCCGCTCACGCCCGCACCGGCTCAGGCGTGACCGAATCACTCTCCCCCCGCGCCCCGGGAATCACAGCAGTGACCCCCCTCCCGGGACCGGTCAGCACGTACTGGATCCCGAAGCCGCAGGCGACCACCAGCACCCCGCCCAGCGCGTCCAGCACATAGTGGTTGGCCGTCCCGATGATCACCGAGAAGGTGAGCAGCGGGTAGAGCATGCCCAGCGCCTTCATCCACCGCTTCGGCGCGATCACGGCGATCACGATCCCGCACCACAGCGACCAGCCGATGTGCAGCGAGGGCATCGCCGCGTACTGGTTGGACAGCTCCGTCAGCGCCCCGAAGTCGGGGTTGGACAGGTCCTGCGGCCCGTTGGCGGTGTCGATGAAGCCGAGGCCCGGCATCAGCCGCGGCGGGGCCAGCGGGTAGAGCCAGAAGCCGACGAGCGCCATCAGCGTCGCAACGGCCAGCGCGGTGCGGCCCCAGCGGTACAGCGCGGGACGGCGCACGTAGAGGAACACCAGCAGGGACACCGGCACGATGAAGTGGAAGGTGCCGTAGTAGTAGTCCATGGCGTCCGCGAGCCGGTCCGTGCCCGCCACGAAGTGGTTGAAGGCGTGCTCGACGTCCATGCGCAGGAATCTCTCGATGCCGAGCATCTGCCGGCCGTGCGACTCCGCCAGGCTGCGCGAGTCGGGGGCCTGGGCGCGGACGTAGGAGTAGGCCCAGTAGCCGACCCGTATCAGCATCAGCTCCAGCAGCAGGTTGGGACGGTTGAGCGGGCGCTTCCAGAAGCCGAGCAGCGGCACCCAGGACCAGCGCCCGCGCTGCGGCTCGGCGACCGGGGCCGGCTCCGGCCGCCCCCACAGCTCCGCGCCGCGCGACAGGAACGGCACCGCACAGGCGGCCAGCAGGGCCGCCAGCAGCGGGGCGTTGTCGCCGAGCGGGCCGAACACGGGGTTCGGCGGCACGAGGACGGCGCTGGGGAACGTCATGACGAGCACGACGAGCACGGGCCACACCAGCCGGCCGGCACGTCGCCGGCCGACCCGGCCGACGACGGCGAGCAGGATCCACAGCTGCTGGTGCTGCCAGGCGGTGGGCGAGACGGCGACGGCGACGCAGCCGGTGAGGGCGGTGGCCAGCAGCAGCTGCCCGTCGCGGGCGTAGCGGGCGGCGCGGCGCAGGCCGACGACCGCCACGGCCGCGGACAGCAGCGCGTAGAGCGCGAGTTCGACGGGGCCGCGCAGGCCGATGCGGAGCAGCAGTCCGTGCAGGGACTGGTTGGCGAGCCCGTCGGGGTGGCTGCCGAGCCCGGCGCCGGCGACGTGGTGCACCCAGTAGGCCCACGAGTCGCCGGGCAGCGCCGCCCAGGCGAGGACCGTGCAGACGGCGAAGGTGACACCGCTCGTGGCGGCGGGGGGGGGGGGGGGGGGGTGGCGGCGGCGCGCCGCCGCCCGGTGAGCCGGAGCAGCGGCGCGAAGAGCAGCACGGCGGGCTGCAGCGCGGCGGCGAGCCCGACGAGGAGGCCGGCGCCGGGCCCGTCTTCCCGTGCGAGGCGTGGCAGGCAGCAGGCGAGGACGACGAGCAGGACGGGGATGATGCTGGTCTGCCCGAGCGTGAAGGTGTTGCGCACGGGCAGCGAGAGCACGGCCAGGATGACGGCCACCGGCGCGGCGAGCAGCGCCGTGCGCCGGGAGACGGGCTGCGGCACGGAGCGCGCGGCGACGAGCGCGAGGGCGACGACGAGGAGCAGCGTGCCGAAGGTCCAGGCGATGCCGAGGCTCTGCTCGGCGGCCCGGCTCAGCGGTTTGAGGACGAGTCCGGCGAACGGGGTACCGGTGAACCGGTCGGTGTCGTAGAGCGAGCCGCGCACGTGCAGCACACCGTTGTCGCCGATCCAGGTGGCCAGATCGGTGAACCGCCGCTCGGGCGGAAGCCTCAGCACGGCGGCGGCCTGCCGCACGGCGAGCAGCCCGGCGAGCCCCCAGAGGACCCCCAGCACCATCCCGGTGCGGGACCCGGCCCCCAGCCCGCTCCGCTCTGCTTCCGCCACGCTTCGCCGCTCCTCCGGTTGCCCAGATCGGTCACCTCGTCGAGCTCCTTGAGACCTTACTGAGTCCACGCGTACGGAGGCGGGTCATCCCCGCAGCACAGGCCCCGCGGCGACCACGCGGGGCCGCTGCGGCAGGATGGCCCCATGAGCATCGTGAAGATCAACGCCCTGACCGTCCCGGCCGAGCAGCGCGAGGTGCTGGAGAAGCGCTTCGCGTCGCGTGCCGGGGTCGTGGAGAGCTCCGACGGTTTCGAGTGGTTCGAGCTGCTGCGCCCGGTGGAGGGCACGGACCAGTACCTCGTCTACACCCGCTGGCGCAGCGAGGAGGACTTCAAGGCATGGATGGAGGGCCCGATGCGGTCGGCCCACCAGGACGGCGGCGAGGGCGCCCCCAAGCAGCGGCCGGCTGCTGCGGGCTCCACGCTGTGGTCGTTCGAGGTCGTGCAGCAGACGGGTCCGAAGCAGAGCTGACGCCCTCTTTCATCCCCGTCCCCCCTCCACCGCCGCAGGTGCCCCGTCGAGGTCGGCGAGGTCCTGCGGGGTGAGGTCGAGGGCCGCTGCGGCGACGTTGTCGTGGAGGTGGCCCAGCCGGGTGGTGCTGGGGACGGGGATGACGTGCGCGCCCTGGGCGAGGGTCCAGGCGAGCGCGATCTGGGCGGGGGTCGCGGCGTGCCGGGCCGCGACCGTGCGCAGGACGGTGAGGATGCGCTCGTTGGCCGCGCGGGCGCGGCGCGTGAAGCGGGGGTGGCGGGCGCGGACGTCGCCGGGGGCGAAGTCCGTGCGCGGGGTGATCGTGCCGGTGAGGAAGCCGCGCCCCAGGGGTGCGTACGGGGCGAACACCGCGCCGTTGCGGGCGCACCAGCGGACGACGGGCTGCGACTGCCGCGCCCACAGGGAGAGTTCGGACTGCACCGCCGCGACCGGGTGGATGCGGTGGGCCCGTTCGGCGTCGCGGACCCGGACGTCCGACAGGCCGAGGTGGCCGATCTTGCCCTGCCCGACCAGTGCGGCCAGGGCGCCCCAGCTGTCCTCCAGCGGGACGTCCGGGTCGATGCGGTGGAGGTAGCAGAGGTCGACGGCGTCGGTGCGCAGCCGGCGCAGGCTCGCCTCCACGGCGGCGCGCAGCCGTGCCGGTCTGCCGTCGCGGTGCAGGGCCATGGCGGCCAGGTCGTCCACGACGAAGCCGGCCTTGGTGGCCAGGAACACCTCGTGGCGGCGGGCGGACAGGGCGCGGCCGATCAGCGTCTCGTTGTGGCCCTCGCCGTACACGCCGGCGGTGTCGAGGCAGGTGACGCCGCGGTCGACGGCGGTGTGCAGGAGTGCGGCGGCCTCGGCGTCGTCGAGATCGGGGCGGGCGTACATCCAGGGGCTCAGCCCGGAGCAGCCCAGGCCGACGGCGCCGAGCGGCCGTCCGGTGGGCGGGAAGGTCCTGGTTCTCATACCCGTCCCCCTCCCGGACGCCGGTGTCGCGTGCGACGATCCTCGTCATGATCACGACCGTGACGTCGGCGGCCTCCTGGACCGTCGCCCCGGAGCCCGTCGGCTCCGCCGGATCGGCCGCGCTGCTGCGCGAGTACCTCGTCGACGTAGCCGACCGCTGGTACCTGCTGCACCACGGCCGGCGGTGCACCCCGGAGGAGATCGAGCGGCACCTGGCCGAGGACCCCAGCGACGATCTCGCCCCGCCGCAGGGCGTGTTCCTCGTCGGCCGGTACGACGGCGGGCCGGCCGGGTGCGTGGGCGTGCGGCGGCTGGACGCGCGGACGGCCGAGGTGCAGCGGATGTTCGTCCGGCCCGCGCAGCGCGGGCGGGGCGGCGGGCCCGTCCTGCTGGGCGCGGCCGAGGAGACGGCCCGCTCCTGGGGCGCCGAGCGGCTGGTGCTGGACACCCGGCTGGACCTGGTGGAGGCGCGGGCGCTGTACGCGCGCCAGGGCTTCCGCGAGACGCCCGCCCACAACGGCGGCGCATACGCGGAGGTCTGGATGGCCAAGCGGCTGGACGGAGTTCATGACCGCGCGTCGTGATCCCGTCTGACCTCGCCGCCGTCGCGCGGCTGTTCCGCGTCGGAGCCGCACAGCTCGGCGCTGAGTTCGCGGACGAGCACGTTGAGGTCGGTGGGCCGGTCCGCCGTCCACCAGTCGCCGAGGATGTCGGCGAGCGACTGCTCGCGCGCGTCGAAGAGCAGTTGGGCCTGCCGCTTCCCCTCCTCGGTGAGGACGAACAGCACTCCCTCGCGCCGCACCAGCTCGCGTATCTCCAACTGCTGCCCCGCATCGGTGACGACGTGCAGCGGAATGCCCGCGCGCTCGGCGAGCAGCGACGGCTCGGCGGAGCCGAAGCGGTTGATGCGCAGCAGCATCCAGCTCGCGGCGGGCAGCAGATCGAGCCCGGCGCGCTCGGTGATGTCCTCGTAGATCCGCTTGCGGCCCTCGCGGCTGCCGAGCAGGGAGAGCATGCGGGCGGCCTCGTCCCGCGAGGAGCGCTGGACGGGGTTGCTGGAGACGACCTCGCCGGCGTCGGGCGCGGTGACGGCGCTGCGCAGCGGCTCCTCCCGGAGGAACCAGGCGAGGACGAAGGCGAGGAGGGCGGCGGGCACGGCGTAGACGAAGACGTCGGTGATCGACTGGGAGTAGGCCCCGAGGACGCTCGCGCGCTCGGCGGCCGGCAGCCGGCCCACGGCCCGCGGGTCGGCCTGCAGGGCGCCGGCGGTGATCCCGGGCGGCAGGGTGGCTCCGGCGAGGGCCGCGGCGATCCTGGGGCCGAGCTTGTTGGAGAAGATCGTGCCGAAGACCGAGACGCCGAACGAGGCGCCGATGGAGCGGAAGAAGGTGGCGCCGGAGGTGGCGACACCCAGGTTCTCGTAGCCGACGGAGTTCTGCACGACGAGCACGAGCACCTGCATGACGAGGCCGAGCCCGAAGCCGAAGACGAAGAAGTACACGCTCATCTCGCCCGTGCCGGTGGCGGGTTCGAGCTGGTGCAGCAGGAGCAGGCCGATCGTCATCACGCCGGTGCCGGCGATGGGGAAGACGCGGTAGCGGCCGGTGCGGCTGACGATCTGGCCGGAGCCGGTGGAGGCGATCAGCATGCCGGCCACCATCGGCAGCATGTGCACGCCGGACAGGGTCGGCGAGACGCCGTGGACGACCTGCAGGAAGGTCGGCAGGTAGGTCATCGAGCCGAACATCGCGAAACCGACGATGAAGCCGATGACCGAGCAGAGCGTGAAGGTGCGGTTGCGGAACAGGCCCAGCGGCAGGACGGGTTCGGCCGCGCGCCGCTCGACGAGCACGAAGGGGACGAGCAGGGCCACGCCGAGCACGCCCAGGCACACGATCTGCCAGGACGACCAGGCCCAGGTGGTGCCGCCGAGCGAGGTCATCAGCACCAGGCAGACGGCGACGGCCGCGATGAGGAAGGTGCCGAGGTAGTCGATGCGGTGCGGGGTGCGGTGGACGGGGATGTGCAGCACGGCGGCGATGACGGCGAGCGCGACGGCCCCGACGGGCAGGTTGACGTAGAACACCCAGCGCCAGCTGAGGTGGTCCACGAACAGCCCGCCGAGCAGCGGCCCGAGCACGCTCGTGCCGCCGAAGACCGCACCGAACAGGCCCTGGTAGCGGCCGCGGTCGCGGGGCGGCACGATGTCGCCGACGATCGCCATCGACAGCACGATCAGCCCGCCGCCGCCCAGGCCCTGCAGGGCGCGGAAGCCGATCAGCTCCAGCATGTTCTGCGCGGCCCCGCACAGGGCGGAGCCGACGAGGAAGATGACGATGGCGGTCTGGAAGAGCTTCTTGCGCCCGTACTGGTCGCCGAGCTTGCCCCACAGCGGGGTGGCGGCGGTGGAGGCGAGCAGGTAGGCCGTGACCACCCACGACAGGTGCTCCAGCCCGCCGAGGTCGCTGACGATCGTGGGCAGGGCGGTGGAGACGATGGTCTGGTCGAGCGCCGCCAGCAGCATCCCCAGCAGCAGGGCGCCGATGGCGACCCGCACGCTGCGCTGCGGCTGCCCCGCGCCGGGCACGGCCCCGGGGGCGGTGGCCGCGGCGGGGCCGGGTGTGGATTCGGGTGGGAGTGCGGGTTTGTCCTGCGCCATGGGAACTCCCCTCCGTGGTGCGGCCGGGTCCGGGGTTCCGTCAAGCTCCATCCTGAGCCGGAAGTGCCCGTACGGCCTGCCGGGACACCCGTTCGGGCGGCTCCGGAAAGGGTCCGCGCAGCGGCTGCGACCAGGGGCATTGGCGTTCTTGGCGGTGGTTTTTGTATCTTTGAGAAACAAAGTGGCCCCGCCCGCACTCCCTGACCGGCGGACGGGGCCGCTTGTCTTTTCTCCCGGCGCTCTGGAGTCCTCGGATGACCATCACGCTCACCGCCCGCGCACTGCTGCTGGACATGGACGGGACCATCGTCAACTCCGACGCCGTCGTCGAGCGCTGCTGGCGCCACTGGGCCGGGGAACACGGCCTGGACGCCGACGAGGTCATGAAGGTCGTCCACGGCCGCCAGGGCTACGCGACCATGGCCGTCCTGCTGCCGGACCGCCCCATGGAGCTCAACCACGCCGACAACCGCCGCATGCTGGAGGCCGAGACGGCCGACCTCGACGGCGTCGTGCCGGTGCCGGGCGCGCCCGTCTTCATGGCCTCCCTCGCGGACCTCCCGCACGCCCTGGTCACGTCCGCGGACAGCGGCCTGGCGCGGGCGCGCATGGGGGCGGCGGGCCTGCCGATGCCGGGCGTGCGCGTCACGGCGGAGTCCGTGAGCGCCAGCAAGCCGGATCCGGAGGGGTTCCTGAAGGGGGCCGCGGAGCTGGGCTTCGCGCCCGAGGAGTGCGTGGCGTTCGAGGACTCGGAGGCCGGGATCGCTGCCGCTCGGGCTGCCGGGATGCGGGTTGTCGGCATCGGGCCGCGGGCCGGCGCACACGCGCCGGACGTGGCCGTCGACGACCTCACGCAGGTGCGGGTGTCCGCGGACGCGGACGGGCACATCGTGCTGACGGTGCAGGGCTGACAGCTTCCGTCCGCCCGCTCGGCGGCCCGCGCACAGCGGATCCCCTACGGGGTCCGGGGCCGTCCGAGCGGGTGGGCGGATTTTTTCGTCTGCAGGTCGTGTGTGGCTGGTCGCGCAGTTCCCCGCGCCCCTTCGGTGCGCGATCGCGCACCACACTCCCGGCGGGGACCGCCTACGCCACCGCCTCGTACAGGCTGAAGCCCGCCAGCGCCAGCATCACCAGTGCCGCCACCTTCGTGATCAGCGCCAGCGGCACGTACCGCATCAGCGTCCTGCCGCCCACGATGCCCGCGCCGGCGACCGCCCACAGGCCCAGGGTCGCGCCCACGCCCACCGACACCGGGTCGTCGTAGCGCGCGGCCAGGTTGGCGGTCATGATCTGCGTGAGGTCGCCGAACTCCGCGACCAGGATCAGCATGAAGCCTGCCCCGGACACCTTCCAGAAGGACTGGTCCGCAGGCTTCTTGATCTCCTCTTCGCCGTCGTCCTTCTTGAACAGGAGCACGGCGGCGCCCGCCAGGAAGGCCACCCCGACCACGGCCTGGAGCAGCCGCTGCGGCAGCAGCGTCAGCAGGCTGCCCGCCGCGATGGCCAGGGCCACGTGCACGGCGAAGGCGGCCGCGACGCCCACGAAGACGTACGAGGCGCGGTAGCGCGTACCGAGCATCAGGGACGCCAGGGCGGTCTTGTCGGGAAGTTCGGCCAGGAAGATCACGCCGAAGACCAGCGCGGCGACGGTGAAGCTGAACACAGGAGCGGTTTCCTCGAGTCGGAGGGGTGACGCTGCCGTACCGCACCGACGAGTTCAGGGGTCGCTTCGGCACGGCAGCACCACTGAATGGACACTGCGTTGCCGAAGGTCTCGCTGGCCGGGCCTGCAAGCGCAAGCGATCCGGCCTCCGGGCGCCGGCCGGGCACGAGGCTCGGCAGTATGTCGACGGTCCGGCGAAGAGCTACTCCCCTTCTGCTCCCCTCAGGGTACGCGATGCGCCGTCCGGCGGAGGAAACAAAAAATTAAGAACTTGAACTTGCAAGCACTATTAGGGAGCCCTAACCTGAAGTACTCCTTAGTTTCCCGTCCCCGTCACACGAGGAGCCCCGCACATGCCCCCCACGCCGACCCCCACGACCCCCGCAACCTCCACGACCCCGGCGGCCACCGCTCCCGCCGCCCCCGCGCCCGACTCGCTCGCCGGACGCCTGGACGCGGCCCGCCCGTACGTCCTGTCGCTGTTCCGCATCGTCGTCGGCCTGCTCTTCGCCGTCCACGGCGCCGCCTCGCTCTTCGGCATCCTGGGCGGCGCGGCCGGCACCCAGGGCGGCACGATCGCGGCCGGCACCTGGCCCGGCTGGTACGCGGCCGTCATCCAGCTCGTCGCCGGCGCCCTCGTCCTGCTCGGCACCGGCACCCGCACCGCGGCGCTGATCGCCTCCGGCTCCATGGCCTACGCGTACTTCGACGTCCACCAGAAGGTCGCCCTGTGGCCGATCCAGAACGGCGGCGAGGCGTCCGCGATGTTCTGCTGGGCCTTCCTGCTGCTGGTCTTCACCGGCCCCGGCGCACTCTCCCTGGACCGCCTCTTCGGCCGCTCCGCCCGCAACTCCGCCTGACGACCGCCCCGGCCGGGGCGCGGTGCGCTCAACTGATGTGATGCGCACGACCGATGTGCACCTTCCGGCGCGGGATGCGAAGAACATCACGCGTCCCGCGCTCATCTCCCGGCCGCTTCAGGCGTACGCTGTACGGTTGTGAAGGCCGCCCCTGCCGCTCCCCTGCGACGTCGCGGCGGGGGACCGTACCAGGAGATCAGGACGTGCTGGAGCAGTTGGGGGCCTTGGCCGACACCCCATGGATATACGTGATCGTCGGGCTGTCCGTCCTCCTGGACGTCTTCCTGCCGGTGCTGCCGAGCGGGGTCCTGGTGATCACCGCTGCCACGACCGCCGCGGGCTCCGCCGCCGATGCGGTGGGTGACGCGGCTCACGGGCACGCCGACTTCCCCAACATGTTCGCGCTCGTCGCCTGTGCGGCCACCGCGTCCGTCCTCGGCGACATGGTCGCCTACCGCCTCGCCTGGCGCGGCGGCGACCGCTTCGACCGCGCCATCGCCCGCTCCCGCCGGCTCACGGCCGCCCAGGCCAAGCTGGGCACGGCCCTGTTGCGCGGCGGCGGACCGCTCGTCGTCCTGGCCCGCTTCGCGCCCGCCGGCCGCTCGGTGGTCAGCCTCGGCGCGGGCGTGATGCACCGCAGGGTGACCGAGTTCCTGCCGTGGTCCGCGCTGGCGGGTGTGACCTGGGCCGCATACAGCGTGAGCCTGGGCTACTTCGGCGGCATGTGGCTCGGCGCGTCCTGGCTCGGCACGGCGGTCTCCGTCCTGGCGCTGTTCGCGGCGGGGGCGGGGGCGGTGTACCTGATGAAACGCCCCGAGGAACCGGAAGCCCAGCCGCAGTGACGCGGCGAGGCGACAACGGACAGTGGGCCGACTCCGTCGATCGGAGCCGGCCCACTGCCGTATGCACGCGTACGCGCGCAAGGACTTGCTCAAGGACGGTCAGGTCACCGGACCTTGGTGAACACGTCCCGGTCGAGGGACTTCAGCCCGTTCGCCCAGAGCTGGTTCACGCGGCTGCGCTCGGCGGCGTTCGGGTACGGGTTCGTACAGGACGGGCCGGGGCCGCCGCCGGACATCAGCTCGCTGCACGGGCCCGAGTAGTGGTCCGGCAGACCGAGGACGTGACCGGTCTCGTGCGTGGTGACGCGGGTCGAGTCGTACTGCTGGTTCTGCTGGTAGTCCAGGAAGACGTACCCGCGGCCGTGGCCGTCGGTGCTGGCGTAGGAGCCGCGGGAGTCGTTGCCCTCGTAGTAGCTGAAGTCCGCGTTGCCGCCCGCTCTCAGCTGGACATTGCGGACGGAACTGTTCCAGATCTGCGCGGCGTTGGCTATCTCGTTCCGGAAGCTCGGCGCCTGGCTGGGGTCGTAGGTCACCGTCACGGTGCGCAGGCCGGGCGACGCGGCCTGCTTCGCCTTCGCGGACTTCATCACGGCCTCGAAGAAGGCCTTGTTGTCGGCCTGTTCGCGGGCCGAGCCGACGTACGCGGCCCGCGAGGACCCGGTGGACTTCGCCGGCTGCGCCGACCGGTCCGTGGTCGCCGCCGAGGCGGGCACGGCGGTCATGGCGGCCGCCAGCCCCAGCCCGAGGGCGGCGGACAGCACTGCGGTGGAGCGGTTCATGTGGGGGACTCCATTCGTGCCGAGAACCCCGGGCCGCACGGGGTGGGCCGGCGGCCGGAGTTCAACGGGTGAACGCTTGTTCCCCTTGAGTCTGTGACGTGTTAACGCTGGTGCGGATGATGCCAATTGGGCATAGGGCGGCCCAATCACCTACTCTTCGCGCTCCGTAGTCGCACCACCTCTGTCATGTGTCTGGTGTGACGCACGAGGCGAAGTTATGCTCCCTGCGTGGAGCTTGAGGTCAGGCACCTCCGTGCACTTTGCGCCATCGCCGACACCGGCAGCGTCCGCAAGGCCGCCCTGCAGCTGGGCATGACCCAGCCCTCGCTCACCACGCAGCTCCGCCGCATCGAAGGCTCCGTCGGCGGGCTGCTGTTCACCCGCGAACGGACCGGCAGCCGCCCCACCCCCCTGGGTCACTCCGTCCTCGCCCGCGCCCGCCCGATCGTCGCCGAGATGAGCGCCCTGGTGACCGCCGCCAGGGACGCGGCCCTCGGCATCGGCGGCGTGCGGCTGCGCATCGGCAGCATCGGCAGCCGCGCGGTGACGGGCTGGCTGCACCGCATCCACCGGCGGCTGCCGGAGACGGACACCACGATCCACATCGACGTCTCCTCCGGCGTCCTGCTGCAGTTGCTGGGGACGAACCAGCTCGACGTCGCGCTCGTCCACGAGACGACGGGCTTCCCCCTGCACGTCCCGGCCGGGGTCGAACGCCGCGTGCTCATCGCCTGCGAACCGCGCTTCGTCGCCCTCTCCGCCGGACACCCCGCGGCCGAGCGCCCGGTGGTGCCGCTGGGCGCACTCGCCGACGACGACTGGATCACCGATCCCGCGGCCGACGACGAGGCGACGGCGCTGCGCCGCGCGTTCACGGCCGCGGGCCTGGACCCCCGCATCCTGCACGTCCGCGACGCCACGACGGCGGCGGAGCTGGTCGCCTCCGGCGAGGCGGTGCGCTGCTGCCAGCCGACGGCGGCGCCGGAGGCCGGGACGGTCGTCCGTCCGCTGCTCGGCGACCCGTTGACGGCACAGCTGTATCTGGCGTCGCGGCCGGGTGCGCTGCCGCTGCGCGAACTGGACGCGCTGTTCGGCGACCTGATGGAGGCGTATGCGGCGGCAGCGGAACGGAATGAGACATACCGCTCATGGCTGCGGGAGCAGGGAGGCGGCCTGCTCCCGCTGCCGACGGGCCGATAGCGCGGGCCGGGCCGGCAGCGGGGTCCGACAGCGGAGCCGATAGCGGGTCAGCTGGCGGGGAGCCGTCGGAGGGCCGTCAGGACCGTCGTATTTCCGACGAGTTTCCGGGGCTTTCGCGACAAGTTACGCACCAAGGTTGCTCAACCCGAAACAATCACGACAGTCTGGTTGCCTAGAGCAACCTCACTGGAGGATCCGCAATGCCCAGCACGAGCTCCGGCGGGGACACCGCGCCGGCCTTCCGCACCTACGTCGAGGAGAACCTGGACGCCCTCGGCTCCGACCCGGGCCGCGAGGCCCTGATCCACGGGGACCGGCGCGTAGCCGCGGGCGACGTCCGCGACCTCGTCTACCGCATGACCCGAGCCCTCCAGGGCCAGGGACTGCGCCGTGGGCACACGGTCACCCTGCTGAGCGGCAACCTGCCCGAGATCATCGCCGCACGCTACGCGGCCAATCTGCTCGGCTGCAAGGTCAACCACCTCTACAACAAACTGTCCGCCGACGTCCAGGCCACCATCGTCCGCGACGTCGAGACGCACGCCCTGATCGTCGACCCGCGCCTGGCCGCGCGCGCCGCCGAGGTCACGGCCCTGGCCCCGGTCAAGTCCGTGCTCGCCCTCGGCCCTTCGGACGTGGGCACCGACCTGCTGGAGCTGGCCGCCGGCGAGTCCGCCGAGCCGTTCCCCAACCAGGCGCGCCCCGACGACCTGTGCACCATCCGGCACACCGGCGGCACGACCGGCCACCCCAAGGGCATCTGCAGCGTCTTCGGGCAGAACCCGTTCCGGGCGATCGAGCACGACGCCGACGTCCGCCTGCTCGTCTGCACCACCCTCGCCCACGCCGCCGGGCACATGGCCGACGCCACCCTGCGCGAGGGCGGCGTCGTCGTGCTGCTGGAGGACTTCGACCCCGCGCCCGTCCTCGCCGCCATCGAGCGCGAGCGCATCACGGACCTCTTCCTGCTGCCGCCGCTGCTGTACCAGCTGATGGACCACCCGGACGCGGCCCACACCGACACCTCCAGCCTCCGCTGCATCGCCTACGGCGGCTGCCAGTCCTCCCCCGCCCGCATCGCCGACGCGGTGCGCCGCTTCGGCCCCGTCCTGCTGCAGTTCTACGGGCAGAACGAGGCCGGCGGCATCAGCATCCTCACCTCCGAGGACCACGACCTCGACCACCCGCGCCACCTGCAGCGCCTGCGCTCCGCGGGCAAGCCGCTGGAGGGCGTCGAGATCGCGATCCGCGCCGAGGACGGCCGCGACCTGCCCGTCGGCGAGCACGGCGAGATATGCATCCGCTCGGAGCGGCTGATGCAGGGCTACTGGAAGCAGCCGGAGCTGACCGCCGAGGTGCTGCGGAACGGCTGGCTGCACACCGGCGACATCGGGTTCATCGACGAGGAGGGCTACGTCACCGTCGTCGACCGCCTCAAGGACATGATCGTCGTGGTCGGCGGCCACGTGTACACCAGCGAACTGGAGGACGTCCTCAACTCCCACCCGGAGGTGCTCCAGAGCGCGGTCTTCGGCGTCCGCGACGCCGACCGGATGGAGCAGGTCCACGCGGTCGTCATCCCGGTGCCGGGCAGCGGTGTCGACGCGGAGCAGCTGCGCGCGTTCGTCCGCGAGGAGCGGGGCACGATGTACGAGCCCGCGAGCATCGTCTTCACGGAGGCGCTGCCGCTGACGGACGCGGGCAAGCCGGACAAGAAGCGGCTGCGGCAGGAGGCGGAGGCGGCGGCTTCCGCCTGAGGGCTGCGGCACGCGGTTGCCCGCCGGCCGGGACGGCCGGCGGGCAATTGCTGCTTGCTCGGCTAGTCCCCGTCGACGGGACGGATGAACTCGAGCGTCCAGGTCTCCTGGAACTCGGGCTTCGGCGGCACCAGTTCGATCTGCGAGCCGCGGAATCCCGCGCGCAGGGCGAGGCCCTTGTCCGACAGGATCTTGACCCCGCCGAGGACCGTCTCGAACGTGAACTTCGCCCATTCCTCGCGCGGAACGCTGTTCACCCAGAGCTTGTCCTCGGCGATGACGAGCCCGGCCCGGTCCTGCATGACAAGGCGTATCACGTACGGAGAACCGGGAATGGGCTCGGCCGGCTCGATGGCCCACTCCTGCTCGAACGGGAGCGGGTTGGGGCGGTCGGCGATGATGGGTGCACCGTACTTGACCGCGTGCTCCGTGGCCGTGATCAGGGCGCCGGGGCCGATGATGTGAGCGTGGATCCGGTAGATACCGGGCTTTACCGGGATGGGAGGCATGCGCGCGACTTCCTCTCACTCGGTTCCGCCGACGGCGGGACGCCGCCGGCCCACGCATCACCATCACGGCTGCGCCCGGCGCGGTGAAGGGCCGGATGCCGCCAAACTCCAGGACGGCGCGGACTGCTCGTCCGCAAGTGCGAATCGGGTGCACGGGGGTGCGCGTTCGCCCGCGCGGGTGTAAGTGCGCCGGCGCCGCGCCCCCGTGGGCCACGCCCTGACACGCCCCGAGCAGGCCCTGAGTGGGCTCTGAGTGGGCCCTGAGTACGCCCTAAGGTGCCCTCATGACCGAGGAGTCGACACCGCAGAGCGAACAGCAGCGCCGCAGCCGCAGTTTCGGCGAGGTGGCCAAGGCGTACGACGCCGCGCGCCTCCCCTACCCGGACCAACTGATCGACGACGTCCTGGCGTTCGCCGGCCCGCAGGGAGTTCCCGCCCTGGAGGTCGGCGCCGGAACCGGCAAGGCCGCGTTGGCCTTCGCCACCCGCGGCGTGCCGCTGACGTGCATCGAGCCCGACCCGCGGATGGCGGAACTGCTGTCGCGCAAGTGCGCGGAGGCGGCGGTGACGGTGACCGTGACGGCCGGCGAGTTCGAGACCTGGCACCCGGACCGCCGCTACGGCCTCCTGTACGCCGCCCAGGCCTGGCACTGGATCGACCCCGGGGTCCGCTGGGCGCGGGCCGGGGAGGCGCTGCGCCCCGGCGGGACGATCGCCCTGTTCTGGACGGACTGGCACGTGCTGGACGCGGCCCTCCGGGACGACCTGTCCGCGGCCCACGGGCGGCAGTTCACGGAGACCTTCCCGGACGAATTCGTCAACTCCCGCACGGACGGCCCCGACTCCTGGGTCCTGCAGGAACTGCGGGCCGACGGCGGCTTCGTGGACGTGGAGCAGCGGAACTACACGGCCGAGCACGCCCGCTCGACCGCCGGCTTCCTGGACCTGCTGTCGTCCCACTCCGCGTACCGCATCATGCCGGCCGGGAAACGGGAGGCGCTGTTCGCGGAGGTGGGGCCGCTGGTGGACGGGCGGGGCGGGACGGTGCGGCTGGGCGCGACCACGCGCCTGTTCCTGGCGCGGACGAGGGGCTGAGCGAGCCGGAAGGGGCGCTTCCGCTGACGCAAACCTCGACGCCGCACCGCCGAAAGCGAAGGTTTGCGTCAGCGGAACATCCGGCGTCCGGCACCTCAGCGCCTGGTCCGGTAGGTCACCCTGTCGATGCCGGTCGCGTAGGGGCACTCGGCCTTGTTGTACTCCCAGCGCCAGCCGCTGACGGAGGTGCTGCCGTCACGGCAATGGGCGGTGGTCTGTACGTAGACCCGCATCCCCGCACACTTCGCATGGCCCCGGCCCGCGTGCCCGGGGCCGGCGTTGTCGGTCCACGTGATGCAGCCCCGCACGGCCGGTCCGGCCGGCGCGGCCACGGCCGGAGCGACGGACGCGGCGCCGAGGGCCAGTGAGGCGATGCCGATGGCGAGCAGCTTCGTTCGGTTGGGTATTCGGTTGGACATTTCGCTCCCCCAATCGAGGTGTTCAGTGTTCAGAGTTCAGAGTGTCCGGAGCAGCCATGCTCGCGGCCCGGGCCGCGTACCGGCATCCCGTGGAGGGTTGAACCGCGCCTCAACCGGCGGCGGTATACGGGGGTATACGGGGTTCGAGTGAACGGCCGGGCCTGGCGGCGGCCCGGGCCGCCCGGTTACCGTGCGCGGGCACCGGAAGGGACGAAACATGACCGGCTTCGAGGACATCCCCCCGACCACCCTCGCCGACCTCCTCGGCCGCGGGCAGGTCATGGACACCGGCATACGCCCGCTGTGGCCGTCGACACCACGCGTCGCCGGACCGGCGTTCACCGTGCGGTGCCCTCGCGGCGACAACCTCATGCTGCACGCGGCCATCCACCGCGCGGAGCCCGGCTCGGTGATCGTCGTCGAGTCCGGGGACATGGACCACGCCCTGGCCGGGGGCAACGTCTGCGCCGTCGCACAGCGCCGGGGCATCGCGGCCTTCGTGGCCGACGGGGTGATCCGCGACCTCGCGGAGGTACGGGCGATGGGCTTCCCCGTCTTCGCCAGGGGCGTCATCCCGATCCCGGGCACGAAGACGGCCGTGGAGCCGTTCAACGTGCCGGTGCAGTGCGGCGGGGTGCGGGTGCACGCCGGGGACGTGGTGGTGGCGGACGAGGAAGGCGTCGTGGCCGTTCCCCGCGACCGCCGGGAGCAGGTACTCCGGGACGCCCGGACGAAGTTGGCGAAGGAGGCCGCCGAATCCCTCGACATGTGGGAGGCGGCGCACCGCGCCCGTATCGACGACATCCTGCGCGCGAACGGCTTCGAGGGCTGAGTTCCAGCTGAATTCACCTGTCGCAGGCGTGGCTCTGTACGAGATGCATTCGGAGAGCTACGGCTACAACGGAGTGAGCCAGCTGGAATTCCGGCGTCAGCCGTAGGCTGGCCGCATGATCGAGGCAGTGGTTTTCGACGTCGGCGAGACCCTCGTCAAGGACGACCGCGGGTGGGGGACCTGGGCGGACTGGCTCGGCATTCCCCGCCACACTCTCTCTGCCCTCGTCGGAGCGGTCGTCGCGCAGGGCCGGGACAATGCGGACGCCCTCCGTCTGGCACGGCCTGGCATCGACATCGGCGCCGAATACCGAGCCCGTGAAACCGCCGGCTGCGGCGAGCGGCTGGAGGAGACCGACCTCTACCCGGACGTGAGGCCTGCGCTGTCCGCACTGCAACAAGCCGGATTCCACGTCGTCGTCGCCGGAAACCAGACTGCCCGTGCGGGGCAACTGCTCGGTGAACTGGGCCTGCCTGTCGACGCGATCGCGACTTCCGCGGAATGGGGAGTCGCCAAACCCGACCCCCGTTTCTTCACCAACGTGGTCGCCCTCGCGGGTACGGCTCCCCACCGCGCCGTTTACGTCGGGGACCACCCCCAGAACGACATCACACCGGCGGCAGCGGCAGGCCTCCGCACCGCACACCTCAGGCGCGGACCCTATGGCCACCTCTGGGCCGATGCCCCCGAGGCGCGGGCCGCCGACTGGCGGATCACCACGCTCACGGATCTACCGGCGCTGCTCGCGTCATAGCCGACGGCATGAACTGCCCTGCTGCGCCTTGGACGGGACAGTACCGTTCGAAGTGACGCCTCGGACGGAGCATGCATGTCGGTACCAGCGCACCAAGAGGTAGGGCGCCGCATCGCCTACCAGCGCCGCATCGCACACCTCACTCAGCAGCAACTGGCCACTGCTGCCTGTGTCTCCCTCGGTACCATCCGCAAACTCGAGCGCGGTGAACGCGGCGCCGGTGACGTTGTACTCGAAGCCATCGCCGCCGCACTCGACGTCGACCCGACCAAGCTTCTCCCGCAACGGGACCGCGCAGACGACCGCGTGCATCAGGCCATGCCTACGCTGTCGGCAGTCCTCGCGACTCACGACATGCCGCCCGACGGCCCTGTCCGCGCTCTCCCGGATCTCCAAAAGGCCGTCGGTCAAGCCATCCAATGGCGCCTGGGCGCACAGTACGTGCGCATCAGCCGCCATCTCCCGCCGCTCCTCGGCGAACTCTCCAGGGCACTCCACTCGGCACCGGCCACCGAGAAACTGCAAGTTGCCCAACTCCTCGTCGCCGCCTACCGGGCCGCCGACTCGGTCGCCTACAAATACGGCGCCCGCGACCTGTCCGCCCGTCTGATCGAGCTCATGCGCTGGGCAGCCCGTCACACCGACGATCCGCTCCTTGATGCCTCCGT
This sequence comes from Streptomyces sp. AM25, assembly GCF_058146165.1. Classification (NCBI taxonomy): domain Bacteria; kingdom Bacillati; phylum Actinomycetota; class Actinomycetes; order Kitasatosporales; family Streptomycetaceae; genus Streptomyces; species Streptomyces sp. AM25. The sequence continues at coordinate 191,224 of NZ_JBKIWN010000009.1, read as the reverse complement.
TGCCTATGTCCGTACCGAGACCTACTTCGCCGCCAAAGCCCACGAAACCGGCCTGCGAACCCTGGTCGAAGCACTGGAGGCCACTCCAGTCCCAACCAGTAGGGCGATCATTGCCGCCAGGGGCGCACTGCACATGCGAGCCGCCGTCATTGCCGGCCGTGCAGGCGACGCTGCAGCCGCAGACACACACCTCATCGAAGCCCGGAGGCTCGGGGATCTCGTCCCCGAAGGCATCTACCAGGGAACGGCGTTCGGGCCGTCCTCCGTGCGCATCCACGAGGTCTCGGTCGCGGTCAGCCTCGGCAACGACCATCTCGGACGGGCCCTCACGCTCGCGCAGGAATGGGCGCCACCGCAGGACCTGCCGGCCGAACGCCGGTCCGGCTTCTACATCGAGATCGCCCGCGCCCAGCTCTGGTCCGGACGCCCTGACGACGCCTTCGAATCGCTGCAGGCCGCCCGCCGCATTGCGCCCCAGCACACTCGGGAACACAGATGGGTCCGCCAGGACGCAGCCACCTTGCGCCGCCTCAAGCGTGCCGACGCCGGCCCCCTGAGCGCTTTCGCCGAGTGGTGCAACGCCCTCGGCTGATCTCCACCACCCCTGTCAGGGGTACTTCCTGCCTCCACCGCCGACCACCATCGCTGTGCCAACGCACACCGATCAGGCGGGAAGACAAACATGACGTCCCCGAACACCCCCACAGACCCTGCGTTCTCCCTCCCGGCATCCCTCTGGCTCGTCTCGCGCGAAACACGCCCGGCCGACGCTCGCGAGTCGTGGGCGAGAGGCATGACCGCCACGCTCGAGGTCGGCCTGCACTTCGATGTCGTACAACTCCCCTCCGGCATCGTGGAACGAGGCATCCGCGGCATCACGGACCGGGAGGCGATCGAGAACCACTTCCGCACAACCGGCCTCGCCGGCGCCGTCATCGCCTCCCGCACACAGACCCGGTACAGCCTGCTCGTACCGCCGGGCACTTTCCGGGACTGGGCGGAGCGCGGCACCCAGTGCATCGGCATCGAGCATCCCGTCAACTACCTCGGCGTGCCCGTCCCTACGCGAAGGGAACCGCCAGGGGCGTACTGGCTCCTACCCGCGCCGGAAAGCGACCGGATGCTGTGCGATCCGGTGGCGATCCGCAAGCTCATCGGTCACGACTGCCGGAGGCGCCCCGGCCCCGGCGAGTATTCGGTTTGAGCATGCTGCACCCAGAGAGTTAGGTTTTGCGCAGTTAGTTCAATCTTGGGGAAATTTTTAACATGCGTAAGTCCACATGGGGCGCAATATCTGCTGTGCTCGCGATCGGCGTGCTGACCAGCTGCTCGCCCGAGGCCGACAAGAGCGACAAGGACGACAAGGCGGCCGCCGCCAAGGAGAGCAGCGCCTCGGCCGACCCGGCGAAGGAAGAGAGCAAGAAGACCTCCGGCAAGGCCGAGGACAAGGGCGACGGCTGGAAGAACGGCACCCGGATCGGGAACGCCGGGACGGCCTGTGAGCTCCCGGTGTCGTTCGAGGTGGCCAAGATGTGGAAGCCCAAGGGGCTTTCGGCCGAGGACGGGGAGCTCATCTCCAAGTTCATGGGCCACAAGTCGGTCCGGGGCGCTTGCGAGATCGATGCGAAGCCGGCCGGGAACATCGGCTTCATGCGTGTGTGGACCGGGGACCGGACCGACAAGTCGCCGCGTCAGGTGCTGGAGGACTTCATCGGCGAGGAGAAGAACGTCACCGGTTCCGATTACAGCGACGTCAAGGCCGGCGAACTGCCCGCTGCAGAGGTCGTCTACACGCAGAAGAGCGCCCTCTCGGACGAACCGAAGCAGCAGCACGCGCTTGCGGTGTCGACGCCGAAGGGCGTGACCGTCGTACACCTCGGCGGGCTCGACAACGAGGAGCACAAGGAGATGCTTCCGGCGTACGAACTGGCCAAGAAGAGCATGGTCCCCGTCGCCTGAGCAGGGACTGCGAACGCCCCCGCGGAGATCTCTCCGCGGGGGTGTTTCCAAGGGGAAGTTTGACCGCAAGACGCCCTTGCAGACGCCCGGGTCCACTGCTGCGATATGTACGGGGCGATACGCATTTGGGGGGCGGGCCGATGAGCAACCTCTCGGTGAGGGCGTGGAAGCGGGACGGTCAGGATCGGCTCTACGTGAACCTGCCGGACAGGACTGCCGTGGCCTGGGCAGATCGTCCGACGAAGGTGATCACGATCAATGTGGAACGGTATCGGCGTGAGTCCGTGGCCCTGTTACGGCCGATACTCGGCGATCCTGTGACTGTCCGTCCCCCGGAGCCCCACGTCATGGCCGAGACCAAGGCAGAGCGGCGTGAGAGCTCTGCGCCTGCACAGCTGCCGGAGCCTGGCGTGGCCGACGATCTGGCGAAGAACCGTCCGGGCGCTGCCCTCCTCGGGCTGTTCGCAGCTCGGGGTCCGTCATCCGCCGAACGCTTCTGGATGAAGCTGCTGAGGCGTTCTTCCGAGTGGGACAGCTGGTACAGCGGCCTTGAGGGTGAGCGGCGCGTGGGCCGTGAGTTGGAGCGCTTGGCCGACCGAGGCTGGCGTGTTCTGCATGGTGTTCCCAAGCCCAACGGCGGCGACATAGACCACTTACTGATCGGCCCTGGCGGCGTGTTCACCATCAACACCAAGAATCATCAAGGTGCTTCGGTCTGGGTGGGCGACGAGATGGTCAAGGTCAACGGCGGACAAGTACCGTACCCGGCGGCCGGCAAGGCGGAAGCTGCATACGTCCGACGAGTGCTGGCGCGGCATTGCGGATTCGCCGTCCCTGTGGAACCGGTCCTCGTGTTCGTGGGGGCCACCTCTGTGGAGTCCGCTGCCACGCCGGACGTGGTGCGGGCATATCGCGAACGGGAGGTGTCAGCGCTCGGTGATCTCTCGGGCAACCTCACCCCTGATCAGGTGGGGCATACCTTCGCCGTCGCACGGCATCAAGCTGTCTGGCTCCGGCGCTGACCGTCACCGTTGTTGTCACCCGAGGATGCCGAAGAGCCCCGGGCCGAAGCTCCGGGGCTCTTTCGCACTGGTGGGCACAACAGGATTCGAACCTGTGACATCTGCTTTGTAAGAGCAGCGCTCTACCGCTGAGCTATGCGCCCTCGCACGAGCAGACAGCCTACATGGCCGAGACCGTACCCCGGCAAACCTGATCAAGGTCCCCGGGTGGGGAAAACCCCACCCCGTACCCGGTAGCGCACCGGATCCCCTCGGCGGGCCGCCGTCCCTAGGGTCGAAGGTGTCAGCCAGGCTCCACCCGCCTCGCCCCGCCCCGCCCCGAACGGAGTTCGTCATGCTTCCCCGCGCCGTCGCCGCCCGCACCTCGATCGTGGTCGGTGGTGTTCTGATCGCCGGTGCCGCCCTCAGCGGGTGTGGGGCCAGTGCCGAGGATGCCGCGCCCGAGCAGCGGACGTTCACGGTGCGTGGGCAGGAGCTCACCGTGGACACCGACAATTCCGCCGTCGAGCTCGTCGGCGGGAGCGGCGGCGGCAAGGACGTGAAGGTGACGCGGTGGTTCGACGGGTGGGCCCTGGGCGGGTCCGCGGGGGTCACGTGGAGCATGGAGGGGGACACCCTCAAGCTGCGGCTGCACTGCCGGGGGATCAGCGTCGGGTGCGACGCCAAGCACCGGATCGAGGTGCCGCGCGGGATCGCCGTGCACGTCAAGGACAAGAACGGGTCCGTCCGCGCCCGCGGCTTCGACAGCGGTCTGAAGATCGGCACCAGCAACGGGTCCGTCGACGTGCGCGACTCCGGCGGGGCGCTCGACCTCCGCTCGTCCAACGGGCGCGTCACCGCCGAAGAGGGCATCCGCTCCCGGCAGGTGTCCGTCACCAGCGGCAACGGGTCCATCCGGCTCGGGCTCGAGCAGGTGCCCGACCGGGTCGGGACGAAGAGCGGCAACGGTTCCACCCGCATCGCCCTCCCCCGCGCCGCCTACAACGTCGATGCGCACGCGGGCAACGGGCACGTCAGCGTCGACGTCCCGCGCGACGCCGCCAGCGCGCACGCCGTGACCGCCCTCAGCGGCAACGGCAGCCTCACCGTCACCACTCGCTGAGTCGCCCCCCACAGGTGGGACAATGGCCGTCGGGCCTGGGGAGACTCACCGGAGAGGGCAGACGGCAACGTGACGGCGACCTTCGCGCAATCCATACGGCAGACCGCCGGCCTCGTGCTGCTCCCGCTGCCGCTCGCCGCCCTCGCCCTCGCCTCCTTCGCCGGCGGCGGCACGCGCCGCTGGGGCTGGGGCCGCAGCGGCGAGGCGCAGCGTGCCGACGCCCAGGCCGCGAAGGACGCGGCCGCCGCCGCGTTCTACGAGCTCGACACCGCCCAGCGCGAACTCCGCATCTCCATCGAGACGATCACCGCGGTGGACTCCTCCCCCGCCGCCCGCAAGGCCGCCGCCGACTTCGAGGCGTTCGGGCAGCGGATCGACGAGGTCAGCCACTCCTACATCGGCTCCGTCGATGCGCATGATCTTGATCGGGAGGATCTCGACGCCTCCACCGCCTCCCGCGCCCGCGCCGAACTGACGCGGGCCAAGGACGAGCTGGTCCGCGTCAAGGGGGATCTCGAACGGTTCGGGCAGAGTCTCGGGCCGCTGCTCACCCGCGCCGAGACCGAGCTGGCACAGGTCGCCCCGGCGGTGGAGCGCGCCCGGCAGGGGCTGCTCGCCGCGAGCAACGCGCTGGACGCCGCACGGGCCTCGGGGCTGCGCGCCGACGACCTGGCCGCCCGGCTGGCCGCCCTCTCCCCCGAGCTCACCCTGCTCAACCAGGGCGCCGGGCAGCACGGCGTGCGCGGGACCGTCGAGCGTGCGGAGCGCGTGCTGCGCGAGGCCGCCGCCATTCAGGACGAAGCCGGTCAATTGCCGCAGAAGGCCGCGGAGATCGACAAGCGGCTCGTCTCGCTGCGCACCCGCGCCCAGGCGCTCACCACGCGCGCGGGCGCCGTCGGCCCCGTCCTCAGCGAGCTGCGCCGCCGGTACAGCGCGGCGTGCTGGCAGGACCTGCAGCAGGTGCCGGACGAGGCCGAGCGGGCCGTGGCCCGGGCCGAACAGGTGCTGCGCGAGGCGCAGGAGGCGCGGGACGAGCAGCGCTGGGCGGACGCGACGGCCCGGCTGGCGACCGTGCGGGCGCTGCTGAGCACCACCGACGAGGCCGTGTCCGCGGCCGGCGAGCGGCTGCGGCGGCTGGACGAGGTGTCCTTCGACCACCGCGGGGAGGTCGAGCGCACCCGCTTCGCCCTGCGCGACGCGCAGCGGCTGGCGATGGCCGGGCGCAGCACCCCCGACCCCCGGCACGCCCGGCCGCTCGACGCGGCGGTCGAGCGGCTGGACCGTGCGGTCGCGGGGCTGGAGGGGCGGCACCCGGACTGGTGGCGTTTCCTCACGGAGACGGAGGCCGTGCGCGAGGTCGCGGCCGGGGTGGTGCAGGCGATCCGGGACGAGCGGGGGCAGGGTCACTGAGACCGCGGCTGGCTATGCTGCGGGCATGCCTCGTTATGAATACCGGTGCAAGGCGTGCGGTGACACGTTCGAAATGACCCGGCCGATGTCCGAGTCGTCCGACCCGGCCGTGTGCCCTGCCGGGCACGAGGACACGGTGAAGCTGCTGTCGACCGTTGCCGTGACCGGCAGCGCCGCACCTGCTCCGCAAAAGAGTGGCGGCGGCTGCTGCGGGGGCGGCTGCTGCGGCTGAGCGGAGCGCTCACCCCACCCGCCGCGCCAGCGTCACCCCGTCCGACACCGTCAGCATCACGCTCTCCATCCGCCCGTCCTTCGCCGCGTGTTCGTTGAACGCGCGGATGTGCGCGCCCGGCCCGTCCGTCACCGACGGGTCCACGACCGTTCCCTGGAACAGGACGTTGTCGACCACCAGCAGGCCGCCCACGCGCAGCCGCGGGACGATCTCCTCCCAATAGGCGATGTAGCCGTCCTTGTTGGCGTCCAGGAACGCCAGGTCCAGGTGCGGCTCGGCCGGCAGGGCGCGCAGGGAGTCGAGTGCGGGGGCGATCCGCAGGTCGATGCGGTCCGCGACGCCCGCCTCGGCCCAGGCGCGGCGGGCGTGGGCCGTCCACTCCTCCGAGATGTCGAGGGCGATCAGCCGGCCCTCGCCCGGCGGCAGCGCCTGCGCCATGGACAGCGCCGACAGGCCGGTGAAGGTGCCGACCTCCAGGAGCTGCCGGGCGCCCGTCAGCCGGACCAGGAAGGCCAGCAACGCGGCCTGTTCGTGCGGGACCTGCTTGACCGCCACGTCCGGCAGCCTGCCGTGCGTGAGGTCGACCACGGCTCTCTGCACGGCGTCCAGCGGCGGGTTGTGGGCCAGGACGTACGCGTACAGCTCCGGGGTGAGGGGAACGCTCTTCAACTCGGGCACTGTGCCTCCTCGTTGTCATGACGACATGGCGACGAGACTACGTGCACGCCTCGGCGAACGCCCGCGCAATCTCCTCCCCCGCCGTCACGCCCCGCGCCTCCAGCGCCGTGACGTGCGGCGCCGCCCAGTCCAGGTCGGCCAGTTCGCCGTGGCCGGGGCGCCAGGCGCGGTCCGCCGCGAGCAGCAGGTCGGCGTCGAGGAGGGAGTCGCCCGCGGCCAGCACCGTGGCGGCGCCGGTGCGGCGGGCGACCTCGGCGACGGCCGCGCTCTTGGTGAGCGGCTTCGGCACGGCGTAGAGCTTGCGGCCCTGGAGGGACACCGTCCAGCCCTGCGCCGCCGCCCACTCCTCCAGTTCCCCGACCCAGTCGCCGGGCAACTGCCCGCGCTCCACGACGAGATACGCGAAGAGGTCCTCGGCCACGCGCTCCTTGAGCAGCCACACCGGGTCCGCGGTGCGCAGCAGGCGCGTACGGACCTCCGCCAGCGGGGCGCACTCGGCGGCCAGCCTCCGCCGCACCGCCGCGTTCCAGCCGGCGTCGGGTTCGCCGTCGACCAGCAGCTGCCCGCCGTTCGCGCAGACCGCGAACCGCGGTGCCGGGCCGGGCAGTCGGATGCGGCCGTACTGCTCCCGCGTGCGGGTCGTCGCCGGGACGAAGACGGCCGTACGGGCCACCTCGGCCAGCAGCGTGGCGGCCGTGTGCGTCATGTACGACAGCGGTCTGTCCTCGTACGTCTCCACGCACACCAGCGGGGACTCGTACGCGGCCAGGCTCCGCGCGGCCTCGGAGTAGATGAGGGTGCGGTCGAGGTCGCTGGCGATCAGGATCGGTGTCACGGCGCCGGCACCGCCTTGCCGTCCGCGCCGGTGGCGCCGCGCGTGTAGCGGGGGTGGACGAGGCCGACGCAGCTGTAGGGCAGGCCGTCGGTCCCGTCGACCTCCTCGACGGGGACGCCGCGCTGTTCCGCCAGCAGCCGCACGTGGTCGAGGTCGGCGCCGGCACCGCGCTTGGCGAGGATCTTCCAGGGGACGCGGCGCAGCAGGACGCGGGTCGTCTCGCCGACGCCCGGCTTGACGAGGTTGACGTCGTGGATGCCGTACTCCTCGCTGATGCGCTCGACGGCCGCCCAGCCGGTCCAGGTGGGCTCGCGGTCGGGGGCGGCGGCGAAGTGCTTGGCGTCGAGGGCGACGTCCTCGGCGACCTCGGGGAAACGGGCGGTGACGGCGTCGATGAACGGGCGCGAGACGTCGGCGCCGGCCAGTTCGCGGTAGAACTTGGCGCCGTGGAAGTCGCCGGGGCCGACGAGGTCGGACCGCAGGACGGTGCGCGAGACCAGGCCGGAGACGGTCGAGTTGAGGCACGCGGACGGGATGAGGAAGTCGTCGCGCGTGCCGTAGGTGGCCACGCAGTGGCCCGGGTCGGCGAGGACGGCGATCCGCGGGTCGAAGCCGTCAAAGTCCTCCAGGGCCGCTGCCAGTTCGCGGGTGATCGCGCCCTTTCCGGTCCAGCCGTCGACGAAGACGACGTCCGCCGGGTCGTACCGGTCGGCCAGCCAGCGCAGGGCGTTGACGTCGATGCCGCGGCCGCGGACGATGGAGACGGCGTAGTGCGGCAGGTCCAGGCCGTACGCGTACTGTGCCCAGCGGCGCATCAGCACGCCCACGGGCGTGCCGGCGCGGGCGAGGGAGACCAGGACGGGCCGGGGCGAGCACTCCGCCAGGACGGTCTCGGTGACGACGCCGACCGCGCGGGCGATGCGGGCCGCGGAGGCGTCGAGGGCGGCGCGGTAGAGCGCCTGGTAGCGCTCGCTGGGCTGGTACTCGACCGGCAACGACTCCGCGTAGTGCGCGCCGCCGCTCTGGATGGCCTCCTCCCGTTCCTCGGTGGGGGCTTCGAGCGCCACGGAGGACAGATCCTGGAGCAGCCAGCCGACGTCCTCGGGGGCGTAGGAGGAGAAGGCGGGGCCGCGCAGGGGCTCGCCTGCGGCGCGGTGCGAGGGGATCACGGCCAGCAGGACCTTCCGGGTGTGGGCGGCGAGGCGGTCCAGCAGGCCGCCGGGGGTGTGCAGGGCGGGGGTGTCGCCGGCCGAGTCGACGACGGCGACGATCGCGTCGAAGCCGCCGCCGGCCACGTTGTAGGCGTAGCGCTCGCCGTCGGGAGCATCGTGGGCCGGGAAGGCGATCCGCGACCGGATCGCGTAGCCGGGGTCGTCGACGGGGAGGACCGGTGACCGGGTGGTGGTGGAGAACCGCACGCCGTCCACCGACCGTTCCAGTTCTTCCGCCAGCCGCAGGGGTGCGTACATCAACTCCTCGTTGCCGAGGACGAGTACGCGGGCCGCGTCCGGCGGGAGGGCCGCGCGGATACGGGCCGCCATCTCCGGAAGCACGGCTTCCAGGCGGGCGCGGTGGGCCGGGGTGAAGCCGTGGCGGCCGCCGTCGGGGAGGCCGAGGGGCCAGTTCAGGTCGACGCGGGACACCGGGGCGCGGTGCGGCGGGTCCTCGGCACGGCCCTCGTCGTGCTGCGCGACCAGTTCCTGCCCCCGTTCCAGCACCCCTTCCGGCAGTCCTACGGTCCCGCTCGCCGACGCGACGACGTCGACGCGCGCGCCCAGCTCCGCCGCGAACTCCTCCAGCCGCGCGCGGTCCTGCGCGGTGCGCATGTCGACCAGGGCGACGACCACGTAGCGGTCGCGGGGGAAGCTCTCGTGCAGCGCCGCGACGGTGTTCAGCACGGTGCGGCCCGTCGAGAACTCGTCGTCGACGAGCACCAACGGGCCTTCACCGGCCAGCAGTTCCGGATCCTCGGGCAGCAGCAGGTGCGAGGTCGCGTGGCTGTGCTCCTCCTCGAAGCCGCCGACCGCGCGGACCCCGCGCACCGGGCGGCGCGTGGAGTGCAGGTACGGGGCGGCGCCCAGGCCGTCCGCGACGGAGTGGCCCAGGCCCGTGGCCGTCTCCGCGTAGCCGAGCACCACCGCCCGCGCCGCGCCGACCTCGCCGAGCAACTCCCGTACCCGGCGGCCCAGATCGAGCCCGGCGCCGTACACCCGCGCGGGCGAGGCCGGCACGTGCTTGCCGAGCACGTTCGACACCAGCAGGTGCGCCCGTCTGGGGTTGCGCCGCAGGGCCAGGCCCAGCAGTTCCGGCAGCCGCCGGTCCCCTTCCAGGCCGATCCCCAGCCGGTCCGTGACCCACTGGCCCGACCACACGTCCACCACGCTCCGCCGCTCCTTCACGTCCGCACACCCGCCGACAGCAGTTCCACGAAGCCGACATCCTCCCGCGCGACGCCGAAGACCTCGGCGCGCAGCATCGTCCGCTCGGCCCAGGCCCGGTGCGGCTTCACTTCGTTCATCTTGTTCGTGTAGGCGGAGCGCAGCACTCCGCCGCCGTCGCGGTCCGGCCGCAGGATGTCCTGCGCGTCGCTGAACTCCTCGTGGCTGACGACGGAGAGGGCGTGCACGGGGGCGACGTGGGAGGGGTGGATGCAGGTCTTGCCCTGCAGGCCGTTGGCGCGGTCGAGCTGGATCTCGCGCAGCAGACCGTCCATGTCGTGCTCGATCAGCGCGGCGCGCAGCGCCTCCGCGGCGCCGGCGAAGGGGCTGCGGCGCAGCTGCGGCTTGAACATCCGCTGGGGCTGCGGGAAGTACTCCCACACCGGGCCGGTGACGGTGAAACCGCTGCCGTCGGCGCGGCCGAGGACGTTGACGACGTCGGCGATGACGGAGGCGACGAGCTGCACGTCGTACGCGGTCATGTCGGGCGCGCGGCGCAGCCCGTAGGCGGAGCAGAAGTCGGTGACGCCGAGGCGCAGGGCCAGCACGCGGTCGCGGTGCTTCTCGACGGCGCGGGCGATGCCGCCGAGCGTCCCGGTGCGCGTCTCCAGGTGCAGCAGCTCGGGCGATTCCAGGACGGGCATGGCGAACAGCCGCTGCCCGCAGGCGCTTTCGGCGGCGGCGAGCGCCTCCAGGAAGGGCAGACCGCGTTCCTCGGTGAACTTGGGGAGTACGAATCCGGACAGCAGCCGCCCGGCCGGGCCGAGGCGCCGCATCAGTGCGGTGATCTGGCCGGGCTCGCGGACGCGGACGAACAGCAGCGGGTGATCACGGCCGGACTCCGCGAGCGCGGTCAGCTGCCGGACGAGGTTCTCCTCCGCCCCGGCGACCTCGGCGTCCCCGATGGAGTCCTCCAGGCACAGGACCATGGACACCACACCGCGTTCCGCCTGCTTGACGACGTCCGCGGCGAGCGCGCTCCGGGTGGCGGGGCTGTAGAGCGTGGCGCCGAGGGCGGCCGCGAGCGTGCGGGCCGGGGAGCCGGCATCGAAGGTGCACGGCTCCTTATGGAACAACCCATTCCGCACCGCGGGCGCAAGATGGTCGAAATGCCTCATCAGTCTCCCCGTTGGGCCACGCCTCGACGCCTCCGGGAGGTGCTGCCGGGCCCGGAGTGTGGCTGGTTATCGTACGTCCGGCGGGTGGTCAAGAGTTCCCCAAGCAACAGAAAAACTCCTGACCAGCGTCAACATCTGGAGTAGGAGCAGCCGTACGCGCGGCACCCCTGCGTTGTCCGCCGCCCGCGGAGGAAGGCAGGATTGCGGGCATGACGCACGCGATGCTGAAGGGGTCGAACATCCCGCTGGACGCCCTGACCATACGGGCCGTACTGCGCTGGACCCCCGGCCCGGGCGTCCCCGACGTGGACGCCTCCGCCCTGCTGCTGGGCGATGCGGGACGGGTCCGCTCGGACGAGGACTTCGTCTTCTACAACCAGCCCCGCCACCCCTCCGGCCTGGTCCGGCACCTGCCCAAGAAGCGGCTCGTGGAGGGGATGACGGACTCGCTGGAGGCCGACCTCCCCGCGCTCGACGGCTCGGTGGCGCGCGTCGTCCTGGCCGCCTCCGCGGACGGCGGCCCCTTCGGCCTGGTCAAGGACCTGTCCGTACTGCTCTACGACATGGCCGCGGGCGGGCCGGAGGCAGCCGCCGAGCCCGTCGCCCGCTTCGACGTGCGGCCGGAGACGGGCGACGAGACGGCCATGATCTGCGGCGAGCTGTACCGGCGCGGGGAGGGCTGGAAGTTCCGGGCCCTCGGGCAGGGCTACGCGTCCGGGCTGGTCGGGCTCGCCACGGAGTTCGGGATCTCGGTGGACGACGGGCCTCCTGCGGAGGGCCCGGAGGCGGAGCCGCCGGTGCCGGTGCCGTCGTATCCGCCGCCGCCCGTGGCTCCGCCGGTGTACGCGCCGGTGCCGGGGTTCCGGCTGCCGCCTCAGGGGCCGCAGTTCCTGGCGCGGTGATGCGGTACCGCGCCCCGAAGGGGCGCGGGGAACTGCGCGATCAGCCACGACGAACCCGCAGCCGAAGAACCGCTCCCCGGCGGAGCGCTCACACCTTCGACTTGTACCCCCGTCCCCACTGCAGCCCCCACCCGTACAGGCGGTCCAGTTCGCTCTGGAAGCCGTAGACGTACTTCATCTCGCGCCGGACCACGAGGTCCCCGTCGCGGTTCTCGATCATGACGACGGCGCACGAGCGGGCTTCCGGGGCGCGCTCGTGGAGCGGGATTTCGAGCTGGGGGCCATTCCCGGGATACAGCGTCACCGTCGCGTGGGTACGGTCGAACGCCGGTGTGCCGTCGTAGATGTAGACGAAGACCAGCAGGCGCCTGAACTCGTCGCGGTGGTCCATGTTGATGTAGATGTCCTCACCCGCGCCCGAGCCGAACCGGTCGTCGCCGCTGAGCTGGATGTACGGCGGGGAGTTGATGCTCCCCAGTATGTTGCCGAGCGGCTGCACCACCCCCTTCGAGCCGTCCTGGAGCTCGTACATACAGGCGAGGTCGAGGTCGACGTTGACCATGGCCGGGCCCTGTGCCGCCACCAGGTCGGGGGTGAACTTGCGGAACGGGTGCCGCAGCCCGGCCCCGAGCGAGGTGGAGCGGTCGTCGAAGAAGTCCGAGGTGCGCATCCGCCAGGACAGGTTGACGCGCAGATTGCCGGTGACGGCACCCTGCTTGGTCAGCGAGAACGTGTGGTGGCGCTTGGTGAGCTCCACCGCCCCCGTGCCGGTGACGTCGAACTGCCGCGCAGCCCCGTATCCCCAGTTGCCGAAGAGCATTTCCCGAATCGTCATCGCGCCGTACCCCCACCGTCTGAGACGTGACCGTGCCGGAACCACGGAGGCGGCCGCGAGGTGTTCCTCGCGGCCGCCTCCAGGGGAAACGTTCCTCAAATGTGCCGGGGTCACACCCCGGTGGCGACTTCCGCCTTCGTTTCCGAGCCATTGCCCGAGCCGCTCTCACGGCGGTTGCGCAGCACCGAGGAGAGGAACGCCAGACCGATCAGGACGACGCCGATCAGACCCGTGATGACCTCGTTGATCTCGTACTTGATCGTGACCAGCAGAATGACGGCCAGCGCTCCGATCGCGTAGTGCGCGCCATGCTCGAGATAGACGTAGTCGTCAAGGGTGCCCTTACGGACAAGGAAGACCGTCAACGAGCGGATGTACATCGCACCGATGCCCAGACCGAGCGCCATCGCGAAGATGTCGTTGGTGATGGCGAAGGCGCCGATGACTCCGTCGAAGGAGAAGGAGGCGTCGATGACTTCAAGGTACAAGAACATGAAGAAAGCGGCTTTTCCGGCCAGTCCGACAACCGATCCGCCGCTCTTCTGCGACAGTCCGGCCCCGGTCTCCTCGCCGTCTTCCTCTTCCTCCTCCAGACGGTCCTCGAAGAAGCCCGAGATACCGCCGACGATCAGGTAGGTCACCAGGCCGCCGATGCCGGCCAGCAGCACCGTCGCGGTCTTGTCGACCGTGCCCGTACCGCCGTGCACCGGGACCGAGGTGGCGACGGTGGTCGCTGCGACCAGCAGCGCGGCCAGGGCGACGACGATCGAGAGCGTCTCCAGCTTGCCGAGTCTGGCCAGCGGCTTCTCCAGCCAGGCCAGCCACTTGATGTCCCGGTCCTCGAAGACGAAGTCCAGGAAGATCATGAGCAGGAACATGCCGCCGAAGGCCGCGATGGCCGGGTGGGCGCTGGTGACCAGCTGCTCGTAGCGGTCGTGGTCCTGGATGGCGACCTTGACGGCCTCGATCGGGCCGAGCTTGGCGGTGATGGCCACGATGACGACGGGGAAGACCAGCCGCATACCGAAGACGGCGATGAGGATGCCCAGCGTCAGGAACATCTTCTGCCAGAACGGGTTCATCTTCCGGAGGATCCCGGCGTTGATGACCGCGTTGTCGAACGAGAGCGAGATCTCCAGGACGGAGAGGATCGCGACGATCGCCAGCCCCTGCCACCCCCAGAGAACGCCGGCCAGGGCCAGTCCGGCCGCGGTCACGGCGAACGACCAACCAAAGGTTTTCAGGAGCACTGGCGACCCAATCCTTCGCTGTTCGGGGAGCCGCGCGGGAACGCGGCTTTACGAAACGTTGACCCCGAAGTCTAGAGCGATGCCGCGCAGCCCGGACGCGTACCCCTGGCCCACCGCACGGAACTTCCATTCGCCGCCGTAGCGGTAGACCTCGCCGAAGATCATCGCCGTCTCGGTGGAGGCGTCCTCGCTGAGGTCGTAGCGGGCCAGCTCGCTGCCGTCGTACTGGTTGACGACGCGGATGTAGGCGTTGCTGACCTGGCCGAAGCTCTGGCCGCGCAGATCGGCCTCGTGGATGGAGACCGGGAAGACGATCTTGTCGCAGGCGGCCGGCACCTTGGTGAGGTCGACGAGGATCGACTCGTCGTCGCCCTCGCCCTCACCGGTGAGGTTGTCCCCCGTGTGTTCCACCGAACCCTCAGGACTCTTGAGGTTGTTGTAGAACACGAAGTACTCGTCGCCCAGCACCCGCCCGCCCGCGCACAGCAGTGCACTGGCGTCCAGGTCGAAGGGGGCTCCTGTGGTGGAGCGCGCGTCCCAGCCGAGACCGACGGTCACGTGCGTGAGATTGGGTGCGGCCTTGGAGAGGGAGACGTTGCCTCCCTTGGCGAGCGTGACGCCCATGGTGCTGGTCCTCCCCGAATCGTGATGTGCGCCCGGCGCGCATGTCCGGCGCCGCACCCCGGAGTTCGGGATGCGGCGCCGGACGGGGCTGCGGCGGACGTCAGACGTTGACGCCGAAGTCCTGGGCGATGCCGCGCAGGCCGGAGGCGTAACCCTGGCCGATCGCGCGGAACTTCCACTCGGCGCCGTTGCGGTAGAGCTCGCCGAAGACCATGGCGGTCTCGGTCGAGGCGTCCTCGCTCAGGTCGTAGCGGGCCAGCTCGCTGCCGTCGGCCTGGTTCACCACGCGGATGTAGGCGTTGCGCACCTGGCCGAAGCTCTGCTTGCGGGCCTCCGCGTCGTAGATGGACACGGGGAAGACGATCTTCGCCACGTCGCCGGGGACGCCGGCCAGGTTGACCTTGATGACCTCGTCGTCACCCTCGCCCTCGCCCGTGAGGTTGTCGCCCTGGTGCTCGACGGAACCGCAGGGGCTCTTGAGGTTGTTGAAGAAGACGAAGTTCTGGTCGTTGCCGACCTTGCCCGCCTCGTTCGTCAGCAGCGCGCTGGCGTCCAGGTCGAAGTCCGTACCGGTGGTGGTACGGGCGTCCCAGCCGAGACCGACGATCACCGCGGTCAGGTTCGGGGCCGCCTTGGTCAGCGAGACGTTGCCGCCCTTGCTGAGACTGACTCCCACGAGTCCTCCATTGGTTCAAGGGGCGGGGTGCGTCCCCCGCCCCCGGTTGTGCGATGGCAACCGGATCAACGTACGGAGCGTAGTGCCCGGTTCCCACCGATTACAGGCTCTTGTCGGCGAAGGACGCAGCGGCCCGGCGCCGGGGTTGCCCGCGTGCGCCGGGGAGCGCGTGTCAGAGCGCCGCGAGCGCCTTGGTGTACTCGTTCAGGTCACGCGCATCGGGCAGCCCGTTGACGATCGTCCAGCGGACGACGCCCTCCTTGTCGATGACGAAGGTGCCGCGCAGCGCGCAGCCCTTCTCCTCGTCGAAGACGCCGTAGGCGCGGCTGGCCTCGCCGTGCGGCCAGAAGTCGGACAGCAGCGGGTACTCGAGGCCCTCCTGCTCGGCGAAGACGCGCAGGGAGAAGGGCGAGTCGTTGGAGACGGCGAGGATCTGCACGTCGTCGTTGGCGAACTGCGGCAGGTTGTCGCGCACGGCGCAGAGCTCGCCGGTGCACACGCCGGTGAAGGCGAAGGGGTAGAAGAGCACCACGACGTTCTTCTGCCCGCGGAAGTCGGAGAGCCGGACGGTCTCACCGTGCTGGTTCTTCAGCGCGAAGTCGGGCGCCTTGTCGCCTACGGCGATAGCCATGGGAAACACCTCTCTGGTCACGGAGCCCCCAGTCTGTCACCCACGCCGAACGCCCCCGGCGACAGGGGTCACCGGGGGCGTAGGGAATGCGTCAAGGGGGGCCGCGCCCCGTCGACCGGCCACAGCGGGCCCGCAGCCGAGGAACGGCCGAAACCAGCGGTAGCGCTACCGCTTGGGCGAGGCCATCTTCGTGCCGGACCAGTCCTTGGCGACGCTGATGCTCTTGGTCTGGGAGAGCCCCGCGGTCTGCGCCGCGTCCTGGATGTCGCTCGGCTCGACGTAGCCGTCACGCCCGGTCTTCGGGGTCAGCAGCCAGATCACGCCACCCTCGTCGAGGAACCCGATGGCGTCCACCAGCGCGTCCGTGAGGTCGCCGTCCTCATCCCGGAACCACAGCAGGACGGCGTCGGCGACGTCGTCGTAATCCTCGTCGACGAGCTCCTGGCCGATGACGGACTCGATACCTTCACGGAGATCATGGTCGACGTCGTCGTCGTAACCGATCTCCTGGACCACCTGTCCCGGCTCGAACCCCAACCGTGCGGCTGGGTTGGTCCGCTCCTCCGCGTGGTCCGCGGTCGCGCTCACGGATTTCCTCCTGTCATCTTTCGAAAGATACTCCCGCCCCGCGCATACGCGAAGCGATGGGCGTAGTCCACACGTGCCGGGCGGATCGCGCAAGTACCCGGCCACCGAGCCCGCCGAAACGGTGACGAGTACGGCGGTCTCCGGGCATCTCCCACCATGAGGCAGCAGTGGCGCGTGATTCACACCACAGCGTTCTGTCGAGTTTGCGAAGTTACTCCATGCGACGCCGGAAGCGGGCCCGAACGGCCGTACACGGACGACCCCCATAGGGGGCGTAAGGTTGCGATTTGGCCGCCCCGGGCGACCAACCCACGACGTTTCGTCTCACCTGCGGCGGTTACCGCCCAGTAGAGATGACGTTTCCGCCGCCGCGGTCCACGATGGGACGGCGCGACAAAAAGCAGAGACAATATTTGACCGCGTGCCCAGCACGACCCGAACAGCGAAGGAACAGCGTGGCTTCCGGATCCGATCGCAACCCGATCATCATTGGCGGCCTTCCCAGCCAGGTCCCGGACTTCGATCCCGAAGAGACCCAGGAATGGCTCGACTCACTCGACGCAGCTGTCGATGAGCGCGGCCGGGAACGTGCCCGCTACCTCATGCTTCGCCTGATCGAGCGGGCGCGCGAGAAGCGTGTCGCCGTGCCCGAGATGCGCAGCACGGACTACGTCAACACCATCGCCACCAAGGACGAGCCGTTCTTCCCCGGCAACGAGGAGATCGAGCGCAAGGTCCTCAACGCGACCCGCTGGAACGCGGCCGTGATGGTGTCCCGCGCCCAGCGCCCGGGCATCGGCGTCGGCGGCCACATCGCCACCTTCGCCTCCTCCGCCTCCCTCTACGACGTGGGCTTCAACCACTTCTTCCGGGGCAAGGACGGCGGCGACGGCGGCGACCAGATCTTCTTCCAGGGCCACGCCTCCCCCGGCGTCTACGCGCGCGCCTTCCTGCTGGACCGACTGTCCGAGCAGCAGCTGGACGCGTTCCGCCAGGAGAAGTCGAAGGCCCCGTACGGCCTGTCGTCGTACCCGCACCCGCGCCTGATGCCGGACTTCTGGGAGTTCCCCACCGTCTCGATGGGCCTCGGCCCGCTCGGTGCGATCTACCAGGCCCGCATGAACCGCTACATGGAGGCCCGCGGCATCGCCGACACCTCCAAGTCGCACGTCTGGGCGTTCCTGGGCGACGGCGAGATGGACGAGCCCGAGTCGCTCGGCCAGCTGTCCCTGGCCGCCCGTGAGGGCCTGGACAACCTGACCTTCGTCGTCAACTGCAACCTGCAGCGCCTCGACGGCCCGGTCCGCGGCAACGGCAAGATCATGCAGGAGCTGGAGTCGCAGTTCCGCGGCGCCGGCTGGAACGTGATCAAGCTGGTCTGGGACCGCTCCTGGGACCCGCTGCTGGCGCAGGACCGGGACGGCATCCTGGTCAACAAGCTGAACAGCACCCCCGACGGCCAGTTCCAGACGTACGCCACCGAGACCGGTGCGTACATCCGCGAGCACTTCTTCGGCGACGACCAGCGTCTCCGCAAGATGGTCGAGGGCATGACCGACGACCAGATCCTGCACCTGGGCCGCGGCGGTCACGACCACAAGAAGATCTTCGCGGCGTACGCGGCGGCCAAGGCCCACAAGGGCCAGCCGACCGTGATCCTCGCGCAGACGGTCAAGGGCTGGACGCTCGGCCCGAACTTCGAGGGCCGCAACGCGACCCACCAGATGAAGAAGCTCACGGTCGAGGACCTCAAGCGCTTCCGCGACCGTCTCCACATCCCCGTCACGGACAAGGAGCTGGAGTCCGGCCTGCCGCCGTACTACCACCCGGGCCCCGACTCGGAGGAGATCCAGTACATGCACGACCGACGCAAGTCGCTGGGCGGGTACGTACCGAGTCGTGTGGACCGCTCGAAGCCGCTCGTCCTGCCGGGCGACAAGGCCTACGCACCCACCAAGAAGGGCTCCGGCCAGCAGTCGATCGCCACCACCATGGCGTTCGTCCGTCTGCTGAAGGACCTCATGCGGGACAAGGAGATCGGCAAGCGCTTCGTGCCGATCGCCCCCGACGAGTACCGCACCTTCGGCATGGACTCGCTGTTCCCGTCGGCGAAGATCTACAACCCGCTGGGCCAGCAGTACGAGGCCGTGGACCGCGAACTGCTGCTCGCGTACAAGGAGTCCCCGACCGGTCAGATGCTGCACGACGGCATCTCCGAGGCCGGCTGCACCGCCTCGCTGATCGCCGCCGGCTCCGCCTACGCCACGCACGGCGAGCCGCTGATCCCGATCTACGTCTTCTACTCGATGTTCGGGTTCCAGCGCACCGGTGACCAGTTCTGGCAGATGGCCGACCAGTTGGCGCGCGGTTTCGTCCTCGGTGCGACCGCCGGCCGCACCACCCTCACGGGTGAGGGCCTGCAGCACGCCGACGGCCACTCGCACCTGCTGGCCTCGACCAACCCGGCCGTCGTCGCGTACGACCCGGCGTTCGGCTTCGAGATCGCGCACATCGTCCAGGACGGTCTGCGCCGCATGTACGGCGAGAACGCGGAAGACATCTTCTACTACCTCACCGTCTACAACGAGCCGATCCAGCACCCGGCCGAGCCGGAGAGCGTGGACGCCGAGGGCATCCTGAAGGGTCTGTACCGCTTCAAGGAGGGCGAGAAGGGCGCGATTCCGGCGCAGATCCTCGCCTCCGGTGTGGCCGTGCCGTGGGCCATCGAGGCCCAGCGGATCCTCGCCGAGGAGTGGAACGTCAAGGCGGACGTCTGGTCGGCGACCTCCTGGAACGAGCTGCGCCGTGACGCCATCGCGGTGGAGGAGCACAACCTGCTCCACCCCGAGGAGGAGCAGCGTGTCCCGTACGTGACGCAGAAGCTCACCGGCGTCGAGGGCCCGAAGGTGGCCGTCTCCGACTGGATGCGTGCGGTTCCGGACCAGATCGCGCGCTGGGTGCCCGGCACGTACCAGTCGCTGGGTGCGGACGGCTTCGGCTTCGCGGACACCCGTGGTGCGGCGCGTCGCTTCTTCCACATCGACGCCCAGTCGATCGTCCTCGGCGTGCTCACCGAGCTCGCCAAGGAGGGCAAGGTCGACCGCTCGGCGCTGAAGCAGGCGATCGACCGGTACGAGCTGCTGGACGTGGCGGCTGCCGACCCGGGTGCGGCCGGTGGCGACGCGTAAGCGTTAGCACTGCGCGAGTTGGGCCCCGACCGGGTGAACTTCGGTCGGGGCCCTCGCCGTTGGGGCCCGTCGATTCGGCTGCGGGCCGTCCTTGGTTGCTCGCGCAGTTCCCCGCGCCCCTGACGGGGCGCCGTGCCCCGTCAGGGGCGCGGGGAACTGCGCGGCCGGCCACGACGAGCCCGCAGCCGACGCGCTGCAGCTCAGATGTGCCCGGCTCCCTCCGTCGTGTGGGCGCCTCGCTTCGTGAAGAGGGCAACTCCCGCTGCGCATACGGTGACACAGCCCGAGACCACGAATCCCGTGCTCATGGCCGACACGAACGTGTCGTGCGCCACCGAGGAGATGCGCGCCGCCAGCTCCGGCGGGGCCCCCGGCGGGACCGGTGCCACGCCGACCTGGACCGCGCTGTCGGCCTGGGCCATCTGTTCCGCCGTGCCGCGAGGCAGCCCGGCGGCGGCCCAGTTGCCCGGCAGCAGGTGGTTGACCCGCGACGCGACGACCGCGCCCAGCACGGCCGTGCCCAGCGAACCGCCCACCTGCATGGCGGACTGCTGGAGGCCGCCCGCCACCCCGGCGTGTTCCAACGGGGCGTTGCCGACGATGACTTCGGTCGCGCCCACCATGGTCGGCGCGAGGCCGATGCCGAGCAGGACGAACCAGACGGACATCAGCAGCGTGCCGGTGTGCGGCGTCAGGGCGGCGAGCCCGAAGCAGGCCACCGCCGTGGAGGTCATGCCCACGGCCAGCGGGATGCGGGGCCCGATGCGGGTGATGAGCGCGCCGGCGATCGGTGAGGCGACGATCATCATCGCGGTGGTGGGCAACAGGTGCAGACCGCTGCTGACCGGGGACATCCCGCGCACGTTCTGCAGGTAGAAGGTCACGAAGAACAGCCCGCCGATGAAGGCGAAGGCCATCAGCACCATCAGCACCGTGCCCGCGGAGAGCGGCAGGGAGCGGAACAAGCCCAGCGGCAGCAGTGGTTCGCGGGCGCGCAGCTGCCACAGGACGAACAGCACGAAGCCGAGCGCCGAGGCGCCGAGGAAGACCAGCGTCTTCGCACTGCCCCAGTGCCAGTCGGCGGCGTTGATCAGCGCCCAGACGAGGCAGAACATCGCGGCGGACAGCAGCACGATGCCCGGCAGGTCGAAGCTGCGGGAGGCGTGCTCGGAACGCCGGTCCTTGAGGAACAGCAGGCCGAGGACCACGGCGAGGGCGCCGACGGGCACGTTGATGAAGAAGACGGACTGCCAGTTGACGTGCTCGACGAGCAGCCCGCCCACGATCGGCCCGCCGGCCGTGGAGGCGCCGATGACCATGCCCCACACGCCGAGGGCCATGTTCAGCCGCTCGGCGGGGAAGGTCGCGCGCAGCACCCCGAGGGCCGAGGGCATGAGCAGTGCGCCGCACAGGCCCTGCAGGACGCGCAGGCCCACGACCGTCGACACACCGCCGGAGAGGGCGATGAGTCCGGAGGAGAGGGCGAAACCGGTGGTACCGATAAGGAAGACGAGGCGGTGGCCGAAGCGGTCACCGATCTTGCCGGCGGTGATCAGGGCGACGGCAAGGGCGAGGAGGTAGGCGTTGGTGATCCACTGGACATCGGCGAGCGAGGCGCCCAGGTCCTTCTGGATGGCGGGGTTGGCTATGGAGACGATCGTGCCGTCGAGCGCGACCATCATCACGCCGAAGGCGACGGAGATGAGCGTCAGCCAGGGATGGCCCCGTAATCCTTTCCGGGGCCCGAGAGCCGGCGGCGTCGCGTCGGCGACGGTGGTCCGAGACATCATGAACCGATATTATGGCAGCCGCTGACACTTGACAATCAAAATCATGAGTCGGCGGCTGTCATTTTTTTGCGCGGAGGAGAGGCGACAGTGCACGCGACCGAAGGCGTGACGGGAGGCGTGGCGCCGCCGTCCGGGCTGCGGGAACGCAAGAAGGCGCGGACCAGGGACGCGCTCATCAGGTCCACCCTGGAGCTGATCGCCCACAAGGGTTACGAGGGGACGACGGTCGACGAGATCGCCGCCGCCGCGGACGTCTCGCAGCGGACCTTCTTCCGCTACTTCGCCAACAAGGAGGAAGCCGCCCTCGCCGTGCAGACCATGGTGGAGGACCAGTTCCTCGCCGCCCTGTGCGCCCGCCCGGCGGACGAGACGCCGCTGGCCGCGCTGTGCAGCGCGGCCCTGACCTCCTGGGACAACGTGGGCGAGGCCATCACCGCCCTGGTCCCCATCGACCTGCACGTCCGCGTCTACCGGATGATCGAGTCGACCCCGCAGCTGCTCGCCGCCCACCTGCGCCGCCTCGCGGAGCTGGAGGACGGGCTCGCCGAGGAGATCGGCCGCCGCGAGGGCCTGGACGTGCGCACCGACCCCCGGCCGCGGATCCTGGTCGCCGCGTTCAGCGGGGTGATGCGGGTGACGGGCAAGGTCTGGGGGGAGAACCTGGACGGCGACATGGCCTCGCTGCGCCGGATCACCGCGGACTACCTGGACCAGATCGGTCCGGCACTTGCCGAAGAGTGGAGTGAAAACGGCGGAGTTGATCAGAAGGCATGAGACCGCGATGAAATATCTCTCAACGGCGCTCATTCAAACGTGAGATAGCTCACCGATTTCGCGGAGGCACCGGGGTTTCTCCTACTGTGGTCCGCGGTGACTTCTTTCCCGGAGCTCGGCTCCCCCTCCCCCCTGCCGTGGACGACCACCACCACGGTCTGGCGTGCACTGCTCGCGCTGGCCGTGGTCTTCGTCATGCTCGCCACGACGGGCTGGACGGCCGTGCGCAGCCACAAGCCGGCGGCCGACGCGCGGGCAGCCGCGCTCAGTGCGTGGCTGCACGGCTCCATAGGCGGTCACCCGCTGCCCTCTCCGCAGTCCGCCCCCGACGTCCTGACGCGCTTCTTCGGCTCGCTCACCGGGCACGAGCGCGAGAAGCTCGCCGAGCGCTATCCGCTCGTCGTCGGCAACCTCAACGGCGCCCCCGTCGAGCTGCGCTACCGCGCCAACCGGATCGCCCTGGAGGCCGCCCGCACGGTCGAGGAGCACCGCACGCACTCCAACGGGCTCACCCCCGCGGGGCGCAGCGACGCCGCGCGCCGGATGCACCGCTTCGACTCGCTCGCGGAGGACGACCGGCAGATCCTCGCCTTCGATCCCAACGGCGACGGGCGCGTGGCCGAGGTCTTCGGCGACCTGGACCGGGCCGAGCGGGTCTCCGTGATCGTCCCGGGCGTCGACACCAACGTGCTGACGTTCGAGAAGAGCCAGCGCTCCTACAGCGCCCCGGTCGGCATGGCCCGGTCCCTGTACGACGCGGAGCACGCGGCGAGCCCGGACACCCGGACCGCCGTGATCGCCTGGGCCGACTACACGGCCCCGGTCGGCGTCGGCGTGGAGGCCGCCACCGGCAAGCTCGCCACCGAGGGGGCACTACGGCTGCGCGCCCTGGTGCGGACCCTGCCCGGCAGCTCGCAGGTGTCGCTGGTCTGCCACAGCTACGGCTCGGTGGTGTGCGGCGTCGCGGCCCGCGACCTCTCGTCCCGGGTCACCGACGTGGCCGTGGCCGGCAGCCCCGGCATGCGCGCCGACCACGCCTCCGACCTGCACACCAGCGCCCGGATATGGGCCATGCGCGACGAGGACGACTGGATCCAGGGCGTCCCGCACATGGAGGTCGGCGGCCTCGGCCACGGCGCCGACCCCGTCTCCGAGGGCTTCGGGGCGCGGGTGCTGTCCGCCGCGGGTGCCCGCGGGCACGCCGGCTACTTCGAGCCCGGCACCACCAGCCTCGCCAACTTCGCGGACATCGGCGTCGGCCGCCCGGCGAGCGTGCGGTGCGCCGCGGACGGCGGCGCCTGCACGGGCAACCTGGGCCCGGCGGCGAACAGCAGCGCGGCCTGAGGCGTTCCACGCGCGTAGCGACCGGAAGGGTGGCCGCCGCACAGCTGCCGCATACGATGAGCCCATGGGTGATGTGCTGACGGGTTTCCACACCGTCTGGGAGTTCGACACCGACTCCGTGCTCATCCGCTTCGAACGGGGGATCCGCACACCGAAGCTGCTCCAGGTGCTCGGCGAGCGGCGCGTCCCGTACGAGGCGCTCGCGGGCGTCGAGCAGACCCCGGGGAAGCACGGGACGGTGGTGCTGCGTGCGGTGCCCAGACCGGGGGCCGACCCGCTGATCGAGGCGGCCGACGGCCGGCTCAAGGCGGGCAACGACCCCTACCGGCTGGTGCTTCCCGCCGAACGCGAGCCGCTCGCCGCGTACTACGCCGAGGAGATACGGTCCGCCCTCGGCCCCGCGGCCGGTGAGCCCGCCGAACGGCATCTGGTGGCGGCCCCCGTGCCGCCGCTTTCCTTCAAGGCCTATGACGGCAAGGCGTCGTTCGACGGCTCGGCCGTGCACTTCCGCTGGTTCTGGACCGGCGCCTCCTCCACCAAGTGGAAGGCCGGCGACCAGCGTTTCCCCGTCGCCGCGCTGGCGGGCGTCCGGTGGTGCTCCCCCGACTCGCCGGAGGGCGGGCATCTGCGGCTGCTGGCCCGCGGCGACGGGGACCGGCCTGCGGCCGAGCCGGACCAGGATCCGGCGGCCGTCGTCTTCGGGCGGGGGTACGGGCTCGTCCACGAGTCCCTGCCGTTCGCCGCCGCGGTCCTCGCGGCGGTCCGGGCCGCGACGCTCCCCCAGCTACCGCTGGGGGTACCCCCAGCGCCGTCCGCCGCGTTCGCCCGGCCCGACCCGGGGGGTATTGCCGATCGCATCCGGCACCTGGGGGCGTTGCACGCGGCGGGGCTGTTGACCGATGACGAGTTCAGCGCCAAGAAGGCGGAGCTCCTGGCGGAGCTTTGAGCTACGGGGCGCCCCGTAAGGGGCGCGGGGAACTGCGCGACAAGCCACGACGCACCCGCAGCCGACGCGCTGCACTTCCCGCGGAGCGCCTAGGCTGAGCTGCGTCATGCTCCAGTTCCTGCGCAGCCTCGTCACGCCCGCCGGCCCACCGGAACCCCTTCTCGGGCGTTCGCCGCGGGCGGTGGTGCGGTTTCTGCCGTATGCCGTCGCCTGGCTGTTCGTGGTGATCCTGTTGCCGACCACGGCGATGGTGCTCCCGCAGAACTACGGGATGGCCTCGGACGTCGCCTTCGTCCTCGCCGTCCTGCAGACCGCGCCCCTGCTGATCGCCGTCCGGCGGCCACTGCTCGCCTGGGGCGTCGCCTTCCTCGCGGATCTGGCGGGCACGCTCGTCCTGCTGGCCGCGCCGCCCGCGCACGAACAGCCGTGGCCCTGGCCGCCGATGGAGATCATCGGCATGCTGGTGCTGACGTTCGCCCTCGGGCTGCGGGAGAAGGGCCGTACGCTCATCGCGGCCTGGCTGCTGCTGGCGGGCACCACCCTGGTGCTGCACGACGTCGCGCCGCAGCGCGGCACGGCCTGGGCCGTGCTGCCCGCGCTCACCGGGGTACTGCTCCTGCTCGCCGCCGCCCTGCGCGCCCGCGGCGACGCGCGGCGCGCCCTGGCCGAGCAGGAGACCATCAGCGAGGCGGAGCGTGCTCGGCGCACCCTGCTGGAGGAACGGGCCCGTATCGCACGGGAGTTGCACGACGTCGTCGCCCACCACATGTCCGTGATCACCGTGCAGGCCGACAGCGCCCCGTACCGCATCACCGGCCTGCCGGCCGAGGCGAGCGCCGAGTTCGGCGCCATCGCGGCGACGGCGCGGCAGTCCCTCACCGAGATGCGCCGGCTGCTGGGCGTGCTGCGCAACGAGGAGACGGCGCACTCCGAGCGGGTGCCGCAGCCCGGTGCCGAGCAGCTGCCGCAGCTGGTCGAGGCGACCGTTCGGGCCGGTCTGCCCGTGGAGTTGGCGGTCGCCGACGGGGTCGCGGACCTTCCGCAGGCGGTCGACCTGTCCGCGTACCGCATCGTGCAGGAGGCCCTCGCCAACGTGGTCCGGCATGCGCCGGGTGCGGAGACCCGGGTGTCGCTGACCGTCGACCCCGGCCGCACGGCGCTGACGGTGCTCGTCGTCAACGCCGCTGCCGACCGCCCGGACGCCCCGCTGGAGTCCTCCGGCACCGGCCACGGCCTGGTCGGCATGCGGGAGCGGGTGCGCCTGGTGGGAGGCTCGCTGGACACGGGACCGCTGCCCGAAGGAGGCTTCAGGGTGGCCGCCAGGCTCCCTCTCACGGACAGCGACACGGACACCGCAAAGGAATCCCTCCCCGCATGACCATCAAGGTGATCATCGTCGACGACCAGGCCATGGTGCGGGCGGGCTTCGCCGCGCTGCTGGCCGCGCAGCCGGACATCGACGTCATCGGCGACGCGGCGGACGGCCGCCAGGGCGTCGCCCTGGCCCGGGAGCGGCACCCGGACGTGGTGCTGATGGACGTCCGCATGCCGGAGATGGACGGGCTGGAGGCCGCCCGGCAGATCCTCGACCCTTCCCCTGCTTCGCGGGGAGGCCCCTGTTCGGGCGTGGTGCACCGGCCGAAGGTGCTGATGCTCACGACGTTCGACGTGGACGACTACGTCTACGAGGCGCTGCGCGCCGGCGCCTCGGGCTTCCTCCTCAAGGACGCCCCGCCGGCGGACCTGATCGCGGCGGTACGGGTGGTGGCGGCCGGGGAGGCGCTGCTGGCACCGTCGGTGACGCGGCGTCTGATCGCCGACTTCGCGCAGCAGCGGCCCGCCGTCCGGCGCCGGGGCCCCGCGGTACGGCTGACCGGGCTGACGCCGCGCGAGACGGAAGTCCTCGGGCTGATCGCCCGAGGACTGTCGAACCAGGAGATCGCGGCCTCGCTCGTGCTGGCCGAGCAGACGGTGAAGACCCATATCGGCCGCATCCTGGCCAAGTTGGACCTGCGGGACCGGGCTCAGGCCGTTGTCTTCGCCTACGAGTCGGGGCTGGTGACTCCGGGCGAGGCCTGAGTCCCCAGGGTCTACTCCCGGCCCACCGACGTGAACGTCATGTCCGGGTACCGGGTACCGGCGACCTTGCCGGCGATCGGCTCCAGTGCCGCCAACTCCTCGGCGCCGAGGGTGATCCGGGTCGCCCCCACGTTCTCGTCCAGGCGGGAGCGCTTCCGCGTGCCCGGGATGGGGATCACCGTCAGGCCGTGGACGGCCGCCCGCTGCTGCACCCACGCCAGGGCGACCTGGGCGAGGGAGGCGCCGTGCGCGGCCGCGATCTCGCGGACCGGCTCCAGGAGCGCCCCGTTGGCCGCCGCGTTGTCCCCGGTGAAGCGCGGCTGCGTGCGCCGCCAGTCGTCCTGCGCGAGGTCCTTCTCCGCGCTGGCGAAGGCACCCGTCAGGAAGCCGCGCCCGAGCGGGGAGTACGGCACGAAGGCCACGCCCAGCTCCTTCGCCGCCGCCACGACGCCACCGTCCGCCCCTTCTTCAACGTCCCGGCTGAACAGCGACCACTCCGACTGCACCGCCGCGATCGGGTGCACCGCGTGCGCCGCCCGCAGCTCGCCCGGCGAGACCTCGCTCAGGCCGAGGTGCCGGACCTTGCCCTCCTGCACCAACTCGGCCATGGCGCCGACGCTTTCCTCCATCGGCACCTCGACGTCACGGCGGTGCATGTAGTAGAGGTCGATGTGGTCGACGCCGAGGCGGCGCAGGCTGCCCTCGACGGACTGGCGGATGTAGTCACGGTCGTTGCGGATCCGCTGGTACGAGGGGTCGTCCTCGCGCCGCACGATGCCGAACTTGCTGGCCAGCGTGATCCGGTCGCGATGGGCCCGCACGAACGGGGAGATGAACTCCTCGTTGCGCCCGAAGCCGTAGATGTCGGCGGTGTCGAAGAGCGTGACGCCCAGGTCGAGCGCGTGCTCCAGGGTGGCCCGGGCCTCGTCCGTGTCGGTCGGGCCGTAGGCGTGGGTCATGCCCATGCAGCCGAGGCCCTGGATGCCGACCTGGGGGCCGGCGGCGCCGAGGCGTGCGGTGGGGATGGTCTCGTTGCTCATCGTGCGTCAGCCCTTTCGGACGCCCGGCGGCGGGCGTCGGCATAGCGGTCGATCTTGTAGTCGAGGACTTCGAGCGTGCTGTTCAGTTCGGCGATGCGCTGCCGCACGGACTCGCGGTGCATGCTCAGCAGTTCCTCGCGCTCGGCGACGGTGTGCTCGCCCTCGCGGACGAGTTCTGCGTAGCGGACCATGTCGGCGACCGGCATCCCGGTCAGCCGCAGCCGGCCCACCAGGTCCAGCCAGTCGAGGTCGCGGTCGGTGTAGCGGCGCTGGCCGGTGTGGGAGCGGTCGACGTGGGGCATCAGCCCGATCCGCTCGTACCACCGCAGCGTGTGCGCCGACAGCCCGGCGTAGACGGCCACTTCGGTGATCGAGTAGCGGTCCCGGCCCTCGGGGCGGCGGGCACGGTGCCGGTCGAGTTCGAAGCACCGGGCCACCTGCACCGGCGCACTGTCGATTACGGTCATGCCGCTCCCCCACATCGCATCGCTGTCGTTGCGTTGCACTCAACGCTAGAGACTTGGAGTGCACTCCAAGCAAGTAGGCTCACTGCCATGGAGAGCCTGCAGTTGATCAACAGTTGGCCGGTGCCGGCCGCGGCCGCCGCGGTCGTCCGGGCGGACGGCACCCTGGCGGGGTCGTACGGGCCGGTGGAGCAGCGCTTCGCCCTCGCGTCGGTCACCAAGCCGCTCGCCGCGTACGCCGCCCTGGTCGCCGTCGAGGAGGGCGCGATCGAGCTGGACGAGCCGGCGGGGCCCGAGGGTTCCACGGTCCGCCACCTCCTGGCGCACGCCTCCGGGCTGGCCTTCGACGAGCAGCGGACGATGGCCGCGCCGGGCACGCGGCGGCTGTACTCCAACGCGGGCTTCGACGTACTGGGCGACCACATCGCGAAGGCGACGGACATCCCGTTCGCCGAGTACCTGCGGCAGGCGGTGCTGGAGCCGCTGGGCATGACGTCGACGGACGTTCCGGGCTCCCCGGCGAAGGACGGCGTCTCGACGGTGTCGGACCTGGCCCGCTTCGCGGCCGAACTGCAGGCGCCGCGGCTGCTGGCCGCGGAGACCCTGGCGGAGGCGACGCAGGTGGCGTTCCCCGCGCTGACGGGCGTGCTGCCGGGCTACGGGCACCAGCGCCCGAACGACTGGGGCCTCGGCTTCGAGATCCGCGACGCCAAGTCGCCGCACTGGACGGGCGGTTCGTCCTCGCCCCGCACCTACGGCCACTTCGGCCAGGCGGGCACGTTCCTCTGGGTGGACCCGGAGGCCGGGGCCGCTTGCGCGGCCTTGACGAACCGGGCCTTCGGCCCGTGGGCGGTAGAGGTATGGCCGCAGCTGACGGACGCGATCCTCGCCGAACTGTGACGTGACGCGCCCCGTCAGGGGCGCGGGGAACTGCGCGAGCAACCACGACGAACCCGCAGCCGACTGCCGACCCTCAAGGAAACCGCGGCTCCGCGTGCATCTCCCAAAGCAACAGCTCCGCACCGGCTTCGCCGGCCACCGCGTCCAGTTCCTCCGCATCGGAGATCCGCGCCGCATCCCCCTCCCGCAGCGTCGTGCCCGTGAGGTGCACGACGCCCCGCACCACGTGCACGTACAGCCACTGCGCCCCCGGCAGCGCACACCGCTGCCCGGGGGCCGGGCGCCGCACGTGCAGTACGGCCTCGGCCCGGCCCAGCCCGTACGGCGCGTCGTCGCCGGCGCCCCGCACCACCTCGTAGAAGGGCTCCCCTCCGGAGTCGGACGGGGTCAGCCACATCTGCACGAACCGCAGCGGGGCGGCGCCCTCGTTGCGCTCGGAGTGGTGGACCCCCTCCCCCGCGCTCAGCCGCTGCAGGTCCCCGGGGCGTACGACCTCCACGTGACCCGTGGAATCCTCATGGGTGAGTTCGCCCTCCACCACCCAGGTCACGATCTCCACGTCCCGGTGCGGATGGGCCGCGAAGCCGGCGCCCGGCGCCAGCCGCTCCTCGTTGCAGGCGGCGAGCGGGCCGAAGCGCACGTTGTCGGGGTCGTAGAAGCCGGAGAACGAGAAGGCGTGCCAGGTCTCGATCCCGGCGTCGGGGTCGCCGCCCCGGAAGCGTTCCGCAGCCCGCTGCACATACGTCACAGCCCCACCGTAGCCCCGCCGTGCCCCCGGCAGCCCCGGACCCGACCCGGATAAGGCAGGCTTGTCCCCGTGCCTGAACCAGTCGCTGACACCCCGCCCCAGGAGCATCCGCACTCCGCAACCCTGCGCCGCCTGGAGCAGTCGTCCGGAACGCTGGCCGCGGCGGCCATCGCCCGGATGGACGCCCAGCTGCCGTGGTACCGGGCGATGCCGCCGGAGAACCGCTCCTGGATCGGCCTGGTCGCCCAGGCCGGTATCGCGGCCTTCACGGAGTGGTTCCGGCATCCGGAGACCCCGCAGGCGATCAGCACCGACGTCTTCGGCACCGCGCCGCGCGAGCTGACCCGGGCGATCACGCTGCGCCAGACCGTGGAGATGGTGCGCACCACCATCGAGGTCATGGAGGCGGCCATCGACGAGGTGGCCGCGCCGGGCGACGAGTCGGCGCTGCGCGAGGCACTGCTGGTCTACGCCCGCGAGATCGCCTTCGCCACCGCGCAGGTCTACGCCCAGGCCGCCGAGGCACGCGGCGCCTGGGACGCCCGGCTGGAGTCGCTGGTGGTCAACGCCGTGCTGTCGGGCGAGGCCGACGAGGGCGCGCTGTCCCGGGCCGCGGCGCTCGGCTGGAACTCGCCCTCGCACGTCTCCGTGGTGCTGGGCACGGCGCCGAACGGGGACAGCGAGCTGACGGTCGAGGCGATCCGCCGGGCCGCCCGGCACGCCAAGGTCCAGGTGCTGACAGGGGTGCTCGGCGACCGCCTGGTGGTGATCGTGGGCGGCTCGGAGAACCCGCTGCAGACGGCGAAGTCGCTGATCGGCCCGTTCGCCCCGGGGCCCGTCGTGGCGGGTCCGGTGATGTCCGACCTGCTGGCCGCGACCAAGTCCGCGCAGGCGGCGGCGGCCGGGCTCAAGGCGTGTGCGGCCTGGCCGGACGCGCCCCGGCCGGTGCTGGCGGACGACCTGCTGCCGGAGCGGGCGATGGCCGGGGATCCGGCGGCGCGCGAGCAGCTGGTGGAGGAGATCTACAGACCGCTGGAGGAGGCGGGCTCGGCGCTGCTGGAGACGCTCAGCGTCTACCTGGAGCAGGCGAGCAGCCTGGAGGGCGCGGCAAGGATGCTGTTCGTCCACCCCAACACCGTGCGATACCGCCTCCGACGTGTGACGGACGTCACCGGATGGTCACCGTCCGACGTCCGCTCCGCCTTCACGCTGCGGATCGCACTGATCCTCGGACGTCTGGCCGACGCGGAGTGACAGCCGTAGGCTTTTGTTGAACGTCAACAATTCCCTTGGCGGTTATTCGTCCTTGTCCCCACGGGTGGGCGATGCCGTCCCCGAGAGAGAGTGTGAGGGTGCTCGTACTCGTCGCTCCCGGCCAGGGCGCTCAGACGCCCGGCTTCCTGACCCCCTGGCTCGACCTCCCCGGCATTGAAGACCGCCTCCGGGAGTGGTCGGCCGCCATCGACCTGGACCTGCTCCACTACGGCACGAACGCCGACGCGGACGAGATCCGCGACACCGCCGTGGCCCAGCCGCTGCTGGTCGCGGCCGCCCTGGTCTCCGCGGGGCAGCTCTTCCCCACGGCGGAGGACTTCTCCCGCCTGGTGGGTGCCGCCGCCGGCCACAGCGTCGGTGAGCTCGCGGCCGCCGCGCTGACCGGCGTGCTGTCCGAGACGTCCGCCATGGAGCTGGTCCGCAGGCGCGGTCTGGCGATGGCGGAGGCCGCCTCCGTCACCGAGACCGGCATGTCCGCGCTGCTCGGCGGCGAGCCCGAGGCCGTCCTCCCGCACCTGGAGAAGCTCGGCCTGACCCCCGCGAACGTCAACGGCGCCGGCCAGGTCGTGGCCGCCGGCACCATGGAGCAGCTGGCCGCGCTCGCCGAGGACAAGCCGGAGGGCACCCGCCGGGTCGTCCCGCTGAAGGTGGCCGGTGCGTTCCACACCGTCCACATGGCGCCGGCCGTCTCGGTCCTCGAGGCCGCGGTCCAGGAGCTGGACCCGGCCGATCCCCGTACCCGTTACGTCTCCAACAAGGACGGCCGGGTCGTCACCGGCGGCCGCGATGTCGTGCAGCGGCTGGTCGGCCAGGTGGCCAACCCGGTCCGCTGGGACCTGTGCATGGAGACGTTCAAGGAGCTGGGTGTCACGGCCCTGATCGAGGTGGCCCCCGGCGGCACCCTCGTGGGCCTGGCCAAGCGCGCCCTCCCGGGCGTCGCTACCCTCGCGCTCAAGACCCCGGACGACCTCGACGCCGCCCGTGCCCTGATCGCCGAGCACGCCACCCCGGCCGACGAAGGAGTCCGAGAAGCATGACCTCGAAGATCAAGCCCGCGAAGGGCGCCGCCTACGCGCGCATCATGGGCGTCGGCGGCTACCGTCCGGTCCGGGTGGTGCCGAACGAGGAGATCCTCAAGCGCATCGACTCCTCCGACGAGTGGATCCGGTCGCGCTCGGGCATCGCCACCCGGCACTGGGCCGGCCCGGAGGAGACCGTGGCCGCCATGTCCGTGGAGGCGGCCGGCAAGGCCATCGCCGATGCGGGCATCGACCCCTCGCAGATCGGTGCCGTCCTCGTCTCGACGGTCTCGCACTTCAAGCAGACCCCGGCCATCGCCACCGAGATCGCCCACCGGATCGGCGCGGGCAGGCCCGCCGCCTTCGACATCTCGGCCGGCTGCGCCGGCTTCGGCTACGGCCTGACCATGGCCAAGGGCCTGGTCATCGAGGGCTCGGCGGAGTACGTCCTGGTCATCGGCGTCGAGCGGCTCTCGGACCTGACGGACCTGGACGACCGTTCCACCGCCTTCCTGTTCGGCGACGGCGCGGGCGCCGTGGTCGTCGGCCCGTCCGAGGAGCCCGCCATGGGCCCGACGGTCTGGGGCTCGGAGGGCGACAAGGCCGACACCATCCGGCAGACCCTGGCCTGGGACGTGTACCGCGAGGAGACCGACGTCCGGTTCCCCGCGATCACCCAGGAGGGTCAGGCGGTGTTCCGCTGGGCCGTCTTCGAAATGGCGAAGATCGCCCAGCAGGCGCTGGACGAGGCCGGGATCAGCGCCGAGGAGCTGGACGTCTTCATCCCGCACCAGGCGAACATGCGGATCATCGACTCGATGGTCAAGACCCTGAAGCTGCCCGAGAACGTCGTGGTCGCCCGGGACGTGGAGACCACCGGCAACACCTCGGCGGCCTCCATCCCGCTGGCCATGGAGCGCCTGCTGGCGACCGGTGCGGCCAAGAGCGGGGACACCGCGCTACTGATCGGTTTCGGGGCGGGTCTCGTCTACGCCGCGACGGTCGTTACCCTCCCCTAGGCGAGATCCGGTTCTCCCGGGCCTCTCCCGCAGAGCAATTCCCTTATCCCAGTTCCAACGCACATCGCATTGCATAGAAGGAGCGCCACCATGGCAGCCACCCAGGAAGAGATCCTCAAGGGCCTCGCCGAGATCGTCAACGAGATCGCCGGCATCCCGGTCGAGGAGGTCCAGCTGGACAAGTCCTTCACCGACGACCTGGACGTCGACTCGCTCTCCATGGTCGAGGTCGTCGTCGCCGCCGAGGAGCGCTTCGACGTCAAGATCCCGGACGAGGACGTCAAGAACCTGAAGACCGTCGGTGACGCTGCCGACTACATCCTGAAGCACCAGGCCTGATCCAGCGTTCGTCGCCACCCCGGCGGTGGCGTTCCAGCACCTCTACACGTGGAGACAGAATCCCTGTGAACTCGACCAATCGCACCGTGGTCGTCACCGGTATCGGCGCAACCACACCGCTGGGTGGCGACAGCGCATCGACCTGGGAAGGGCTGCTCGCCGGGCGTTCCGGCGTCAAAGCCCTGGAAGGCGAGCGGTTCGCGGAACTGCCCGTCCGGATCGCCGCTCCCGCGGCGGTCGACCCCGAGGACGTCCTCCCCCGTCCCCTCGCCCGCAAGCTGGACCGCTCGGCGCAGCTCGCGCTGATCGCGGCCCGCGAGGCATGGGCGGACGCGGGCTACACGGCTAAGGCCGGCGCGGCCGTCGAAGGTGCAGAGATCGCCCCCGAGCGGCTGGGCACGGTCATCGCCTCCGGCATCGGCGGCGTGCACACCCTGCTCGACCAGTACGACGTGCTCAAGGAGAAGGGCGCCCGCCGCGTCTCCCCGCACACCGTGCCGATGCTGATGCCCAACAGCCCGTCCGCGAACGTCGGCCTGGAGGTGAACGCCCAGGCGGGCGTGCACACCCCGGTCAGCGCCTGCGCGTCCGGCGCCGAGGCCATCGGCTACGCCGTCGAGATGATCCGCACCGGCCGTGCCGACGTGGTCGTCGCCGGCGGCACCGAGGCGGCCATCCACCCGCTGCCCGTCGCGGCCTTCGCCAGCATGATGGCGATGTCCAAGAACAACGAGCACCCCGAGCTGGCCTCCCGCCCGTACGACAAGGACCGCGACGGCTTCGTCCTCGGCGAGGGCGCCGGCGTCGTGATCCTGGAGTCGGCCGAGCACGCCGCGCAGCGCGGCGCCCGGGTCTACTGCGAGGTGCTGGGCCAGGGCCTGTCCGCGGACAGCCACCACATCGCCCAGCCGGAGCCCACGGGCCGCGGCATCGCCGCCGCGCTGCAGAACCTGCTGGACTCCAGCGACCTGAAGCCGTCGGAGGTCGTGCACCTCAACGCGCACGCCACGTCCACCCCGCAGGGCGACCTCGCGGAGATCAAGGCGCTGCGCAAGGTTCTCGGCGACGACCTCGACCACGTCGCGGTCTCCGCGACCAAGTCGATGACGGGCCACCTGCTGGGCGGCGCGGGCGGCGTGGAGACGGTCGCCACCGTGCTGGCCCTCTACCACCGGATGGCCCCGCCGACCATCAACATCGGCGAGCTCGACGAGGAGATCGACGCGGACATCGTCCGCAACGAGCCGCGGCCCCTCCCGGAGGGCTCGATCGCCGCGATCAACAACTCCTTCGGCTTCGGCGGCCACAACGTGGTGCTGGCGCTCCGGTCCGTCTGATCCTGCGGAGAACGGGCGGGCCGGCACGACGTCGGCCCGCCCGTTCTCTCATCTCCGCGCCCCCAGCGCCGGCGGATAGTCCCCCGTCAGCGTCCTGTTGGCGATCGCATAGCCGTGCGGGTCGGGGAACAGCTCCACGGACCAGGGTCCGATGAGCGAGTCCTCGCCCGTCAACGGCTCGATCCCGCCGGCCGGTCGGCCCGTGCGCACGTCGAGCGGGCGCACCGTCCCGTCCCCGCCGCCGTCCCGGGTCAGCACCGCCAGCCGCCCGTCGGGCCGCAGCGCGAGGGCGCTCACCTCGTCGTCGAAGTGCCGCGTCCACACCTGGTGCCCGTCGGCGAGGGAGTACGCGCCGACCGCGCGCGGCGCGGGGTTCCAGTCCGGCGTCACGGCGGTGACGAGGACGTCACCGGCGATCAGGGCCCGGGTCACGGGCCGCGCCGCGAAGCCGATGTAGTCCCGCGGGAGCGCCAGCGGTATCGCCGCCCGGCCGCGCCCCGCGCCGTCGAACGGCAGCGCCTTCCCGTCCACCACGGCGACGGCGGGCTCGGCGGACAGCACGTGGGCCTCCTTGCCGGACGGCAGCGCGCTGCTCCAACTCTCCTTCCCCGTAGAGGCGTCCAGGGAGGTCAGCCGCAACGCATCGGTGCCGCACCGGTCGACGACCAGCACCCGCGCCGCCGACGCGCCGACCGCCGCGGCCCGGCAGCCCTCCGCCTCGCCGCGCTTCCACCGCTCCGCGCCGTCACCGGCAGCGAGGCCTCGCACGGCTCCGTCCTCGGCGACCACGGCCGTCCCGTCGGCCAGCGCGATCCGCCCGTCCGCCGCCTTGACGACCGCCGGATCCCCGTCGGTCGTCTGCCGCCAGACCAGTTGCCCGGTGGAGAGGTTCACCAGCGCAACGGTGTCGCACGGCTTCAGGTAGCCGCCGAAGGCCACCAGCCCGGTGCCCCCGCCCGTCCGGTCGCTCATGGCGCACACGGACTCGCCCGCGGGCGCGGCCTGTTGCCAGCGCTGTGTGCCGTCGCGGGTGGAGCAGGCGGTGAGGGCGTTGCCGCGGACCTGGACGAGCGTGCTGCCGACGGCCCAGTTGCCGAGGGCCTCCGCGGTGTCCGGCCGGTCGCGGGCGGCGGACCACTGCAGGTCCAGCCGTCCGCCGGTCAGGCCGTCGTAGAGCAGCCAGCCCGGCAGCAGACCGGCGAGCAGCCCCGCCGGGGCGAGGACGCCCCACACCTGCCCGTTGGGCCAGCCCCCTTTGCCGATGGCCCAGTTGACCGCGCCGAACAGGGCCAGGATTCCGCCGGCGCCGAACAGGAACGCCAGGAGCTCCCGGGCCTCGGAGCCGGTCGGGCAGGCGCCGCCCGCACAGCGCCCGCTGCCGGCGTAGTTGCGGGCGACGAAGAGCACGGCCCAGCCGACGACGGCCCCGGCCAGCGCCACCATGACTGCTTTGAGCGCTCGTATGTGTTGCACAGCGGTGAATGTATACGGAGGCTCAGTCGTCGAAGCTGGCGAAGTACGAAGCCGCCATGTCCTCCTGCCCGTGCCCCTGTTCCGTGGCGCGGCGGAACCGCTCGGCACCGGCCGCGGCCACGTCCAGGCGCACCCCGGCCGCCTCGCCGGCCGCGACGATCAGGCGGGCGTCCTTCTCGGCCGTGACGGTCGTGAAGGTGGGCGGGGTGAGCTTCCCGTCGAGCAGGAGGCCCGCCTTGCCGCGCAGGTAGCCCATGTCGAGCGGGCCGCCCTCCAGGGCGTCGAGGAAGTTCTGCGGGTCCACGTCGAGCCCCTTGGCCAGGGCGAGCGCCTCGGCGGTGCCGTGGGTGACCGCCAGGACCCAGCTGTTGAGCACGAGCTTGAGCCGGCTGGCCGCGCCGCCGGTGCCGTCCTCGCCGACCCAGACCGTGCGCCCGCCGATGGCGTCGAAGACGGGGGCGAGGACGCCGCGCACGGACTCCGGCCCCGCGGCGAGCACGGTCAGCCTGCCCTCCTCGGCAGGCTGCTTGCTGCCCAGGACCGGGGAGTCGACGAGGACGAGGCCGTGTTCGCGGGCGAAGGCGGCGAGGGCGTCCAGCCCGTCGAGCCCGGCGGTGGTGGTCTGGGCCCACACCGTCCCGGGGCTCAGCCCGGGGGCGGCGGCGCGCATGACGTCGAGCGCGGCGGGCCCGTCGTACAGCATGGTGAGGACGACACCGGCACCGCGGACGGCCTCGGCGGGGCTGTCGGTGACGGTCACGCCGTCGGCGGCGAGGGGCTCGGCCTTGTCCCGGGAACGGTTCCAGGCACGCACGTCCAGCCCGGCACGAGCGAGATTGCGGGCCATGGGCCCGCCCATGATGCCGGTGCCGAGCACGGCGACAGTGATCTGAGTCATGGGTCAGACGCTAATTGTTGAAGCACACTCCAACACAAGACCGCGCCCCGGTCCGCGCCCCGAAGGGGCGCGGGGCTCTGCTGATTATGCGGCTCCGCCGCGTGGGCGCGAGCAACCAGGACGACCCGCACCCGGCGAACCGCCTCACACCACCTGGTGCAGCCACCTCACGGGCGCCCCCTCGCCGGCATGGCGAAACGGCTCCAGCTCGTCGTCCCACGGCTTCCCCAGCAACTTGGCGATCTCCGCCTCAAGCTCCGACTCGCCCCTGCGGGCCCGAGCGGTCGCAGCGCGCAACCGGTCCTCGGGAATGAGGATGTCGCCGTGGATACCGGTGACCGCGTGGAAGATGCCCAGTTCAGGGGTGGAGCTGTAGCGCTCGCCCTCGGCGGTGGCGCAGGGTTCCGCGGTGACCTCGAAGCGCAGCAGGTGCCAGCCGCGCAGGGCGGAGGCGAGCTTGGAGGCGGTGCCGGCCTGGCCCTGCCAGGAGAGTTCGGTGCGCCAGGTGCCGGGGGCGGCGGGCTGCCGGATCCAGTCGAGCGTGACGCGCACACCGAGGACGCCCGCGACGGCCCATTCGACGTGCGGACACAGCGCGCGGGGGGCGGAGTGCACGTACAGGACTCCACGTGTCGTCACCGGGACCTCCAATCGCCACTCCCGCACCAGCTCGCGAGGTGACCAACAGTAAACACCATCGGGAGCAAATCTCCTGAAAAGGGACAGGATGTGACGTGTTGTGACGCAGTGCCGCAAGAGGACGAACATCCGGGACACGCCGGCCACCCGCCCGGGGGAAAAGCTACCGTGCGCACCCCACTCCCGGGTGACGTACCGTCGGTCCCGGACAGATATCACCCGGCCGGAGGGGAACGATCATGCCGCCCACCTGGGGCCGAAGCCCGTCCGTGGCCCTGCGGGCGGCGGCGGCCGCCTCCGCGGCCCTGCTGCTGCCCGTCCTCGCAGGCTGCGGCGGCAGCGGGGGCGAGGAGAAGAGCAGCCGCGCCGCCGCGAAGCCCGAGCCGAGCCCCCGCCCGGCCTGGAACACCCGCCCCGCCTCGATCGCCTCGCTCGGCGACTCCATCACGCGCGGCTTCGACGCCTGCTCGGTGCTCGCCGACTGCCCCGAGGTCTCCTGGGCCACGGGCACCCAGGTCGACAGCCTCGCCCGGCGGCTGCTGTCCTCGCCGGAGACCAGCAGCTGGAACCTCGCGAAGACCGGTGCCCGGATGGCCGACCTGCCGCGCCAGATGCAGGCCGCGGTCGCGCAGAAGCCGGAGCTCGTCACCGTGCTGATGGGCGCCAACGACGCCTGCCGGCCCAGTACGGCCGACATGACGTCGCCCGAGCAGTTCCGCACGCAGTTCGAGACGGCGGTGAAGGAGCTGCGGAGCTCCCTGCCCAAGAGCCAGCTCTACGTGGCCGGGATCCCGGACCTGAAGCGGCTGTGGTCGGAGGGGCGCAAGGACCCGCTCGGCAAGCAGGTGTGGAAGCTCGCCTCGGTGTGCCCGTCGATGCTCCACGACGCCGACGCGCAGGACGCGGCCTCCGACGAGCGGCGCGCGCAGGTCGACCAGCGCGTCGGCGAGTACAACGCCGTGCTCAAGGACGTGTGCAGCCGCGACGGGCTCTGCCGCTACGACGGCTCCGTGCACGGCTACGCGTTCTCCGGCGAGCAGCTCAGCCAGTGGGACTGGTTCCACCCCAGCCGGCAGGGCCAGCAGACGCTGGCGGACATGGCCTACAAGGCCGTCACGGCCGAGAGGTGAAGAAGAGGGGCGGGGCCTGTCAGGGCGGCCCCGCCCCCGTCCGTCAGCGCACCCGCCACGGTGCGCTCAGGCGGCGGTCGGCGATGCTGCGGCCCGCCTCGACCGTGTAAGCACCAGGCACCCGCCGCCAGGCGGACGTCCCCTCGTCCCACACCGCGAAGGCGCGGGGGTCCAGCGCGACCACCGCCTCCGCCGTGCCGCCCGGCTCCGCCTCCACCGAGGCGAAGCCGGCCAGGCGACGGACCGGCCGTTCCACCTCACCGTCCGGTGGGACGGCGAGATAGAGCTGGACCACCTCACGGCCCGGGCGGCCGCCGACGTTGCGGACGCGTACGGTGGCGCGGACGTCCGTACCCTCGCTGCCTTCGCCTCGGACGTCCAACGCCTCGTACGACCAGTCGGTGTAGCCCAGGCCGTGGCCGAAGGCGTACGCAGGAGCCGCGTGCGCCTTCTGCCATGCACGGTAGCCGATGAACACGCCCTCTTCATAAGCGAGTTCACCCTTGTCGGGGACAACGCGCGTGACGGGGGCGTCCGCGAGGGCCGCGGGCCAGGTCGTGGGCAGCCGACCGCCCGGCTCGTGGGTGCCGAGCAGCACGTCGGCGAGGGCCGCCCCGCCCTCCTGGCCGGGGAACCAGCACAGCAGGACGGCCGCCACGCCGTCGCGCCAGGGCAGTTCCACGGGTGCGCCCGCGGTGACGGCCACGACGGTGCGGGGGTTGACGGCGGCGACGCGGGCCACGAGCTCGTCCTGGCCGCCGGGGAGGGCGAGGGCCGTGCGGTCGAAGCCCTCGCTCTCGACGCGCTCGGTCGTGGCGACGACCACGACGGCGACGTCCGCACGGGAGGCGGCGTCGACCGCCTCCCGCAGCAACTCGTCCGCGTCCCGCACGGGTTCGCGGTGCAGGAGGGAGAAGGCGAGGGGGCCGTCGACGGCGTGGACGAGGCGGACGCCGACCGGTTCACCCGCCTTCAGGGCGATGCGGCCGCGCTCGGCCGGGTCGCCGAGGAACGCCTCGAAGGGGTCGCCGGCGTCGGCGGGGCGCTGTTCGCCGTCGAAGAGGACGGTGTCCCCGACGGTGAGCCGGTACGCACCCGTGCCCCGGGTGCCGAAGAGGTGCGGGCCGCTCTCGCGCGGGGTGAACGTACCGGTGATCTCGACGGTGTGCAGGGCGGAACGGTCCACGCCGTCGGGGAGTTCGTCCGCCCACAGGAGCATGCCGTCGGGCAGCCGCGCCTCCCCCAGGACGTGTCCGGCCGCGTCGCGGCAGACCGCCCGCAGCGTGAAGCCGTGGGCGGCCGGGGCGAGTTCGTCGCCGGTCTCCGCGCCGACGGCGTAGGTGAGCGCGCCGTCCGGGAGCGCGGCGCGCAGCCCGTCGAGCGGGGAGACGACCCGCCCGGGGACGACCTGCGCCGAACCGCCGCCCATGATGCGGGCGTCGCGGGCCGCGGCGCCGAGGAGGGCGATACGGGGAGTGCCGGTGAGGGGCAGGGTGCCGTCGTTCCGTACGAGGACGAAGGAGCGGCGGGCGATCTCGCGGGCGAGTGCCGGGCCGTCGTCCTCGGGGGCGGACGGCGCCGGCCGGGGTATGCCGTCGAGGGCACCGGTGCGGGCGGCGAGCAGCAGGACCCGGCGGACGGCGGCGTCGACGGCCGCTTCCGGCACGGTCCTTGCGCGGACGGCGGCGGCGAGCGCGGGCCCGTAGACCGTGTCCGGTCCCGGCATGGCCACGTCGAGCCCGCCGAGCAGGGCGCGGGCGGTGTGGCGGGCGGCGAGCCAGTCGGAGACGGTGACGCCGTCGAAGTGCCAGGCGTTGCGGAGGACTTCGCGCAGGAGGTGGCGGTGCTCGGTCATGGTGGTGCCGTTGACCTTGTTGTAGGCGGGCATGACGCACCAGGGGCGGGCGTTCCGCACGATCGCCTCGAACGGGGCGAGGTACAGCTCGTGCAGGGCGCGGGCGGGGACCTTGTTGTCGACGGTGAAGCGGTCGGTCTCGGCGTCGTTGGCCACGAAGTGCTTGACGGTGGCGGCGACGCCGCCGTCCTGGACGCCCCGGACGTACGCGGTACCGATCTCGCCGGTGAGGTGCGGGTCCTCGCTGTACGCCTCGAAGTGGCGGCCGCCGAGCGGGGAGCGGTGGAGGTTGACGGTCGGCGCGAGGAGGACGTGCACGCCCTTGCGCCGGGCCTCCCCCGCCAGCACCCGGCCGGCGCGGCGGGCCAGTTCCGGCGACCAGGCGGCGGCGAGGGCGGTGGGGCTGGGGAGGGCGAGGGAGGGGTCGTCGGCGGTCCAGCGGGTGCCGCGGACGCCGACGGGCCCGTCGGACATCACCAGGGAGCGCAGCCCGATCGCCGGGACGGCGGGCAGGGTCCACAGGTCCTGCCCGGCGAGGAGCCGGGCCTTGGTGTCGAGGTCGAGGGAGTGGAGGGCGGACTCTATGAGGTCTTCTATGACGTCGTCGTGGTTCCTGTCCTCGTTCGTCATGGGGTCATCGTGACGCCGGTCGGCGGGAGTTGCTCCCCTTGGGGGGTTCGGCGCCTCCGTACCCCCCAAGGTCGGCGGTCTCAGGCGCCGTTCATGGCCTTCGCCGCGGCCTGGGCCGCCTGGGAGGCCTCGATGCCGAGCTTGGCCGTCTCGGCGGCCTTCGCAGCCTCGATGCCCGTCTCGGCCACGGCGGCGTCGTGGGCCATCTGATCGGCCTCCTGCCGGAGGGCGTCGGTGGTGCCGGGGACGTGGCTGGTGGAGCCGTCGCTGTGCTGGTAGCTCGTGCTGGGCGGGGTGTTGAAGTTGTTGCCGTCGATGACGTGACCGCGGTTGCCGTTGATGGTCAGCCCACCGTCGCCGCGCTGGGCGGTGGCCCCGTCCATGTTGCCGCTCCAGCTGTTGCCGGTCGCGACATGGCCCTCGCCACTGTGGTTGATGGTGCCGGAGGTCTGGCTGTGCACCGGGCCGTGGTCGGCGTTGCCGGCGGTGACGTGTCCGTGGCCGTTGTGGTCGATGTTGACGTTCACGGAGCCGTCGCTGTTGTCGCCGACGCTCACGTTGCCGCGGCCGTTGTGCGTGACGTTGCCGGTGACGTCGCCGTGGCTGTTGTTGCCGACGTTCACGTCGCCGCGGCCGTTGTGCGTGACCTTGCCGTCCCCCTTGCCGCTGGTGGTCACGTCGCCGTGACCGTTGTGCGTGACATCGCCCGTGCCGTTGTGGGTCACGTCGCCGGTGCCGTGGTGGGTGACGTTCCCGGTGCCGTTGTGCGTGACGTTGCCGTTGCCGTGGTGGACGACGTTGCCGTCGCCGTTGTGCGTGACGTCGCCGTCGCCGTGGTAGTGGACGTCGCCGTTGGTGTCCTGGGTGTGGCCGTTGCCGTTGTTGCCCTGCGGCTCGGTGTGGCTTCCGTTGCCGCCACCGTGCTGGGCGTGGCTTTCGCTGCCGCCGCCGTGCTCGGTGTTGCCACCATGGCCACCACCGTGACCGCCGTGGCTGCCGATTCCGGCGCCGACGGCTCCGACGCCGGCGGCGACTCCGGCACCGACGCCTGCGCCTGCGCCCGCCTCCCCTGCTCCGGCACCGGCCGCGCCGGCACCAGCGGCGCCTGCGACACCGGCGGCTTCGCCGGCGCCACCGCCGTGGGAGCCGTGGCCGCCACCGTGAGTGCCGTGGCCGCCTTCGGAGTTGCCGCCCTGCTCGGACTTGCCGCCCTCGCTGGACTTGCCGTTGTGGCTGGGCTTGCTGCCCTCGCCGGACTTGCTGCCTTCGCCGGACTTGGCACCCTCGGTGGACTTACCACCCTGACCGGACTTGCTGCCCTCGCCGGACTTGGCACCCTCGGTGGACTTACCACCCTCGGTGGACTTGCTGCCCTCGCCGGACTTACCACCCTCGGTGGACTTGCCACCGTGAGAGGTTTTGCCTCCCTCGGTGCTGTTGCCCTGGCCGGACTTGCCGCTCTCGCTGGACTTGCCTCCGTGAGTGGTCTTGGTGCCCTGAGTGTCGTTGCCACCCTCAGAGGTCTTGCCGCCCTCGGAGTTGCCGCCCTTGCCGGACTTGCCACCGTGGCCGGTCTTGCCGCCCTCGGTGCCGCCCCCGACCCGGTTGCCCTCGCCCGGGAAGCGGCTGTCCTGCGAACTTCCGCCCTCGCCGCTGCCGTTGTGGCCACCGTGCTGGTGGCCGCTGTGGTGGCTGCCGGACTCTCCGTCGACCACATGGCCGTTCGTCGACTCGCCCCGGCCGGAGAAGGGCCGGAACCCCTCCTCGCTGCTGCCGCCTGCGCCACCGCGGCCGCCGCTGTGACCGTGTTCGCCGCCGGGCTCCTCCACCTGGGTGTGCGAGCCGTGGCTGCCGGATCCGTGCTGGGCGGTGTGCCCGCCGACCGCCTGCGCCTGGGCGACTCCGAGGCCGCCGACGGCGGTCGCGGCCATCGCTGCCGTGACGAAGGCCTGCTTGGCATGACGCTTGATGTTCATACGTGCGCTTTCCGTTCAGGGCCGGGAGCCCCTCGGAACCCCCGGCTGACCTGCTGGAAAGCCAACCTCGCCACTGTTGGCGAATGGTTGCAGCAAGGTGGAACGACGAGAAACCTCGTGCAAAGGAACGGCCAAGAGGTCAGTCTCCCTGCCGGGCGAGGACGGCCCGGAGGGTCCCGGCGAGCACCGCTGCCGGGTCCGGCGCGGCGGACCGGCTGCGCCAGGCGACGAAGCCGTCCGGGCGGACGAGTACCGCGCCGTGGGAGCCGATGCCGTGCGCCGCCTCATCGG
Source organism: Streptomyces sp. AM25 (assembly GCF_058146165.1). NCBI lineage: Bacteria > Bacillati > Actinomycetota > Actinomycetes > Kitasatosporales > Streptomycetaceae > Streptomyces > Streptomyces sp. AM25. The sequence goes on along the minus strand of NZ_JBKIWN010000009.1, from coordinate 147,770 downwards.
CTGCGCCGAGGACGTGCGACCGGATGTCCATGCCCACCGCCGCCCGGGCCCACTCCTGGCCGTCGCGGCCGGTCAGGAGGACGAAGGTCTCGCCGTAGAGGTCGAGGGTGGAACCGCCGTCCGCGGTCGGGCAGTGCGGTGCCCGTGTGCCGGGTTGAGCACGCAACTCGGCGACGGGGACCGGCTCCGTCTCGTGGCTGCCGGGTACGGCGGCCGAGGCGTACCGGAAGCCCATCGTCACCGCCGCGTGGTCGAGCAGCTCCGCCTGCGCGCCGCCGGCCATCCTGTCGCCGAACCGGGCGAACGCCTGCTGCATGGCGAGTCGGCCGTAGGGCCGCCGTTCGGCGTCGTAGGTGTCGAGCAGTCCGGGGCCTGCCCGCCCCGCGAGGACGGCCGCGAGCTTCCAGGCCAGGTTGTGGGCGTCCTGGATACCGGTGCTCCCGCCGAACCCGCCCGTGGGAGGCTGGCTGCGCGCCGCGTCCCCGGCGAGGAACACCCGGCCCGAGCGGTACGACCGCGCGACCTGGGCGCCGACCGGGAAGCCGAGCACGGTGACGTCGGTGCCGGGGATCTGGGGCCGCAACGAGACGTCGATGCCGTCCAGTCCGGATGCGTCCCGCACCATCTCCGCCACGCGTTCGGCGGTGAAGTCCGTCACCGATTCGTGCTGCGGGTCGTACCCGGTGCCGAACAGCCATCGCGAGCCCGAGTCGTCGTACGGCATCATCGTGCTGAACGGGCGCGGCTTCTGCAGGTAGACGATGCCGATCCGGCGGCCGCGCACGGCGGCCGAGAGGTCCGCGTCGACCATCGCGGTGATCGTGTCGTACAGCACTCCCGGCCCGTCGCTCCCGATCCCGAGCCACGTGCGGATCCGGCTCTTCGAGCCGTCGGCCGCGACGGCGTAGTCCGCGCGGATCGCTTGCTCGTCGCCGCTCGCGCGGTCCCGGACGGTGGCCGTGACGCTGTCGGCGTCCTGGTCGAGAGCGATCACCTCGGTGAAGCAGCGGACTTCGGCGCCGAGTTCGAGGGCGCGGTCGCGCAGCAGGAGTTCGAGCCGGTCCTGGTCGATCCGCGCAAAGGTCGAGGTGCTGTAGGTGCGGGGGTCCGTGAACGACTCGTGGTGGGGCTCCTCCACCGGTTCGTAGTCGTCCGCGAGCGTGGTCGCCCGCAGCGGCACGAAGGCGGCGTCCTCGCCGTCGGCGCTCGCCTTGCGGATCGCCGGTCCGAGTCCGGCCTGGCAGAGGACTTCGACGGTGCGCGGCGTGATGCCGCGCAGCCGTGGGTGGGTGAGCAGGTCGGGGTGCCGTTCCAGCACCGTCACGCGAACGCCCTTGTGGGCGAGGAAGAGAGCGGCACTCAGCCCGGTGAGGGCCCCTCCGACGACGAGCACTTGCGTCTCTCGCTGGTCCATGTCGCCAGAGTCAACTGCTTGGGTGAACTTGTCAACCAGACGGATGACTAAGGTACTTGAACGGATGGCAGAATCCTGCCCATGACCCCCAAGAAGCGTGTGACGAGCGCGCGACGGGCGCCGGGCGCGCATGAGCGGCAGCGCGACCCCGAGCGCACCAAGGCACTGATCCTCGACGCCGCGACCGAGGAGTTCTCCGCCAAGGGCTTCGCCGGTGCGCGGGTGTCCGCGATCGCCGCGCGGGCCGGCGTGAACCAGCAGCTCATCACGTACTACTTCGACGGCAAGGAGGGCCTGTTCCGGGAGATCGGCCGCCGCTGGCGGGCCTACGAGGCCCGGGAGTTCCCCGACGACATGGACGGCGCCGAGATGATCGAGCGCTACGTACGGGCGAGCGTCGACCCGCATCTCGGCGGGCGCCTCCTCGCCTGGGAGGGCCTCGCCGACACCGGCGAGGACGCCGACGAGGAGGCGGCGGCCGAACGCAACGCACGACTGCGGCACGAGGTGGGGGTGCTGCGCGAGCGGCAGCGCAGCGGCGAGGTCGACGAACGGTTCGATCCGGCTGCACTGCTGCTCATTCAGATGAGCGCGGCGAATGCGCTCGCGGTGTACCCGCAGTTGGCCCGGGGGCTGTTCGGTGCCGATGGCCGTTCGGCGGAGGTGGTGGAGCGCTATGCCGAGCAGGTGGCACTGCTGTTCGGCGGGTGCGGGTCCGCTGTGGATTCTCGCGCCCACGCGGCGGAGCCGCATATCCAATAGAGCCCCGCGCCCCTACGGGGCGCGGACCCGATCAGAGTAAGTGGTCGGCCTTGCCGGCCTTGATGGCGCATCCGCCCGGGCACCGCGACCGGGCACTCCATGCCGCCTGTACGGCCCGGCGGCGGCGACAGCTGCTGCTCGCGATCGGTGTGGTGCGCGAGTGCCGCGGCACCTGGGGTGCCGCGCGGCCCGCCCCGGCGGTGGAGGGGACCCGGATCTGGGCCAACCTCCCCCGCGCCGGGGCGGCTTCGTACGCGGTGCGCCGCTGCTGAGCGCGAGCGTGCCGGCCTACGTCACGAAGTCGACGTCGATGACCTGATAGAACGCGTTGCCCGTGTCGGCGACCTCCCACACGGCGAGGATCACCTGGTAGCCACGGCGCTCGGGCAGCGTGGCGGTGTGCCGCGTGGGACTCTCGGGCCTGAGGCCGTCGCACGTCCAGTAGGGCCGACAGGCGAGCTGGACCTGATGGAACGGCCTGTCCTCGAACTGCGACCGGGCCAGCGGGGCGGACGGGGTCCAGTCGGCTCTGGTGATGAAGTAGTTCCAGCGCCGGGTTCTGTGGTTCTCGGTGAACCGCCAGACGAATTGCTGCGAACCGCCGGAGGTCACCGGTGTCTTGAACCAGTCGGTGTGCGGCTCATCGAGGAGCGCCGAGTGGGGACGCCCGGCGCTGGCGAGCTCGCCGTCCTCGGGCGGAAGGTGGTTGGGGGTGTCGTCGGGGGCGTACGGGTCGGACAGCCCGCCCTTGCTCTGCGGGAAGAACTTGCCGGCTTCCAGGTCGTTGGCGCGCCAGTCGTTGAGGTAGATCGCGGCTCGTGACCGCGGTTCGATGACCAGACCGTGGCGGGGCGTCCCGCCGTAGTTGCTCATGACGTCTCCTCGTGAGGATCGGCAGGGCACTGACACCCGGTGCCCTGCCCAACCCCCCTCCCTTTAAAGGGAAATGAGGGACTCTTTGCCCAATGGGGTGAATAGTGCGCCCGGCGCCGGTCCTCACCCCACCGCTCCGCCTACTCCGTCCGGTCCCGCTCCGACCGCAGGCCGACGCCCAGGATGCCCTCCCAGTCGGTGAGTTCCTCGACCAGCGGGTGCGCCGGCCCCTTGCCCTCCAGGGACAGCACCACGCCGGCCTCCTTGACCTTGCCGTGGCCGGTCCGGTCCTGGGCCTCGGCGTCGATGTGGACGTCCGTGACCTGGAAGCCGTTCCTGGTGCACAGCTCCAGCACCCGGCCCAGCAGGCCGCGGCGGGTCCGGTAGGACAGGCGGAGCTCGACGCGCTGGGCCACCGGGGCACTCGTCGCCAGGCGGCGGGTCACCAGGGGGAAGCCGCGCACCACCAGGAAGTGGACGAGGGTGGCGGCGGCGCCGAGGAGCGGCAGTCCGCCGCCGCAGGACATGCCGACGGCGCAGGTCAGCCAGATCGTGGCGGCCGTGGTCAGGCCGCGCACCGCGTCGCGGCGGACGAAGATGAGGCCGCCGCCGATGAAGCCGATGCCGGAGACGATCTGTGCGGCGACCCGCGAGGGGTCCACGCTGTAGCCGTCGAGGCCGACCACGGAGCCGAAGCCGTGGATGGAGACCTCCATGAACAGCGCGCTGCCCACCCCGACGAGGGTGTGCGTGCGCAGCCCCGCGCTCTTCTGATGTAACTCGCGTTCCAGGCCCACCAGCGAGGACAGCAGCAGCGCTATCGCCAACTCGGTGAACTGACGGGCTCCTTGACCGGTTCCGGGGTCGAAGAGCGGGGCGGGGCCGTGCGCGACTATGGGGAGCATGACGTCGATTGTGGCCGGAAAACCACTGGCCGAAAAGGGGTGTTGTCAGCCCTCTACCATCAACGCGATCACAGTGATTTCCTTCCGCACCATGAGACGCACCAAGAAGACTGTCATCGCCCTGCTGGCCTGCGCCCCGCTCGCCCTGTCCGCACCGTCCGCCCAGGCGGCACAGCGGACCCTCGCCCCGCCCACCGTCGAGGAACAGCGCCTCGACGGGCCCGTCCCGCAGGAGATCCTGCGCCGCAGCGGCTTCGACGACGTCGCGCCCGCCTTCGCCCGCGCCCTCGCGCGCACCCGCAGCACCGCCCAGGCGGAGCGGCTCGCCGCCACCGACGGGCGGCGGCTGTGGCGCCGGGCCGTCGACCGCGTCCAGGGCCGCGGCCCGGCCCGCGGGGACCTGAGCCGGGACGACGACCGCCCGCTGTACTGGGCGCGGCTGGGGATGACGCGCGCGCTGCGCGAGTGGCGGCCGGCGTTCCCGCTGCCGGAGCGGGAGCGGAACACGCTGATAGGGAAGGTCGAGCGCGGCTCGCGCGGCCAGGACGCGATCGACCTGCCGGCGGGGCGCTCCGTGAAGCGCGTGCTGGTCACGGGCTTCGACCCGTTCCAGCTCGACGCGGACGTCCGCCGCTCGAACCCGTCCGGCGCGGCGGCCCTGGCCCTGGACGGCACGACCGTCGACACCCCGTCCGGCCCCGCCCGCATCGCGGCGGCCCTCTTCCCCGTGCGCTGGGACGACTTCGCGGCCGGGGTCGTGGAGCGGACCCTGCTCCCGTACTTCCGCCCGGGCCCGCACCGGGTGGACTACTTCACCACGATCAGCCAGGGCCGCCCGGGCCGCTTCGACGTGGAACGCACCAACGGCGCGTGGCGCGGCGGCTATCCGGACAACGTCCGCCTCTCCCGCACGGAGACGGTCCCCGTCCCGCCCGGCGTGCCGACCGTGCACCCGCAGCCGCAGTGGACGTCCACCACGCTCCCGTACGCGGCGATCACGACGGCGGAGACGGGTCCGTTCCCGGTGTACGACCACACGGCCGTGACCGAGATCCCGGCCGGGGCGACCGAGCCCGTCGACCGCCCGGACGGCCCGACCCCGGGCTCGACGGCCCGCGCGGGCGGCGGTGGCGACTACCTCTCGAACGAGATCGCCTACCGGGCGACGCTGCTGCGGGACGCGCTGCACCTGCGGGTGCCGGGCGGCCATCTGCACACGCCGGTGCTGGAGTTCGGGAAGGACGACACGGACAAGGTGACCGATCCCGATTTCGTCCGGAACCGGACGGCGATCACGGCCCAGGTGAGGGAGGTCATCAGGGCGGGCCTGGCAGCTACGGACCCGGCTCGGTCATGATGGCCGGATGATCATCGCAGCAGCGCAGTTCACGGCCCGGCCGTGCGACATCGGGGCCAACACGGCCCGCATGGCCGGGTTCGTAACGGAGGCCGGGGAACAGGGCGCCTCGCTCGTCGTCTTCGGCGAACTGGCCGTCACGGGGTACGAACTGGAGGCGGTCGCCGCCGACCCCGGGCGGCTGACCCTGGCCCAGGACGACCCGCGGCTCGCGCCGGTACGGGAGGCGTGCCGGGCCGTGGGGGTCGCGGCCGTCGTCAACTGCCCGGGCCCGGGCCTCACGATCAGCTCGTACGTGTACGGGCCGGACGGCGCGCTCCTCGCGCACTACGACAAGCAGCACGTGACGGAGACCGAACTCGCGGCCGGCTTCGTGCCGGGGAGGACGGACGGGCGCTTCGACCTGGACGGCGTCCGGTTCGGCCTGGCGATCTGCTACGACGCCCACTTCCCGGACCTGGCGGAACGGGCCGTGGCGGACAAGTGCCGCGTGCTGCTGGCCAGTTCGCTGTACGGGACGGGCGGCGGCGCTGCGGAACGGATGGCGGTCTTCCCGGCCCTGGCCGCGGACAACGGCCTGTCCGTCCTGCTGGCCAACCACACGGGCCCCGCGGGCCCGTACGACGCGTGCGGGCTCAGCGGGGTGTGGGGGCCGGACGGGGCCGTCCTGGCTGAACTGGGAGGCGGGGAGGGGCTGGTGTCGGCGGAGGTCCCGTTGCCCTGAACCACCCCTCCCCCGGCGCCTAGCGAACCGCCAGCGTCACCTCGATGTTGCCCCGCGTGGCGTTCGAGTACGGGCACACCTGGTGCGCCTTCTCCACCAGCGTGAGCGCCGTGGCCTCGTCCACGTTCGGGATGTGCGCCGAGATGGCGACCTTCAGGCCGAAGCCGCCCTCCGGCGTCTTGCCGATGCCGACCTCGGCCGTGACGGTCGAGCCGGAGATGTCGGCCTTCTCCTGGCGGGCCACGACACCCAGCGCACCCTGGAAGCAGGCGCTGTAGCCGGCGGCGAACAGCTGCTCCGGGTTGGTGCCGGCACCGCTGCCGCCGAGCTCCTTCGGCGGGTTGACGACGACGTCGAGCTTGCCGTCGTCGCTGGCGACACGGCCGTCACGGCCGTTCTCGGCGGTGGCGACGGCGGTGTAGGCGACGTCAACGGGCTGAACAGGCATGGGAGAAACCTTTCTTGAAACCGTCTGGGGTCTGGGCGTCAGAGGCTGACGATCATCTTGCCGGTGTTGTCACCGCGGAGCAGGCCGAGGAAGGCCTCGCCCATGCCCTCGATGCCCTTCACGACCGTCTCGCGGGGCTCCAGCTCGCCGGAGCGCACCCAGCCGCCGACCTCCTGGAAGAACTGCGGGCGCAGCGCCTCGTGGTCGGAGACGATCATGCCCTGCAGGCGCAGCCGCTTGCCGATGACCTGGACCATGTTGCGCGGGCCGGGAGCCGGCTCCGTGTCGTTGTACTGGGCGATCGCACCGCACAGCACGGCGCGGCCGTGCGGTCTCAGGACGGAGATCGCGGCCTCGAGGTGCTCGCCGCCGACGTTGTCGAAGTAGACGTCGATGCCGTCGGGGGCGGCCTCCTTCAGCTGCTCCAGGACCGGGCCGTCCTTGTAGTTGAAGGCCGCGTCGAAGCCGAGCTCCTCGGTGAGGTAGCGGACCTTCTCCGCCGAGCCGGCGCTGCCGATCACGCGCGCGGCGCCCTTGAGCTTGGCGATCCGGCCGACCATACTGCCGACGGCGCCGGCCGCGCCGGAGACGAAGACGACGTCGCCCTCCTTGAACGAGCCGACCTCCAGCAGGCCCGCGTAGGCGGTCATGCCGGGCATGCCCATCACGCCGAGGTAGGCGGAGAGCGGGACGGCCGCCGCGTCGACCTTGACCGCGCGCTGCGCGTCGACCAGCGCGTACTCGCGCCAGCCCAGCCCGTGCAGCACGTGGTCGCCGGGCGCGAAGCCCTCGGCGCGGGAGGCGACGACCTCGCCGACCGCGCCGCCGTCCATGGGACGGTCGAGCTGGAAGGGCGGGACGTACGACTTGGTGTCGTTCATCCGGCCGCGCATGTACGGGTCGACCGAGAGGTGCAGGTTGCGGACGACGATCTGGCCCTCGCCGGGCTCGGATACCGTCGTCTCGCGCAGGGCGAAGTCCTCGGGCTTCGGCCAGCCCTGCGGGCGGGCGACGAGGTGCCATTCACGGCTGGTGGCGGGCAGTGCGGACGACATGGGCGGAGCCTCCTAAAGCTTCACTTCCTGAAACAACCATGCTCCTCGATATTTCATGTTGTCAAGCAAAGGAGTAGCCTGTTACCCATGACGCAGCACAGCCACGACTCCGCCACCCCCGCCGACGCCCTCACGGTCGAGGTGGTCGAACTCATCGGGACGGTCGTGGCGCGCTACCACGAAGAGTACGAGCACGCCGCCTCCCAGCACGCACTGACCGGCGCCCAGGCGCGTGTCCTGGCCCTGCTCTCGCGCGAGCCGCTGCCCATGCGGCGCATCGCCCAGCAGCTGAAGTGCGAGCCGTCCAACGTCACCGGCATCGTGGACCGGCTGGAGACCCGCGGCCTGGTGGAGCGACGGCCCGACCCCGACGACCGCCGGGTGAAGCTCGCCGCTGTCACGGAGACCGGGCGCGCGACGTCTTCGCGGCTGCGGGCTTCGTTGAACTTTGCGCGTGAGCCGCTTGCCGCCTTGTCGGCGGCTGACCGAGCAGTGCTGCGGGACCTGCTCAAGCGGATGCTCGGCATCGACGCGTAGACGGTACGCGCGGGTCCCTTGTGGTTGCTCGCGCAGTTCCCCGCGCCCCTTACGGGGCCACGCGAACCGTCGCAGCCTTGGTCACCGTGCCCAGCCTCGGCATGTCCAGTGTCACCGACGCCCGGTGTTCCTCCGCCGTCATCGCGCTCATCGCGTCCTCGACGAAGACCAGCTCGTAGCCGTGGTCGGCGGCGGCCCGTGCCGTCGACTCCACCCCGAGGTTGGTGGCGATCCCGGCGAGGACGAGGGTGCGCACGCCCAGCCCGCGCAGCCGGTCGTCCAGATCCGTGCCGTGGAAGGCGCCGACCGCCCGCTTCACGATCTCGATGTCGCCCGGCTCCGCGACCCCGGGGAGCAGCCCGCTGCCCGGCGGCTGTTCGGCGAGCCCGGGCCGCTCGACCCGCACGGCCACCACCGGCGCCCCCGCCTTGCGGAACGCGCGCGCCAACTCCGTAGCCCTTCCGGCCACTTCGTCACCACTGTGCGGCGCGAGGGGCAACGCCACGGTGCGTTCCATGAGGTCGACGAGGACGAGGGCAGAGCACTGGGGGTCGATTTCCGTCATGGCCAGACCGTACCCGGCGGGCACCCGGCCCGGGCAGCCTCCCGGCCAGCTCCCGGCCGACGGCAGGTAAAGCTTGCGCGAAACGGCAGGCGGGCGAGGGGACTTCAGGCTCCTTGCCCCACAACTCCCCGATCCATGGGGATCCTTACGATTCCGGTCACCGAGTCCGGCCGGACCGGGTGCCGGAGGGGCTGGTGGTGCGCCACCATGAACCCCATGAGCACAGTCCCCGAGCCCTTCGGCCCGCTGGAGTTCCAGCTCGTCCTGCTGCGCCGGATGGCCGACCACCAGCCGGGACTGGTCGAGGAGGCCCTGCACGAGCTGGGCACCGACCGGTCCGCGATGCGCGAGGCCAACCGGCGCTGGCAGGCCATGCTGCACTCCCCGCGGCGCCGGGCGGCCGGCCCCCGCTACCGCTCCGTGCTCGGCCCGCCCGAGACCGTGACCACGCGCACCGTCGGCGACCTGGCCTTCGAGGCCCTGACCTGGCCGGTGCCGCTCTGGCCCGGCCTGCGCTTCGAGGTGCTGGCCGCACCGGGCGGCGCGGTCTGGAACGAGTGGCTGGTCCGCGCCCCGGCCTCGCGCGGCCCCGCCCTGCGCACGGCCGCCGACCTGCGTCCCTGGACGTGCACGGTGGACGAGGTGGCCCGCGCCTTCGCCCCCGCCCGCCCCATGGAGGGCACGGCCCCCACCCGCTGGCGGCTCTCCTTCACGGCGCCGGACGAGGGAGGGACGGGGCAGGAGTACGTTGCGGAGTTCACGTGGGGGCTCTTCCAGCGGCTCGTTCCACAGCTCGTTCTTTAGACGGAGCCGAAGCTGGCCGATCGTACGAGGCGGGCGCCTGCCGCCCCTCCGTACGGTGAGGCCATGTCCCGCACACGACTCTCCCCCCTCGCCCTGCTGCTGGTGCTGCCGGTGCTACTGCTGGCCGGCTGCTCGCTGGGCGGGGGTACGGACAAGGCGATCGGCGGTCCGGCGCAGGACGAGGAGCCGTCGCGGGTGTCCATACCGTCCATCGGCGTGGACAGCCCGCTGATGCGGCTGGGCCTGAACAAGGACGACACCGTGCAGGTCCCGCCGCCCGCGAAGGGCATGACCGCCGGCTGGTACACCGGCAGCGTCGTGCCCGGCGCCGCCGGAGCCTCCGTGATCATCGGGCACAACGCCACCCGCAACGGCGAGGCCGTCTTCCACGACCTGAAGAAGGTCGGCACGGGCACGGTCATCGACGTCCGGCGCGGTGACGGTGAAGTGCTGCACTTCACCGTCACCGGCACGGAGACCGTCCGGAAGGACGCCTTCCCCACCCAGAAGGTCTACGGCGGCACGAGCGAGAAGGCACTGCGCCTGGTCACCTGCGCGGGCGACCTGGACCCGGACGGGCACCCCGTGGAGAACCTCATCGTCTACGCGACGTTGAAATCCTGACGCGGTCCCGGTTAGGCCAGTTCGGCCGACAACGTGATCGTGGTGCCGGCAAGGGCTTGGCTCACCGGGCAGTTCTTCTTCGCCTCTTCCGCCGCGGCGACGAACCCCGCCTCGTCCAGGCCCGGCACCTCACCGCGCACCGTGAGGTGGATGCCCGTGATGCCCTCGCCCGGCTGGAAGGTGACCTCCGCCTTGGTCTCCAGGCGCGTGGGCGGGGTGCCCGCGCCCGCCAAGCCGTGCGACAGGGCCATGGAGAAGCAGCTGGAGTGGGCCCCGGCGATCAACTCCTCCGGGCTCGTCTTGCCGTTGGCCCGCTCGGACCGCGACGGCCAGGACACCGGCTGGTCGGCGATGCCCGACGAGTCGAAGCTGACGGTGCCGCTGCCCTTGAGCAGGTCGCCGGTCCAGACCGTGTGCGCAATGCGGTTCGTTGCCATGCCACTTCCTTCCGTAGGACGATTTACCGGTCGTATCGTGCCGTATCACGACCTCACTGGTCGTCAGGCCGCTCCGCCTCCGCCTTCTTGATGGACTCCCGGACCTCGTCCATGTCCAGCGCCCGCGCCTGGCGGATGACGTCCTCCAGCGCGGCCTCGGGCAGCGCCCCCGGCTGGGCGAACACCGCGATGTTCTCCCGCACGATCATCAGCGTCGGAATCGACCGGATCTCGAACGCAGCCGCCAACTCCGGTTGCGCTTCGGTGTCCACCTTCCCGAACACCAGGTCCCCGTGCCGCTCGGCCGCCTTCTCGTAGACCGGCGCGAACGCCCGGCAGGGCCCGCACCACGCGGCCCAGAAGTCGATGAGCACGAACCCGCTGTCGGAGACGATCGCGTCGAAGTTGTCCTTGGTGAGCTCCACCGTGCTGCTGCCCATGAGCGCCTTCCCGCTTCCCTCGGCCGTTACCTTGCTCCGCGACCGTAACGGGTCCGTACGGCCGCGTATTCCGGGCAGACGATCGAGTAGCCTGACGCCTCGTAGCCCCGCATTGCAGGGGGCTGTACTCGGGAGGGTCCGATGAACTGTTTCTTTGATCCGTCGCACGGCCAGGGCATGCAGAACGTCATGTGGGCGCCGCAGTGGGGCGTCGTCCGCAACGTCATGGCGTGCACCGCGTGCGCGCAGCGCTGGGCGACGATGCAGCAGCAGGCGGCGCAGGGCAACAACGCCGGTTACGCGCAGCAGGGCTACGCGCAGGCGCCCCAGCAGGGTTACGCCGCGCCCCAGGGCCGTCCCGGCTACGCGCCGCAGCCCGGCTACGCCGCTCCGGCCCAGCCCGGTTACGCCCAGCCGCAGCGCCAGGGTCCCGGCTGGGGCGGCGTGGCGGCCGGTGTCGCGGCCGGTGCGATCGGCGGTGCGCTGATCAACGAGATGATGGACGACGACGAGCCGCGCGTCGTCAACAACTACATCGACAACAGCGAGTACGTCGAGGTCGACAGCGAGAACGACAACGACAGCTGGTTCTGAGCCGGTGCCCCTCCGGGGGGTGAAGCCGTGCAGGTCACAGGAAGATCCACCGTGCACGACCTAAACTCCTCGGCATGGATGCGCAAGCCCACAGGGTGGAACAGGCCGTCGCCGTGCTGAAGGCGGTGGCCGACCCCACGCGGTTCCAGGTGCTCTGGGCACTGACCCGCCGCGAGCACTCCGTGGGCCAGCTCGCGGACATGGTCGGCGCGCATGTCGCCGCCGTCTCCCAGCATCTTGCGCGGCTGCGGAGCGCGGGACTCGTCGCCTCGCGGCGTGAGGGGACGCGGATCTATTACCGGGCCGCCGGGGATCAGGTGCGCACACTCTTGGAGGGCGCGGTGCTTGCTGCGCAGGGCGAGGTGGCTTCGCCGGAGGAGCCTGCCGCGGCGGAATCGTTGCCCGCCGCGGACATAGCCACCGTTCGAGGGCGGGTCGGGGCGGCCGCGCGCCTGCGGCGCGGGCGGCCTGCGGCCAGCGCCTGATTTTGCAGCTGCGGGTTCGTCGTGGCTGATCGCGCCCACGCGGCGGAGCCGCATAATTCAACTGCCCCGCGCCCCTTACGGGACGTCCAGTTCGTACTCCTCCGGGCCCGCGTCGTACGCGTACAGCTCCGCGTAGCGGCCCCAGTCCGTGGCCGTTTCCAGCTGTTCCGTCACCTGTTCGCTCGTGTAGTGGTGGGCCAGCAGGTCGCGGAAGAAGCCCGCGCGTACCGGGCCCGCCGTGCGGTGCAGGGTGGTGACGATCAGCTTGACCAGGGGGGCCGCCTCCAGGACCGCGTCCGCGAAGATCCGCTTGGACTCCTGCACGTCCGCGCCCGCGAAGGCGGTGCCGCGCGGGGTCAGCAGCAGGTCGCCCTCGCGGACGAGGGAGAAGCCCAGCAGGTCCAGTGCGTCGACCTGGGGCAGCAGGTCGTCCACCTCCAGGCCGAGTTCCTCGGCGAGGTCCGCCAGGTCGCAGTGGTCACCGTGCTGCGCGACGATCTCGGCGAGGCCGGAGAGGCCGTCGACACTGGCCCGCGGCAGCGGTGTGTTGGCCAGGGTGCGCCTGGCCAGTTCCGCGGGGCCGGCGGCGGTGCGGCCGGGCAGGTGCGGGGCGGTGTCCTTCTCGCGGCCGGTCATCACCTGGTAGATCGCGTCGATGAGCGCGTCGAACGCGGGCGAGTTGCGGTCGCGGGGACGTTCCAGGGGGACGTCGAAGGTGGCCCTGAGGGTGCCGGGGCGCGAGCCGAGGAGGACGACGCGGTCGGCCATCAGCACCGCCTCCTCGATGTTGTGGGTGACCAACACGACGGCGCGGGTGGGGAATTGGCCGGACTCCCACAGCTCCAGCAGCTCGCCGCGCAGGTTCTCCGCGGTGAGGACGTCGAGCGCGGAGAACGGCTCGTCCATCATCAGCACGTCGGGTTCGACGACCAGGGCGCGGGCGAAGCCGACGCGCTGGCGCATACCGCCGGAGAGCTCCTTGGGGTAGGCGGACTCGAAGCCGTCGAGGCCGATGAGGTCGATGGCCTGGAGCGCCGCCTCGGCGCGCTCGCGGGCGGGCACGCCCCGTGCCTCCAGGCCGAGTTCGACGTTCTGCTGGACGGTCAGCCAGGGCAGCAGCGCGAAGGTCTGGAAGACCATGGCGGTGCCGGGATTGGCGCCGTCGAGGGGCTTGCCGCGGTAGGTGACGGTGCCGGAGCTCGCGGGGATCAGGCCGGCCAGGCAGCGCAGCAGCGTGGACTTGCCGGAGCCGGAGCGGCCGAGCAGGGCGACGATCTCCCCGGCGCGTATCTCCAGGTCCACCCCGGCCAGGACGGGGAGTTCGGCGTCGGCGCCGGCATAGGTCTTGGTGACCGCCTCGGCGGCGAGCAGGACCTCGCCGTCGGCCGGGCGGGGACGGGCCGTCACGTCGACGGCGGGGCTCGGGGCCATGGCGGGGCTCCTTCCGGCAGGCCGGTTCACAGCGAGTACCTGGTCTCGGCGAGGCGGTAGAGCCTGCGCCATACGAGGCGGTTGAGGCCGACGACGTAGACGGACATGACGGCGATCCCCGCGATCAGGTGCGGGTAGTCGCCGCGGGCGGTGGCGCGGGCGATGTAAGCGCCCAGGCCGGTGGCGGTCAGGGTGGTGCCGCCGAAGGTGACGACCTCGGAGACGATCGAGGCGTTCCAGGCGCCGCCGGAGGCGGTGATGCCGCCGGTGACGTAGGCCGGGAAGATGCCGGGGATGATCAGGCGCTTCCAGCGCTGCCAGCCGCGCACCCCCAGGTCGTCCATGGCCTCCCGCAGGTCGGAGGGGACGGCCGCGGCGCCGGCGATGGTGTTGAAGAGGATGTACCACTGGGCGCCCAGCGCCATCAGCACGATGCCGCCGATGTTCAGCGACAGCCCGGTCCTCAGGAAGAACCAGGTGGCCAGCGGGAAGAGGAAGTTGGCGGGGAAGCTGGCGAGGATCTGGACGAAGGGCTGGGCGATCCGGGCCAGCCGCGGCGAGAAGCCGATGCGCACCCCGATGGGCACCCAGACGACGGTGGCGACGGCGACGAGCACGACGACGCGGGCGAGGGTGGCCAGGCCCAGCAGCAGCGGTTCCCCGAAGACGCCGAGCCCGGTGCGGTACCGCAGATAGCCGAGCAGGTCGAACAGGCCCCAGGCGACGAGGCCGCCGGACGCCAGCCCGAAGACGAGGTCGCCGGCCCGGCGGCGGCCCGTGCGGACGGCGAGCGGCCGGTCGTCGGTGCCGAGGAACCGTCCCGCGCGGCCCAGCGCCTCCCCCACGGGCCGGGCCGCGCGGCCGAGCAGGCGCGGCCAGGAGGAGCGCCGCAGGAAGTCCAGCACCAGTGACCGGTGGACGTCGGCGGCCTCGGACTGCTCGTTCTTGAAGCGTTCCGCCCAGGCCGTCAGCGGCCGCCAGAAGAGGAAGTTGACGCCGACGACCATGACGGTCATGGTGCCGACCGCCCATCCGACCTTGCCCAGGTCGCCCTCGGCGATGGCGGTGCCCGCGAACGAACCGACGCCGGGCAGCGCGTACTTGTGGCCGGAGACACTGATCGCCTCGGAGGCGACGAGGAAGAACCAGCCGCCGCCGAAGCTCATCATCCCGTTCCAGACGAGCCCGATGGCCCCGGCGGGCAGTTCGACCTTCCAGAACCGCATCCAGCGGGTGAAGCGGAAGGAGCGGGAGACCTCGTCCAGTTCGTGGGGCAGGGTGATGAGCGAGTGGTAGAAGCCGAACGTCATGTTCCACGCCTGCGACGTGAAGATCGCGAAGATGGAGGCGCATTCGAGGCCGAGCATCGAGCCGGGGAACAGCGAGAGGAAGCCCGTCACCGCGACCGAGAGGAAGCCGAGCACGGGGACGGACTGCAGGATGTCCAGGGCGGGGACGAGGATCCGCTCCAGTCGCCTGCTGCGGGCGGCCGCGTAGCCGTAGACCAGGGTGAAGGCGACGGATGCGGCCAGGGCGGTGAACATCCGCAGCAGGCTCCGCGCCGCGTAGTACGGCAGCTTCGCGGGGTCGGTGTCCACCCTGGCGACGTTCGCCGGGTCGAAGGAGACGGTCGCCCCCTTGCCCACCCTCAGCATCAGGTACAGGCCCACCAGCACCGCGGCGGCCACGACCGCGTCCACCCACGACAGGCGGGAGAACCGCCCGGCCACCCGCGAGGGCAGGGACGCCCGCGAGGCGGCGGATCGCGACGGGAAGGACATCGGGACAACCCCCAGCACACGGCGGCCTGTGTACCGATGATCCGGCATCGGTCCCGCCGCGTCGAGAAAAGGCAGTGCACGGCGGGTGGCCGTCGGGCATCGGGCAGTTTGCCGAGATTCGCATCTGTATGCAAACGGGACGCCGACGGGCCGGCTCTCCCGCCCGGAGAGCCGGCCCGTCAGTCCCGCTGTAGAGCGGCCGCCACGAGCACCCGGGCCACCTCCGGGGGAAGATCCAGGTGGTCCGTGATCCAGCCGGCGTCGTGGCCGTGCGTGGCGAGCACCCACGCGGTGCACACCTCGCTGCGGCTCGGGGAACCGGGCCGCTCCAGCAGGGGCCGGACGGCCTCCGCGGGGAAGCCCTCGAAGGTCGGTCCGGTGAACCAGTCGTCGTCCACCCGCTCCGGCAGCGGTGTCCCCGCCGCGCGCGCGACGGAGCGGCGGCGGCTGTGCAGGACGCCCGCGGCCAGGGCGAGGGCGACGGCTCCGGAGGCCGTCCAGGCGGCGGTGGCGAACGGCCGGTCGCCGGCCAGGGCCGCGTTGATCCCGACGACGAGCAGCAGGCCCGCCACCAGGGCCGCCAGGGCCCCCGCACCCTCACCGGCGTGCAGGCGGGGCACCTTCATGCCGGACCACCACCTCCTCGGCCTCTCCTCCCATCGTTGCTCGGTTCGCCGGCTAGTGCAGCCGCCAGTGCAGGTCGCGCACGCCGGGCTCGTGGGACAGCTGGCCGACCAGCCGCTCCAGGGCGACGCCGGCCGGGCCGGACAGGGTGAGGCTGATGCGGACGACGACGGTGACGCTGTCGTCCGGCTCGATGATGTGCAGGCTGTTCAGGCGCACCCCGGTCCCCGCGAAGGCGAGCACGCACAGGGCCCGGACCTTGCCCTCGACGCGGCGCTCGCACCGGGCGCTGATCGTGCCGTGGGTCGGTGCGGCGGGCGGCGGAGGGGCGGGGCGACGGAACAGGGGACGGTCAAGGAGTCGCATGGTGGCACACCTCCTGGATCTTCGACGGGTCGAGCGCGTAGCCGACCTGTCGCACGGTCTTGATCAGGGCCTGGTAGTCGGGGCCGAGCTTGCGGCGCAGCCGGGCGACGTGGACGTCGATGGTGCGGGCGCCGCTCGAGTTGCCCGGCCCCCAGATGACGGTCAGCAGCTGGCGGCGGGTGTGGACGCGCCGGGGGTTGGCGACGAGGTGGGACAGGAGCTCGAACTCCATGAAGGTGAGCGGGAGTTCCCGCTCATCCGCGGTCGCGATGCGTGCTTCGGGGTCGACGGTCAGCCCGCCCAGCCGGTGCGGCAGCTGCGGCTTCCGGACCTTGGGCTCGACGGCCACTGGGGCGGAGCGTTCCTGGTGGGTACGGATGATGCGCGGGTAACGCAGGGACATGTCTGCTCCTGACGGACTTTTGTCGCGCCCCGTCAGAGGCGCAGGGCAGATGTCGCGCCCCGGAGGGGCGCGGGGCAGCTACTCCGGCCACCTCCCCCAGCTACCGCTGGGGGTGGCCCCAGGAGGTGCCCCCAGCGGCTCCGCCGCGTGGGCGCGACCGGCTGGACCGGCCCGCAGTCGCCGGACGGCCTCCAGCGGAGCGAAGCGGCCCCCGGGGCGGCGGAACTGGGGAGGACACGCCGCCCCGGGGACGTCTGTCAGTGACCGTGGCCCATGGCGAGCTGGACGACGTGGATGATCACCAGGACCATGGCCACGACCAGGTAGGCGCGCAGGGCGGACATGCCGATCTTGCGGCCGGTGGACATGACGGGCGTGGGGAGTTCCTCCAGCGGAGGCATCCGCCAGCTCTCCTTGCCCGTGCGGTCGATGGGGGCGGCGAGGGCCCAGCCCTTCCTGCGGCGGCGGACCTCGGCGTAGCCGATGGCCAGGATGCCGGCGACGCCGCAGACGGCCATGATGTCGAGGATCGCGCCGGAGGTGATGTCGGGGAAGGCCACCGCGGCGGTCAGGATGATGGACAGCACGACCAGGACGGCGACGACCAGGGACGTGAAGGCGTTGGTCCAGCGGCCGTTGACCCAGGGGCCGAGGACGGCCTTGTCGTTGCAGAGCAGCAGCAGGAAGACCGTGGCGGAGGGCAGCAGCACGCCGGCCAGGGTCTGCACGCCGGTGGTGATCAGGCCGAGCGGCGAGCCGGGGATGATCACGATGACCGCGGCCGCCAGGATGACGCCGGCGAAGATCGCGTAGAAGCCCTTGGCGCCGCGCACCCCGCGGTGCAGGGAGTGCTTGAGGCCGAGCACGTCACCGAGGGCGTAGGCGGTGGACAGCGAGACGGCGGAGGCGCCGATGATCGAGGCGTCGAGCAGGGCGATGGCGAACAGGACACCGGCGAGCTTGCCCGCGTGGTCCTCCAGGCCCTTGGCGATGCCGGCCGCGTCGGTGAAGTTGCCGAAGTCCTTGGTGCCCATGAACGTGGCGGCGGTGAAGCCGATCATGGCGGCGGCGCCGACGATCACGACGATGATGCCGATCCACAGGTCGACCTTCTCGTACTTCATGAAGCGCGGGGTGATGCGCTTGTCGATGACGTACGACTGCTGGAAGAACAGCTGCCAGGGGGCGACGGTGGTGCCGACGATCGCGATGATCAGCAGCATGACGTCCGCGAGCTTGGAGTCGTGCGGCATGCCCGGGACGACGAAGTCGTGGGCCATGGTCCCGGTGCTCGGGTGGATCATGAAGTAGATCGGGATGAGCAGCAGCGAGCCCGCGCACAGCACGATGGCGGTGCGCTCGAAGCGCCGGAACGAGCCGGTGGTCGCGGCCGCGATCACGACGGCCGCCGCCACCAGCACGCTCACCGTCTTGGGCAGTCCGAGGTAGCCGACGGCAAGTGTGACACCGATGAACTCGGTAACGATCGTCAGGGCGTTGAGCAGAAACAGGTCGATGACGGAGAACGCGCCCCAGAACTTGCCGAACCGCTCCAGGATCAGCCGCGCGTGGCCGACGCCGGTGACGGCGCCGAGGCGCAGCACCATCTCCTGGTTGACGTAGAGGACGGGGACGAGCAGCAGCAGCGTCCACAGCAGGCTGGTGCCGTAGTTCTGACCGGCGTTGCCGTAGGTGTCGAAAGCGCCGGCGTCGTTGTCGCCGACCATCACGATCAGGCCGGGGCCGACAATCGCGAGGAGCGTCTTGAGCTTGGCGGAAAGCCCCTTGCGAGGAGCGGTGTCGTCGAGCTTGATGGTGCCGAGGGCACCACGGATGTCACCGACGTGCGCGTCGTCGAGAACGGCGGCGCGCGGCGCCGGTGCCGGCGTGGGGTTGATGATCGTGTCGGTCATGACGGGCCTCCCTTGCCCCCGATGGGGGAGGTAGCGGGGCACGCAGCAGCGATCCTCCCTGCGAGCGCGCAGCACAGCACCCCGGCACGGCAGTTGGCCGTACGGGTGGCAGTGCAGGGCGCAGAAGTGCGCGCAGGAAAGGTTGTTACCGCGTACCGGAGGTCAGCGAGGACGTGCGGATACGGGGCCGACTGTGGCCCGGACTACTGCAACTGCAGCCATCCATGTCTCTCGCCTCCTCCCGGCCGGGGCGCACGCGGGCGCCGGACGACACGGCAAGGAGCGGACCGGTTCCATGACCGGTTCACCCCAACTCGTCAGAGCTTTGGCACTCCACGGCGTATTCCCCGCAGGGCGGGGCAGCCACTTGGGGTCACCCCTTAGGCCGGGGAGACCTGTCCTGACCCTGGGCGTCTCTCGACGTCGTGGGGTCAGTGGCCTGTGTCCGTGAAGACGCCTCACCGAACGAGGTGCCTGATGCTTTTCGAACGCTCAGAAGCATAGCCCCTTACTTGCGCATGAACGCAACTACTTGACACAAGCTTGACCCTGTGGCCAAGAATGCGGGCCGCTCCCCGGGGGAAGGAGCGGCCCGTATCGCCCGTCTGTCCGCTTATGCGACGGTGAGCACGACCTTGCCGGCGACCCGGCCCGTGTCGCCCAACTCGTGCCCCTTGGCGGCCTGGTCGAGCGGGAACGCGGCCTCGACCACGGCCCGGAGCCGGCCGTCGGCGGCCCGGTCGGCGATGGCCTGCATGCCCGCCTGGTCGGCCTCGACGAGGAGCGGGCGGACCCGGACGCCCAGGGCGGCGGCCTGCGCGTCGATGTCCTCGGGGAGCGAGGTGAGGGCGATGGACACCAACTGGCCGCCGGGCTTGAGGGTCTTGAGGGAACGGGCGGCCGTCTCGCCGCCGATGGTGTCGAGGACCACGTCCACCGGGCCGATCGCGGTGAAGTCCTCGGTCCGGTAGTCGATCGGCTCGTCGACGCCGAGCTCGCGCAGCAGCGCGTGCTTGGGCGCGCTGGCCGTGCCGATCACGTACGCGCCGCGCTCCTTGGCGATCTGCACGGCGAGGTGGCCGACCCCGCCCGCCGCGGCGTGGATCAGCACGCGCTGCCCGGGGCGGACGTCCGCGGTGTCCACCAGGGCCTGCCAGGCGGTCAGGGCGGCGAGCGGGAGCGCGCCCGCCTGCACGTGGTCGACGTTCGCCGGCTTGCGCACCAGCGCCCGGGCCGGAACGACCACGTACTCGGCGAAGGAGCCCACCCCGTGCGGGTAGGGCAGCATGCCGAACACCTCGTCGCCGGCCTCGTGCAGCGTGACGCCCATGCCGACGGCCTCGACGACGCCGGAGACGTCCCAGCCGAGCACCATCGGGAGGCGGTCGAGGAAGCCGCGGCCCTGGCGGTGCTTCCAGTCGGTCGGGTTCATCCCCGCCGCGCGGACGCGGACGAGCACCTGGGAGGGGCCGGGCACCGGCTTCTCGACGACGGTCTCGCGCACGGCCTCGGGGCCGCCGTAGGTGTTCTGGCTCATTGCTCTCATCGTGGTCATGTCCCCAGAGTGCGGGTAACACCACCTGCGAAAACAGTGGCCCGAAGGTCATGGTGTGCAAGAATCGGGCCATGCATCGTGTAGTGGTCCTGGCCCTGGACGGGGTCATTCCGTTCGAGCTCAGCCTGGCGTCCCGGTTCTTCGGAACGGCCACCGGGCCGGACGGGCAGCCGCTCTACGAGGTGGTCACCTGCTCCGTGGACGGCCGGCCGGTCCGCACCGAGGCGGACTTCACCATCGCCGTCGGGCACGACGCGTCGGTGCTGGCGGAGGCGGACACCGTGGTGATCCCCGCCTCGGAGAAGTTCGTCCGCGTCACCGGCCCGGACGACCTGCCGCCGCGCACCGCCGCGGCCCTCGCGCTGATCGGGCCGGAGACCCGGATCGTGGGCATCTGCGTCGCCACCTTCGTCCTGGCCGCGGCAGGTCTCCTCGACGACAGCCCCGCGGCCACGCACTGGCGCCACACCGCCCGCTTCCGGCAGCTGTACCCGCGGGTGCGGCTCGCGCCCGACGTCCTCTTCGCGGGCGCGGGCCGGGTGCTGACCTCGGCCGGCGCCGCGTCGGGCATCGACCTGCTCCTGCACGTGATCCGGCGCGACCACGGCAGCGGCGTCGCCAACCAGGTGGCCCGGTACTGCGTCGTCCCCCCGCAGCGCGAGGGAGGGCAGGCGCAGTACGTGGAACGGCCCGTGCCGCAGAGCCCGGACGCCGGGACGTCCCCGACCCGCGCATGGGCCCTCGACCGGCTGCACGAGCCGCTCGGCCTGGACGACCTGGCCCGGCACGCGGGCATGAGCCGCCGCACGTTCACCCGGCGCTTCCGGGCCGAGGTGGGCCTGAGCCCCGGGCAGTGGATCGTCCAGCAGCGCGTCGACCTGGCCCGGCACCTGCTGGAGAGCAGCGACCTGCCGGTGAGCCGGATCGCCGAGCGCGCGGGCTTCGGCACGGACGTGTCCCTGCGGCAGCACCTGCACGCTGCGCTTGGCGTTTCGCCGGGTACGTATCGGCGTACGTTCCGGGAGTGAGGGCGCCCCGTCAGGGGCGCGGGGCTGTTCACATGTACGGCTCCGCCGCGCGGGCGCGAGCCGCCACGACGCACCCGCAGTCGATGCCCCCGGGACTTCACCCCGGACCCTTGGGACGCTGCGTCGGCTGCGGGCCGTCGGTGGCTGGTCGCGCAGTTCCCCGCGCCCCTTCCGGGGCCCCGGTTCACCCACACGCGCACCGGTAATCCCTGGCGTGCAAACTCCCCGGGATTTCGAAGATCGAAGTATTGCCCGGTGCAATACTCCGGCCATGTCTGCGACCGGACTGTATGACAAGCGCCGCGGACTGCGGCTCGGCGACTTCACCGTTCGTCCACGAATGCTGCTGATCACGGCCTGGGCCCTCCCGATCGGGGCGGCCGGGGCGGTGGCCGCACTGGCTCTCCTGCGGCTGATCGGCCTGATCACCAACCTCGTCTTCCGGCAGCGCGCCGACACCTCGCTCACCGCCCCGGCCCAGGCGCACCCCGCCTGGTGGCTCGTGCTGGCCGCCCCCGTGCTGGGCGGGCTGCTCATCGGGGTGATGGCGCGGTACGGCTCGGAGAAGATACGCGGGCACGGCATGCCCGAGGCCATCGAGGCGATCCTGACCCGCGGCAGCGTCGTCGCCCCGCGCCTGGCCCTGCTCAAGCCGGTCTCCGCCGCCGTCAGCATCGGCACCGGCGGCCCGTTCGGCGCCGAGGGGCCGATCATCATGACCGGCGGCGCCATCGGCTCCCTGCTCGCCCAGGTGCGGCACCTGACCGCCGCCGAGCGCAAGACGCTGCTCGTGGCCGGGGCCGCCGCCGGCATGGCCGCCACCTTCAACTCGCCGATGGCCGCCGTGCTGTTGGCGGTCGAACTGCTGCTCTTCGAATGGCGGCCGCGGAGCTTCGTGCCGGTCGTCGCCTCCGTCGCCGTGGCGACCGTCGTCCGCGGCTTCCTCCTCGGGACCGCCCCGCTCTTCCCCTTCGCCGGCTCCACGCTCCGCCTGACCCCGCTGGCCGACCTGCTCGCCGTGGTCAGCGGGCTGACCGGCGGCGCCCTGGCCGTCGCCGTGACCTGGCTGGTCTACCGCGCCGAGGACGCCTTCGCCAGGCTGCCGTTCCACTGGATGTGGTGGCCCGCGATCGGCGGCCTGGCCATCGGCGCCGGAGGCCTCGTCGAACCGCGTGCGCTCGGCGTGGGGTACGACGTGATCCGCCAACTGCTCGCCGGCCGGGCCACGCTCTCCCTCATCCTCGGCGTGCTCGTCGTCAAGACCGCGATCTGGGCGCTCTCCCTGGGCTCCGGCACCTCGGGCGGGGTGCTCGCGCCCGTCTTCATGATCGGCGGGGCGCTGGGGGCCTGGGAGGGCATGGCCTTCCCGCCGGTCGCCCCCGGCTTCTGGGCGATGCTCGGCCTCGCGGCGGTCGTCGGCGGGGTGATGCGCTCGCCTTTGACGGGCGTGGTGTTCACCGTCGAGCTCACCCGCGCGTGGGACGCCGCACCGGCCCTGCTGATATCCGCCACCTCGGCCTACGCGCTGTCCGCGCTGGTGCTCAAGCGCTCGGTCCTCACCGAGAAGATCGCCCGGCGCGGACTGCACCTCACCCGCGAGTACGCCACCGACCCGCTGGAGGCGCACTTCGTCCACGAGGCCATGCGCCCGGAGCCCGCGCCCTCCGGAGCAGACCCCGAAAACCCTGCCGCGGCACACCCGTTCGTCGTCCACGGCGACCACACCCTCCACCACGTCGCCTGCCTGTTCGCGGAGCACGGACTGACCAGCGCCCCCGTCGTCGACCGCGACACCAGGCACCCGCTCGGCGTCATCACCCTCGGCGACCTGCTGCACGCCCGCCGGCACCGGCTCGCCGAGGAGCACCACCGCGAGCGCATCCTCCTGCGCAAACCCCGTGGCAGCAGCACCGGCTGACCCTCCGGAAACGTCCGTCCGGCACCGGCCGCTCGTACGCGTGTACGTACCAATAATTGCAAAGCGCAAGAAAAACTTCCTATAGCTACCCTCAACTCCACCAAATCGCCCTTAGCAAAGCGGGGTTACCGCGGGATCGTGGATCCGGAACGGAGCGCACCACGGGCCGCACGGAGGCCCGGATCCGTCACGCAGAAGGAGTGAGGTGCGTGGCTCTTCGTCGGGCACACGTGAAGGCGGAGAAGGCGGCCGCAGCCGCCGAGGAACAACTGCTGCGGCTGGGGCGGTCGCTGCGGCCGGCGGACACGACCCCCGATCTGCGGGCCGTCTTCCGCACGGACCAGGACGTCAACGACGCCCCCTACCGGGAGCGTTGGGCCCACGACAAGGTGGTGCGGTCCACCCACGGGGTGAACTGCACCGGGTCCTGCTCCTGGAAGGTGTACGTCAAGGACGGCCTGATCACCTGGGAGACGCAGCAGACGGACTACCCGTCCGTCGGGCCGGACCGGCCGGAGTACGAACCGCGCGGCTGCCCCCGCGGCGCGTCGTTCTCCTGGTACACCTACTCGCCCACGCGGGTGCGCCACCCGCACGCGCGCGGCGTCCTGCTGGAGATGTACCGCGAGGCGCGGGAGCGGCTCGGCGACCCGGTGGCCGCCTGGGCCGAGATCACCTCCGACCCGCGGCGGCGCCGCCGCTACCAGGCGGCCCGGGGCAAGGGCGGCCTGGTGCGGGTGGGCTGGGACGAGGCCCTGGAGATCGCGGCGGCGGCGCACGTCCACACCCTCGCCGCCCACGGCCCCGACCGCATCGCGGGGTTCTCGCCGATCCCCGCGATGTCGATGGCCTCCCACGCGGTGGGGGCCCGCTTCATGGCGCTGATCGGCGCCCCCATGCTGTCGTTCTACGACTGGTACGCGGACCTGCCCATCGCCTCGCCCCAGGTGTTCGGCGACCAGACCGACGTACCGGAGTCGGGCGACTGGTGGGACGCCGCGTACCTGATGCTGTGGGGCTCGAACGTCCCGGTCACCCGCACCCCGGACGCGCACTGGATGGCCGAGGCCCGCTACCGGGGCCAGAAGGTGGTCGTGGTCTCGCCGGACTACGCGGACGCCACCAAGTTCGCCGACGAGTGGCTGCACCCGCACCCCGGGACGGACGGCGCCCTGGCCATGGCGATGGGGCACGTGATCCTGAAGGAGTTCTTCGTCGACCAGCAGGTCCCGTACTTCACCGACTACGTCACGCGCTTCACCGACCTGCCCTTCCTCGTCGCCCTCGACGCGCACGACAGCGGCGCGCGCACCCCGGGAAAGTTCCTCACCGCGGCGGACCTGGGGCCCGGCTCCCCGTGGAAACCGGTGGTGCACGACGCCGCCACCGGCCGCCCGGCCGTCCCCAACGGCACCCTGGGCGACCGCTGGGAGGAGGACGGCAAGGGCCGCTGGAACCTCGACCTCGGCGGGATCCGGCCCGAGTTGAGCTTCCACCGCCCGGACGGCCCGACCGCCGAGGTGCTGCTGCCGCGCTTCGACGAGCCCGGCGGCACCGTGCGGCGCGGCGTCCCGGTGCGCGAGATCGCCGGCCGCCCGGTCACCACCGTCTTCGACCTGCTGCTCGCCGGGTACGGCGTGCACCGGCCGGGGCTGCCGGGCAGCTGGCCGGCCGGGTACGAGGACGCCGCCGAGCCGTGCACCCCGGCCTGGCAGGAGGCGATCACCTCGGTACCGGCCGGTCAAGCCGCGCGCATCGCCCGCGAGTTCGCCCGGACCGCGGCCGCCTCCCGGGGCCGGGCGATGATCGTGATGGGTGCGGGCACCAACCACTGGTTCCACTCCGACACCATCTACCGCGCGTTCCTCTCCCTGCTGCTCCTCACCGGCTGCCAGGGCGTCAACGGCGGCGGCTGGGCCCACTACGTCGGCCAGGAGAAGGTCCGGCCGTACGCGGGCTGGCAGCAGCTGTCCACGGCCGCCGACTGGTGCCGCCCCGCACGGCAGATGGCGGGCACACCGTATTGGTACCTGCACACCGACCAGTGGCGGTACGAGCCGTACGACGCCGGCCTGCTGGCATCACCGACCGGGCGGGGGACGTTCTCCGGGCGGCACACCGCCGACCTGGTCGCCCAGTCCGCCCGGCTCGGCTGGATGCCCTCCTGCCCCACGTTCTCCGCGAACCCCCTGGACCTGGGCGCGGCCGTGCGCACGGAGGGCGCGGACCCCGGGGAGTGGGTCGCCCGGCAACTGGCCTCCGGGCGGCTGCAGTTCGCCTGCGAGGACCCTGACGCGCCCGCCAACTGGCCACGCGTGCTCACGGTCTGGCGTGCCAACCTCATCGGTTCCTCCGCCAAGGGCAACGAGTACTTCCTGCGCCACCTGCTGGGTGCCGACGACAACGCGAGCGCGTCCGAGACACCGCCGGAGTGCCGCCCGCGCGACGTGCGGTGGCGCGAGGAGGCGCCGCGCGGCAAGCTCGACCTGCTGACCGCGCTGGACTTCCGCATGACGTCGACGACGCTGTTCGCGGACCTCGTCCTGCCGGCGGCGACGTGGTACGAGAAGCACGATCTGTCCAGCACGGACATGCATCCCTACGTGCACGCCTTCTCCCCCGCCATCGACCCGCCGTGGGAGGCCCGCACGGACTTCGAGATCTTCCACGGCCTCGCCGCGAAGGTCTCCGAACTGGCCCGGGGCCGGCTCGGCACCGTCCACGACCTGGTGGCCACCGCGCTCCAGCACGACACCCCCGGCGAGACGGCCCAGCCCGGCGGGCACGTGCCCGGCGGCGCGGCCGGACCCGGCCGCAGCCTGCCGGTGTTCACCCTGGTCGAGCGCGACTACACCGCCGTCGCGGACCGGCTGGCCGCCTTCGGGCCGCTGTCCGAGCAGGACGGCATGCACGTCAAGGGCGTCACCGTGCATCCCCTGCCGGAGAGCAAGTGGCTGGCCGAGCGCTGCGGCACCACGCCCGGCGGCCGCCCGCGGCTGGACACGGACGTCAAACTCTGCGAGGCGATCCTCGCCCTGTCCGGCACCACCAACGGCCGTATCGCCGCCGAGGGGTTCGGCCGGCTGGCCGAGCGCTGCGGACCGGCGGCCGGCCTGGAGGAGCTGGCCGAGGAGGCGGCCGGACGGCGGGTCGTCTTCTCCGACACCCAGAGCCGGCCCGTCCAGGTCGGCACCAGCTTCGAGTGGTCCGGCAAGGAGGCCCACGACCGCCGGTACGCGCCCTTCACCGTCAACACCGAGCACCGCAAGCCCTGGCACACCCTCACCGGCCGCCAGCACTTCTACCTGGACCACGACTGGATCGCCGAGTTCGGCGAGCAACTGCCCGTCTACCGGCCCCCGCTGGACCTCCCCTCCCCCGGCGCCGTGCCGGACGGCCGGGCGGTCACCGTGCGGTACGTCACGCCGCACTCGAAGTGGTCGATCCACTCCGAGTACCAGGAGAACCTCCTGATGCAGACCCTCGCCCGCGGCGGGCCCGTCATCTGGATGAGCGTGCCGGACGCCGAGGCGATCGGCGCGGCGGACAACGACTGGGTCGAGGCCGTCAACCCCAACGGGGTCGTCGTCGCCCGGGCCGTGGTCTCCCACCGCATGCCGGCCGGCACCGTGTTCATGTACCACGTGCAGGAACGCCTGGTGAACGTCCCCAAGTCCCAGGCCACCGGCCGCCGCGGCGGTGTGCACAACGCCCTCACCCGGCTGCTGATCAAACCCACCCACCTCATCGGCGGCTACGCCCAGTTGAGCTTCGCGCCCAACTACTACGGACCCACCGGCAATCAGCGGGACGCCGTCACCACCATCCGGCGGCGTTCGCAGAACGTGGAGTACTGAAGTGCGCGTGATGGCACAGATCGCGATGGTGATGAACCTCGACAAGTGCATCGGCTGCCACACCTGCTCGGTCACCTGCAAACAGACCTGGACCAACCGGCAGGGCACCGAATACGCGTGGTTCAACAACGTCGAGACCCGGCCCGGACAGGGCTACCCCCGCGGCCACGAGGACCAGGAGAAGTGGAAGGGCGGCTGGCGGCTCAAGCACGGCCGCCTCGTGCCCCGCACCGGCGGCCGCGCCCGCCGGCTCGCCCGCCTCTTCGCCAACCCCGAACTGCCCACCCTGGACGACTACTACCAGCCCTGGACCTACGACTACGACACCCTCGTCGGCGCCCCCCTGGGCGACGACGTGCCCACCGCCCGCCCCCGCTCCCTCACCGACGGCCGGCCCACCGCCGTCACCTGGGGCCCCAACTGGGACGACGACCTCGGCGGCGGCCCGGAACACCTCGCCGGCGACCCGGTGCTGCGGAAGATGAACGAACAGGTGCGCCTCGCCTACGAGGAGGCGTTCATGTTCTACCTGCCGCGCATCTGCGAGCACTGCCTCAACCCGTCCTGCGTCGCCGTGTGCCCGTCCGGCGCGCTCTACAAACGCATCGAGGACGGCATCGTCCTCGTCGACCAGGACCGCTGCCGCGGCTGGCGCATGTGCGTCTCCGGCTGCCCGTACAAGAAGGTCTACTTCAACCACCACACTGGCAAGGCCGAGAAGTGCACCTTCTGCTACCCGCGGATCGAGGCCGGGGAGCCCACCGTGTGCTCCGAGACCTGCGTCGGCCGGCTGCGCTACCTCGGCGTCATGCTCTACGACGCCGACCGGGTGGGCGCGGCCGCCGCCGTCCCGGACGAACAGGACCTCTACCGCGCCCAGCTCGGCTGCTTCCTCGACCCGCACGACCCCGAAGTCGCCCGCGCCGCCGAGGAGTCGGGCATCCCGCACGACTGGATCACCGCCGCGCGCCGCTCCCCCGTCCACGCGCTGATCTCCACCTACCGGCTGGCGCTCCCGCTGCACCCGGAGTACCGCACCCTGCCCATGGTCTCGTACGTGCCGCCGCTCTCCCCGGTCGTCGACGCCCTGAGCGGCAGCGGGCACGACGGCGAGGACCCGGCCGGCCTGTTCGCCGCCATCGACGCGCTGCGCATCCCCCTGGGCTACCTCGCCGGGCTGTTCACCGCCGGCGACCCGCGGCCGGTCGAGGACGCGCTGTGCCGCCTCGCGGCGATGCGCGCCCAGATGCGGCGGGTCAACCTCGGCGAACCGCAGAACCCGGCCATCGCCGCGAGCGTCGGCCTGGACGAGCACGGCATCACCCGGATGTACCGGCTGCTGGCCCTGGCCAAGTACGAGGAGCGCTACGTCGTCCCCACCGCCTACAGCAGCGGTGCGCCCGTCCCGCGGGACGGCGGGCACGGGTGCAGCCTGGACGCCGAGGGCGGCCCCGGCATGCTGGCGGACTCCTTCCACGCACCGCCCGCGGTCCCCGCCCCGGTTCCCGTGCCCGCCGGACGCCTCAACCTGTTCGGCTGGAACGGCCGCGGCACCCCGGCGGGCCTGTTCCCGCGGCGGAAGGGGACGCAGCCGTGACCGCGACCGCCGTCCGGCAGGGCGCGTCCCTGCTGCTGGCCTATCCGGACGCCGGCTGGCCGCAGCGGCTCGGCCTCGTCCGGGACGTCCTGCGTTCCGTACCCGGCGAGAGCAGCGAACTGCTCACCGCCTTCTGCCGGAACGTGTCCGGCGTGCCCGCCACCGAGCTGGCCGCCCGCTACGTCACCACCTTCGACCTCAGCCGTAGGCGCACCCTGCACCTGACCTACTACACCGACGGCGACACCCGCCGCCGCGGTGCGTCCCTCGTGCGGCTCAAGGCGCTGATGCGCACGCACGGCTGGGAGCCGCCCGCGGGGGAGCTGCCGGACTTCCTGCCCGGCCTGCTGGAGTTCGCGGCCCGCTGCCCCCGCGAGGGGCACGCCCTGCTCGTCGCGCACCGGCCCGCCCTGGACCTGCTGCACGGCGCGCTGGAGCAGCACGGCAGCCCGTACGCGGCCGTGCTGCAGGCGGTCCGGCTGACCCTGCCCGCCCCCTCGGCCGCCGACCGGCGCCGGGCCGAGCGGCTCGCCCGCACCGGCCCGCCCGGCGAGACCGTGGGGCTGGCCCCGTTCGCCATCGCGAAAGGCGGGCCGTCATGAGCCCTCCGGAGACCGCGCTGTGGGGCGTCCTGCCCTACCTGGTACTGACCATGGCCGTCGCCGGATCCGTCTGGCGCTACCGCCACGACCGGTTCGGCTTCACCACCCGCTCCACCCAGCTCCACGAGGCCCGCATGCTGGCCGTCGCCGGCCCGCTCTTCCACTACGGGCTGCTCTTCGTCGCCGCGGGCCACGTCACCGGGCTGCTCGTCCCCGAGTCCTGGACCGCACGCCTCCACGTCACCGAGAGCCTCTACCACCGGGGCGCCCTGCTCGTCGGCGGCGCCGCCGGGCTGGCCACGGCGGCCGGGCTCGCCCTGCTGGGCCTGCGGCGGCTGCGGGTGCCCGCGGTCCGGCGGACCACCAGCCGCAGCGACCGCATCGTCCTGCCGCTGCTCGCCACGGTGATCCTGGCCGGGCTGACCGCCACGGCCTGCGGCGTGACGGCCCACCCGTACGACTACCGGCAGGGGGTGTCCGTCTGGTTCCGCAGCCTGATCGCCCTCGACCCCGACGTGCCGGCCATGGCGCACGCCCCGCTCGCGTACCGGGTCCACGCGCTGCTCGCCATGGCCCTGTTCGCCCTGTGGCCGTTCAGCCGCCTCGTCCACGCCTTCACGGCACCGCTCGGGTACCTCGTGCGGCCGTACGTGGTCTACCGCTCGCGCTCGGGTTCCCGCTCGGTCCGCACACTGCCGTGACGCGGTGACGACGCCCCGGTCAGCCGAAGGGCAGCCGGTCCCCGGCCTCGCCGGTCGCGGGCCACCGCGCGCCCCGGGCCGTCAGGCCCAGGTCGTCCGCGGCGGCGGCCAGGGCCCGCAGCCCGGGCAGCAGGCCCGCCCGCTCCTGCGGCGCCATCCGCGCGACGAGCGCGCCCACCTCGGCCCGCCGCCGCGCCATCACGTCGGCCACGAGGGCCGCTCCCCGCTCCGTGAGCCGCACGGTCACCTCACGGCGGTTCGCCGGGTTCATCCTGCGGTCGGCCAGCCCGGCGGCCTCCAGCCGGTCCGCCATCCGCATCGCCGTGGACGGGTTGACGTCCAGCATGCCCGCCAGCGCGACCAGTTTGAGCGGCCCGCTGTCCTCCAGCACCACGAGCGCGCGCAGCTGCGGAAGCGTCAGGCTCTCGTCGGTCCCCGCCAGCGCCCGCGCGGACATGCCCACCAGCAGCCGCGAGATCGCCATGATCACCAACGTGATCTCCTCGGCCTCCACGGTCCGCTGCTCGTCCTCTGCCATGGTCACCTGTTATACGCGGTCCCGCGGGGCGGTTGGGGGTACGGCGAAGGGCCACCACCCAAGCCGGTGGCGGCCCTTCGTCGTACATCCGAAGCAGATGCGAAGCAGAACGGTTTCTGCACTGCTGCCGCGCAGTGGGGCGGGTGGGACTCGAACCTATTTCGGTGACGCTTCTCACCTGCGGTTTCATCGATGGAACGGACATATCCATCCGTTTCCATCCGGCTGCGTCCTGCTCGATCCTGCTCGATCGGGGGCCGTTAGGCGTTCGCCACACCGTTTCCGGCCCGCCCCACGGGGCTTGTCCCCAGGGCAGACCAACGCGACCGCCGCCTCCAGCCCTGCGGCAAGGACCTTGCTCTGCGATGAGCTTTTGCAACCCGCGGCATTCAATGGACCCCACCGCTCTGCGGTTACGTTCCGTAGCGAGTGTGGTTGCTGCGGGACGGCAGTCGCCGCTATCCGCCTGGCTCAACGCCCACACGACCGGCAGCCGGTCGGTCATGCGGTGAGGTCGAGGAAGCCAGCGACGAGCCAGGCCGGAGCGCGGGTGGTGATGTGCGCTCGTGGTGTGTGCCGGAGTAGTCACGCGCTTCGGCGGGACGGGAATGCGCCTGGTTTTGAGGCGCAGGCATAGTTGAAAGTGAGGGCACGTCCGCTGGAAGCGGACCCGGCTGTTCCCACAGCGGGAAGAGCCCGCAGTTATCCCCTCTCCCTGCGTGAGCTTGTTCCGCTTTGGCGGACACCATCGGTGTGGTGGTCAGGCCGCGAGGCCGGCTTCGTAGTCGGCAGGGCTGCGGTAACCAAGACTGCTGTGCATCCTGCGAAGGTTGTACCAGCTTTCGATCCACTCAAAGATCGTGACGCGTGCAACTGCCCGGCTGGGCCAGGGCCGGTCGCAGGGAAGTTCGTTCTTGAGGGTGGCGAAGAAGGACTCGGCGAGGGCGTTGTCCCAGCACTGACCGGTACGCCCGACGGAAAGACGGATGCCCAACTCGCAGGCCAGTGCGGTGAATTCGTGGCTGGTGTACTGACAGCCGCGATCCGAGTGAAAGACGGCCCCGGGGGCCGGGCGGCGCTGGGTGCAGGCTGCGCGCAGGGCGTCGGCCACGAGTTCGGTGCGCAGGTGGTCGGCGGTGGCCCAGCCGATGACGCGGCGGGAGGCAATGTCGATAACGGTGGCCAGGTAGAGCCAGCCCTCGTCGGTGGGGATGTAGGTGATGTCACCGCACCAGCGCGTATCGACAGCTGCGGGGTCCGGCTGGAAGTCGCGGTCCACGAGGTCGGGCCGGGCCGATGCGTGCGGGTCCGGGACCGTGGTGCGGTGCTGCCGCCTTCGGTGGCGTCCCTGGAGGCCGGCGGACCTTATGAGCCGGGCGACGCGCCTGCGGCCGCAGACCATGCCTTCGCGCTTCAGGGCGGCGTGGACGCGCGGGGCACCGTAGGTACCGCATGATGCCTGGTGGACTTCCGTGATCTTCCCGGTCAGTTCGGCGTCACGGACCGCGCGGGGGCCTGGGGTCCCGGTACGGCGGCCGTAGAAGGCGGCTCGGGAGACCTTCAGCAGCTCACAGGCACGTTTGACGCTGTGGCCGCTCTGCTTCTCCGCCTCGATGAACGGGTGAACGTTCACCGGGTCTCCACAGCGAAGAAAGCCGTGGCCCGCCTGAGGATCTCCACGTCCTCCCGCAGCCTGCGGTTCTCCCGTCGCAGATGGGCCAGTTCCTCCTTCTCGGCGCTGGTCAGCCCGGGCCGCTCACCGTTGTCGGTCTCGGCCTGGCTGACCCAGAACCGCACCGCGGTCTCGGTCAGGTCGAAGTCCTTGGCGACCTGACCGACCGAGCGGTCACCGCGCCGGCACAACTCGACGATCTCGGCCTTGAACTCCGGCGTGAACGAGCGGCGAGGACGCGGCTTCTTCTTCCCCATGCTCTCCATGATGGACATCCTTCCGGGGCCAAGGCCCCTGATCTCGGATGTCCGTCAAACCGAATCAAGCCCACGAAGCCGCCGCCGGGCGGTAGCAGCCACACGCAAGACGGTGACTCCTCTTGGCTGTACGGCTCGCCGAAACCGTGCACGATGCCCTCGCCATCTGTGGAGCTATCCACGACGCGCACGCCCAGGTGGAGCCACGTTGGCAGCTTCTTGGCCAGCGCGGGGCTCACGGACGGTTTCCGCCCTTCGCTTCGGCGACCGACAGGTCGAGATATGCCTCGATCTCGTCGGCCGACCACTGGGAAGGGTCACCGTGCTGCGTCCGGTATGCCGCTCCCGGACACGGGCGGATTTCACCCTGCGGCAAGGGGACGGCCATCGCTGCCCGATCGTGCTGAGCGCACACTCCCCGCGTGGCATGCGTTCTTCCCGGTCTGCTCACGTCTTGCCCCCTCGCTGCATAGCTCGAAGCGGTGCACCACCAGTGCACTGCCTGAGCGGACGTTGTGGGCGTCGGGAGACCGGACGTTTAGGCGGACGTTTTCGTCTGTGCTGTACGGTCCGTGTCACTTACGGTGAGGGAACGGCCGCACACGCGAGGGGAAGCGCATGGCGGGCAGAACTGCAAGCAGGCTGGCCGAGTTACGACAGACGGCCGGTTACACGCAAGGGACGTTCGTGGCTGCCTTCGCGCGGGAAGCGACACGCCTCGGCATCGACGCTTCGGTGAGTGTCCGGCAATTACGGCGCTGGGAGCGCGAGTCCCCCCCACCGTTGCCGCATCCGGGCCAGCAGGCCGTGCTGGAAGCGCTGTTCGGCATCCCACTCAACGAGATGGGGTTCGACGTCCCAAGGCACCGCGTGACGGTTGCGGTGCCGATCAGCGACGCTGGAGAGGTGAAGCGGAGAACGTTCGTCGCCGATGCCGGGGCGCTTGCCGCAGCGGCCTTTGTCCCTGCTCGACCGGGACCGCGGATTGGCACGTCCGACATCACCTGCCTGCGGGCGAGGCTCGACGGCTTGTACCAGACGGACCACACGGCAGGCAGCGTGCCGGCCATGACGCAAGCTAGCCGTATCGAGGAGGAGATCACGGAGACCCTCGGGGCGTCCTCGTACACCAGTCGCATTGGTCGCGAGTTGCAAACGATGCTTGCCGAACTGCACGGCCACCGAGCCTGGTACGGCTACGACGGCGGGCGTATCGATCAGGGGCGCGCTGCCTGCATGGAAGCTCTCGCGGCAGCGCAGCTTGTCGACAACCCGTTGCTACAGGTTTCCGTGCTTGAGACGCTTGCACTCCTCGCGATCAAGGCGGAGCGGGCGTGGGAGGCGGCGAGCGCAGTCGAGAACGCATATCGGCTGGCCACGCGCGCGGGCGCTGGGCATACGGTGCACCTGGTGATCGCGTTGCGGGATGCCAACGTGGCGATCTGCACAGGAGACTTGTCCGGGGCGCGTCGTGCGCTGAGCCGGGCTGTCAGCCACCAGGGGCGTGCGGACACGGATACTGAAGTGCCGAAGTGGGCCCGGTTCGTCGGCCCATTTGAAGTCGACTACGCCACGGCGGACATGTACGTGCGGGCCGAGCAGCCAAAACAGGCCGTGCCGTTCCTGCGCGCCGCCGTGCGCGGCATCGGCGGCGACCTGGCTCGCAACAGCGCTTCGTACCGTGTGAAGCTCGCAGGTGTACTCCTTAATGCCGGTGAAGTAGATGAAGCCTGCGCTGAGTTGAGCGCTGCTCTCGATGCGTCCGGAGGCATCGCCTCTCCGCGGCTTCTGGGCAAGTTCCGAGAGTTTCAGCGGGCCGCGGCCGGCATCGACAGCATCGCAGCCCGCGAGTGCGGCGAACGCATCCGCGAGACCGTCCGAGGGGGCACCACGTGACGCGGCAGGGGGCCATCACGGTAGAGCGCATGAATGGCCCTGCCGCCGCTCAGGCCGAGGATGCGTTCAGGCTGATCTACGCCGAGGCATTCGCGGAATCGCCGTACAACGAGACTGCGGACGATGTGGCAGCCACTTTCCGGCGCTTCCGCTCTCAGACCCGCAAAGGCACCTTCCGCGCCGCCCTGGCCCGTACTGGGGATGGTGAGCCGGTCGGCATGGCGTTCGGCTACCCCCTTGGGGCCAACACGGGCTGGTGGGGCCAACTGACCGAACCTGTGCCGGAAGAAATGCGGCGCGAGGACGGGCACCGCACTTTCGGGCTCATGGAACTTGCTGTGCGTGAGCCGTGGCGCGGGCAGGGAATCGCGCAACGCCTGCACGAGACACTGCTCGACGGCCTCGCAGCTGAGCGAGTACTGCTCAACGTCCACCCAGACAGCAAGGCGGCGTCGGCTGCGTACCGGGCATGGGGGTACCGCAAGGTCGGCGAGGCCCGCCCCTGGAAGGGCGCGGACCTCCACGACGTGATGCTGCTCGCAGCTCTCCGAGGGACACCAGGCACTCCTCCCTCGACAGCTCCGGGCTCAGCTACTCCGCCGGGCCAGGGGGAGCACTGACAGCAGTAGTCGGACGGAACGATGTGCTTGCATCCTGGTCGGCAAGGCACGCAGCTATGGCATTGCGCAAGCTGTTGCCCTCGTCCGTGGTGGCGTCGATCTCGCGACGCAGATCGGCTACCACCTCGCCCAGGCCAGGCTCGGTCTTGTCGAGACCGAGGCGGATACGAAGTGCGACACCCCGGTCCGGGCACGGTCGAAGGCTCGGAGCAGGAGAAGGCCGGGACGTTCCTCGTCGGCGTCCACGGCCGTTTGTTCGCCGTCTACGACGACTATCAGATAGGCGAGCCAGCCGACGGATACGCCGCCGTTGGGTGCGGGGGCGAGTTCGCGCTCGGTACCCTGCACGCCACCGCGGGCCTGGGGCTCGAGCCCCGTGAGCGGCTGGAGACGGCGCTCGCGGCCGCAGGCCACCACAGCGCCGGGGTCTCCACGCCGTTCGCCTACGTCACCGCGCGCAAGGGACCCACCTGATCCGGCCCGATCCGGCCCGATCCGGCAAATGTTGCTCCCTATCCCCTCCCCTCCACCCCTCCTACGATGAAGTCCTCTCGGGGGAAGGGTTGTTGACATTGGCAGTCGGAACTGGGGGGACCGGGCGGGTCGAGAGTGCCGTCGCCTGGACCATCAAGAACCTGGACGCGGTCGTCGCCATGAGCGCGGCCCTGGTCATCGGGCTGATGGAGATCTTCGATCACCATCTCGGGCCGGGTGTCGGCTCCGGGGCGACCCTGCTGGTGCTCGGTGCGCTGGTCTACGGGAACCTCGCCGAGCGGCGGCACCGGATGGCCGACATCCGCGAGGCGACGCTCGGGGCCCAGCGGGCGATCGAGGACCTGGTCATGGTGAAGTCGCTGTCGAGCGGTGACCTGGAACGGGCGCTGGACCGGGCCCGGCAGACCACCGAGCGCTGGGTGTTCAAGGGCGGGACGGGGACGTACCTGCGGGCGGTGACCCTGCCGGTCTGCGTGCAGCAGGCGCGGATCCACCGCCGCCCCCTGTCCATGAAGATCGACATCGTGAACCCGGCCGACGAACGGGCGTGCGCGGCGTACGCGCGGTTCCGGCAGACCTTCGCCCACCGGCTGGAGTTCATGCGGCCCGACCCCTGGAGCGTCGAGCGGGCCCGCAAGGAGTCCTACGCCACCGTGCTCGCCGTCTGCTGGTACCGGCAGCGGCTGGACACCCTGGAGGCCGACGTCTACTTGTCCTCGGGCGTGCCCACGCTGCGGTTCGACCTGTCCGACTCGTGCCTCATCATCACCCAGGACGATCCGAGACGGGCCAATCTGCTGGTGGAACGCGACCGGCCGCTCTACGACTACTACGTCACCGAGCTCCACCAGAGCCGGGAACAGGCGGCCACGGTCGATCTGCGCAACGCCGAGCCGCTGAGCGAGGAACCCACCGTCGACGAGGCCCACCGGCTCTTCGAGAGCATCGGGCTGCCCCTGCCCACGGCCTTCACCGACCCGGACGTGGGCGAGATCATCGACAAGGCGCTGCATGCGGAGAACCCCTACCGGAGGTGATCCGCGCAGCGGGAGGCGCCGTGGACGAGCGAGTGGTGGACCACCGACTCTTCGAGCAGGCGGCGGACGGCCGTCGGGGAACGGAGCCTCTGGTCCGGGCCGCCCGTTCCGTGCTGGGCGACATCGCCACCGGGCGGCGGGAGGTGCGTGCCGTACGGCACCCGCTGGGCTTCCTGTGCTTTCCCGTGGAGCGCGGCGGTGACTGCGGCATCTGTATCCACGTCTTCGGCACTGAGGCGGGCGAGGCGGACGGGGCCGTATCCGCGCTGACCACATCACCGGTGCACGCCCACAGCTGGGACCTGACCAGCTGTGTGCTGTACGGGCAAGTGGTCAATGTTCCGGTGCGGGTGACCGATGATCAGGAGCGGCCCACGCACCGCGTCTTCGAGATCGTCAGCGATCCCGCCGGGGTCGACCGACTCCGGCCGACGTCCCGCCTGGTGATCCACGAGCCGGGCGCGGCCCAGACCAGTGGCGCCGGAGAGGTCTACACCCTTCCCGCCGGGGAGTTCCACACCACCGTCGTGTCGGGCCGCAGCGCCGCGACCCTTCTGCTGGGCTGCTCCCGGCCGGGCGGCCGTGACCTCTCCCTCGGACCGCTGCATGGCGCGGGGCACCGCGTGGTACGACAGCAGTGCGACGCCGAGCAGTCCGCCCGTACAGCGGGCTCCGTCCTCAGGAGGATCCATGCTCCTCACCGCCGATGACGCACAGGACCTGCCCCTGCCTGCTTCCCGCTTCGCCGGTGAGCACCGGCTTGCGGTGAGCGCCGCGCGCGAGGCCGGCGCGCTACTGCGCTCGCACCTGAGGGGCGAAGCCACCCAGCAGTGCACGGTCGTGGCCAAGGGATCTGACGGGGACGTCGTCACCGATCTGGACACGCTGGCCGAGGACGCCATCGTGCAGCGGATCCGGTCGTGTTTCCCGCACGACCGGATCCTCGCCGAGGAGGCCGGGGAACTGGCCGGTTCGGCCGCCAACGGCCGTACGTGGCTGGTGGATCCGCTGGACGGCAGCAACAACGTGGCCATCGGGCTGGCCGCCTGCGTCGTCGGCATCGCCCTGTGTGCGGGCGACGTGCCCGTCGTCGGCGTGGTGCACGAACCGGTCACCGGCCGGACCTGGTCCGCGCTGCGCGGCTGCGGGGCCCGGGGGCCGCAGGGGCCCCTGCGCATCGCCTCCCGCGCGCCCTCGCCCGCCGGGCCGTTGCTGGGCTGGACCCAGGGGTACGGAGTGGGCCGCGACGACACCCGGGCGCGCAGCCTCCGGACAGGCCTCGAACGCAGCTCGCGGCGGCTGCTGCAGCTGTGGGCCCCGCTGCTGACGTGGTCCATGCTGGCCCGCGGCGACATCGACGGGTTCGTCGGCTACCGCGCGGAGGCCATCGACCTGCCGGCCGGGGCGCTGCTGGCCATGGAGGCGGGGGTTGTGGTCCGCACCCTGGACGGGGGGCCGTTCCTCGCCGGGGTCACCGGTCCGGACACCGACCGCAGCTTCGTCGCCGGGCGACCGGAGGACATGCCGCGCCTGCTCGGCCTTGTCGACAACTGCCGGATGAACTCCTGACGAGCACGCGGAAACGTTGTGCGGTGATCGCTGGAGGAGTGATACGAAAGTTGAAGCCTCCCCACCTTCGGGCCGTCCCCCACAGGGGGAAGGATGCGACCGGAGGGGGACCAGGAGACCGGCCGGCAGGACGATCACCCGCCGTGATGACCGCGGGTACGGTGACACGGAGAGTGAAGAAGCCGACTGCGACACCGCTGACGGCACCACGCGGCACGGTCGAGCACAGAAACAGTCCGAGGTCACCATGGCACCCCCGCACCAGTCGTCCCGCCGCCCCCGGGGCGGCGTCTTTTTCGTGATCGCCTTCGTGGTGATCGTCACCCTCATAGCCGGCGGGTTGCTGTGGGGCAAGAACAACATCACCAAGATCAAGGAGTGGCGAGGCGGGAACGCCTGGTACCTCACCTACGAGGCCGCCTCCGCCGGCGGCGAACCGCAGGCCACTGCCGTCAGCTACCGGCACAACCCCGACAGGTCCAAGTCCGAGCACAAGGTCGAACGGCTGGGGCCGACCTCAATCCCCTGGAGCACGAAGGTCATCGTCATCACCGGCGAAGAGGCTCGCGTCGAGATCACCCCGACCGGCGACGGGACCGCCTCCTGCCGCATCCTGCTGGACGGAATCCGCGTCGTCGCCGAGGGGAAGTCCCCCGGCCCCGGAAAGCCCGCCGTCTGCCACGTGATCACCAGTAGCACTCCGGAGAAGTGGCCCCGCTGACGCAAGCTCTCCGCCCGGCGCTGCGCGCCACGCCCGCTGCCCGACAGTGACCGGATCACGGATCTCCACCCCCGGGCCATCCGGCACACGTGCTGGTGCATCTACCACAAGTCGCCCTGAGCCACAGGCCTATGGGACGTGTGTGCCCTCTTGTGCCTGAGGGCTGCGTGGTGTGTGCTGGCGCGCATTCCCGATCCCGGCACCGAGGTGGACCATGACTGAACTCTCCCGTCGGCGGCTGCTCGCATCGACCCTGGGCGGCGGCGGTCTCGCGGCCGCGCTGACCCTGATGCCGCCGAATCTGAGACGCGCCATGGCGGATGCGCCCAGACGGCTGGAGAAGCTGGACGACATCGAGCACGTCGTGATCCTGATGCAGGAGAACCGGTCGTTCGACCACTACTTCGGCACGATGCGCGGGGTCCGGGGGTTCGACGACCCGCACGCCGTGACCCTGCCCGGCGGGCGCCCGGTCTTCTACCAGCCGGACCCGGCCAACCCCGACGGCTACCTCCTGCCGTTCCACCTCGACACCCTCAACACCAGCTCACAGGCCATCCCCTCGACGAGCCACGCGTGGACCGTGCAGCACAGCGCGATCAACGGCGGCACGATGGACAACTGGGTCCCGGCGCACCGCAAGGCAGACGGTGAGAAGAACGGCCCGTACACCATGGGCTACTACCGGCGCGAGGACATCCCGTTCCACTTCGCGCTGGCCGAGTCCTTC
This sequence comes from Streptomyces sp. AM25, assembly GCF_058146165.1. Lineage (NCBI taxonomy): Bacteria > Bacillati > Actinomycetota > Actinomycetes > Kitasatosporales > Streptomycetaceae > Streptomyces > Streptomyces sp. AM25. Next base: position 108,435 of record NZ_JBKIWN010000009.1, on the reverse strand, counting down.
ACCCTCTGCGACGCCTACCACTGCTCGGTCCTGGGCCCGACCTGGCCGAACCGGCTCTACCACTGGACGGGGACGATCGACCCGAACGGGCTGCACGGCGGACCCGTCATCAGCAACTCGATCCCGTCACCCTTCCGTTGGAAGACCTACCCGGAGCGGCTGACCGAGGCGGGCGTGTCCTGGCACGTCTACCAGGAGGAGGACGACTACGGCTGCAACCCCCTGGAGTTCTTCCAGGCCTTCCAGGACGCCCGGCCGGGGAGCCCGCTCTACGAGCACGGCCTGACCATCGGCCCGGCCGGTGCGTTCGAGCGCGATGCACGGGCGGGGCGGCTGCCCACCGTGTCCTGGATCATCCCCACATCCCCGCAGTGCGAGCACCCGGACTACCTCCCCGCCGCCGGTGCCGACTACCTCGCCGGGCTGCTGGACGCCGTGGCCGCGAATCCGGACCTCTGGCGCAAGACCGTGTTCATCATCAACTATGACGAGAACGACGGGCTGTTCGACCATGTGGTCCCGCCGCTGCCGCCGCAGGGCACGCCGGACGAGTTCGTCGGCGGACTGCCGGTCGGGGGCGGCATCCGGGTGCCGTGCATCGTCGTCTCGCCGTGGACCCAGGGCGGTTTCGTGGCGAGCGAGCCCTTCGACCACACCTCCGTCCTGCGCTTCCTGGAGCGCCTCACCGGAGTGCGCGAGCCGAACATCAGCGACTGGAGACGCCGGACCTTCGGCGACCTCACCTCCGCGCTCGGCCTGCCGAGTTCCCGCTCCTTCCCGCCGCTGCCGCCGACCAGGGACCGGCTGTGGGACGCGGAGTTCGACGTCGCCACGCTGCCGCCGGTGACCGTCCCGGGCGGGGACCAGACCCCGCCGCACCAGGAGGACCCCGGCGCACGTGCGAGAGCCACGCCCGCGCCGGCACCGCGCAGCAGGGCGAAGAGCCTGATCGGCGCCGTCCACCCGTACACCATGAGCCGCATCGTCGAGAACGCCACCACGCACAGGGAGGACTTCCCGCACGGCACTGCGGGGACCGACTTCCCCGGCACCCAGGATGCGGCGCCCAGGAACGCCCCGCGCACGGGCCCGCACGTCTACGCGGCCTGCATCGTCAGCAACACCATCTCGGTCGTGGACCCGGCGAGCCGCAAGCTCGTCGCCAGCATCTATGCGGGCACCAACCCCTTCGGCGCGACCAGGACCCCCGACGGCGGCAAGGTCTACATCAGCAACTCCGGCGCGAGCAACGTCTCCGTCCTGGACACCGCGAAGGGCCGCATCACCGCCACCGTCTCCGTCGGTCTCTTCCCGCACGGGGTGGCGGTCTCCCCGGACGGCGCGTACCTCTACGTCGCCGACACCGGCCCGGCCACCGGGGCCGACGGGTCGCACTCCCTCTCGGTCGTCGACACCGGTTCCGACAAGCTCAGCGACACCTGGGAGACCGGTCTCGCACCGCGCTGCCTGGCCGCCGCCCCCGACGGGCGGACGCTCTACGTGACCTGCTCCGACGGCCTGTCCGTGATGGACGCCGAACAGGGCGAGGTCCGGCACACCCTGACCGACCAGGCACAGGCCAACGGCGTGACCGTGCACCCCGACGGGCAGCGCGTCTACGTCGTCAACACCCTCCAGAACACCCTGTCGGTCGTCGACGCCGCACGCCACCGGACCAGTGAACGCATCCGTGTCGGCACGTCCCCCTGGCAGGTTGCCGTGAGCCCGGACGGCTCGCGCGTCTACGTCACAGGTGCCAACGACGACACCGTGACGGTGCTCGACGCCCGCACCCACCGGGTGATCGCCACGGTGCGCGTCGCCCACGTCCCGACGAGCATCACGGCCGTCGGCGACACGGTCTGGGTGTCCACGAACGCCTCCAGCACCGTCGACGCCATCGACGCGAAGACGCTGAAGGTCGTCGGCAGCACCCCGTTGGGGCTGGCCGCCTCCCCCAGCGGACTGGTGGTCGCCTGACGGGAGGCCGACATCCCCTGGTCGGGCACTGTGAGCGGGCCGGCCAGTCATCCGTTCAGGGGATATGTGCTGCACACGCCTCGAACGAGGATGGAGGACACAGGCCCGGGCCCGGACGTGGTCGCGGCGGCGAGGACGAGCACCTATGGGGAGCCGACATGGACAGCATCACGGAACGTCCATTGACCGAGTGTGCGGCGCTCGTCACCGGTGCGTCGAGCGGTATCGGGGCGGCCACGGCCGTGGCCCTCGCCGAGCAGGGAGCCTCACTGGCCCTGACCGCTCGCCGTACGGTACGGCTGGAGAACCTGGCCGCCGAGATCCGTGACAGAGGCGGCACATGCGTGGTCCTCAGCAGGGACCTGAGCGACTCGGCTCAGGCCCGCAGGGTCGTCGAGGAGACGGCAGATCGCCTGGGCCGTCTGGACGTCCTGGTGAACAACGTAGGCCAGCTGGCCGTCGGGAACCTCGAAGAGAGCGATCCCGACCGCTGGCAGCCTCTGGTGGACCTCAACTTCACTTCATTCCTGCATACTTCGCGGGCAGCTCTGCCGCATCTGTTCCATGCGGCGGTTTCCGGCCCCCGGAACGTGGCCGATGTGGTGAACATCAGCTCCCAGGCGGGCCGCGTGACCAACCCGCGCCTCATGGTCTATTCGGCGGCCAAGCACGCGGTGGGTGCCTTCAGCGAGGCCCTGCGTCAGGAGCTGACCGGCAGAAGCGTCCGTGTCGGCCTGATCGAACCGGGCCTGACCGTCACCCCGATGACCACGGCCGAAGAATTCGAACCCGTTGCACGCGGCATCCCGCGCGACACGTGGCTTCAAGCCGACGACGTCGCCCGTTCCATCGTCTTCATGGTGACCCAGCCGTCGTATGCCGCCGTCAATGAAATCCTGATCCGACCCACCACACAGGAATTCTGAAAACCGCCGGAGCGGAACAGGAGTTCCCTAGTCCTGCGGCCTTCGCCAGGGCGGGGGCGCGTTCATGCACCCAGGGTCTTGTCACCGCCGGTCGTCACCGGTCAGGTGATGCCGCTTCCGCCTCCGGCCCCGGCTTGTCCCACAGCAGCGAATAGCGCCACAGCAGATGGCGGCGGAAGCGGCACCCCGGCAGGAGGCGTTTCGCCTCCTGCCGGACTTCTCCCCAGGACATGGCGGGCGTCCGGACGGGCATGCCGTCGGGGTAGCTCTCGCCCCCGTTGCGGCGGGCGTTCAGGCGCGCCGCCGGGACGCCGGCGCCGCTGATGACCCGGTCCAGCGCGGTTCCGTTGCGGGCCAGACCGACGATCAGCAGGCGCCCGCCCGGTGCGAGCAGGCGGACCAGGGCCCTGACCGCCTGCGTGAACTCGACGTGGTGAACCACCGCGACGGCGCTGACGAATCCGTATCGGCCTGCGGAGAGCAGGCCGTGCGACGCGTCGAGGAAGTCCGCCTCCGCAAAGGTCACGTTCAGCCCGGCGCTCCGTTCACGGGCCAGACGGATCATCTCGGCGGAGCTGTCCACGCCGGTCACCGCGCCGGCCCGCCGGGTCAGCCTGCGTGCCAGCAGGCCGTCGCCGCAGCCGATGTCCAGGGCCTCGCGACAGCCGTCCGGCACCGCGTCGAGCACCAGCGGGTGGTAGTGCGCATTGTGGTTCCAGCAGTCCGTCGTGCCACCGTGCCTCACCTCGTCACCGCCAGTGCCATGGTGCCCGCCAGCACCGCCCCCACCCCGAGCACCGTGCCGGTGCCCATGAAGCGCGTCAGCGGCACCTCCACTCCTTGCGCCCGGCAGCGCTCGAACCACAGCAGGGTGGCCAGCGAGGCCCACGGGGTGATCACCGGGCCCGCGTTGGTGCCGATCAGCAGCGCCAGCAGTTGGTCGTGGTTGGCCACCGGGACGGCGGATTCGGTGGCGAGGTAGACGGGGAGGTTGTTCAGGGCGTTGGACATGCCTCCGCCGACCGCCCCGGCCCGGAGCATGCCGAGCAGTCCGCCGTCGGAGCCCACGGCCGCGGACAGCACGTGGTGCAGGCCGTGGACGTCGAAGGTCTCCACGACCAGGAACAGTCCCGGGACGAGGACCAGCAGCCGCCAGGGGATCAGCGACAGGCGCAGGGCCGCCCGCTGCCGCACCGCGTACACCGCGACCGCGACCGCGGCGGCCGAGGCGGACGCCGCCCACAGCGGGACGACGTCGAGCAGGAGCACCAGCAGGAAGGCGGCGCACGCCGCCGCGCACACCCAGAACACCGTCCGGTCGGCGGGCCGGTACGGCTCCGGCGGCACGTAGGTCTGTGCTCCCCGGCGGCCGGGCCGCCAGTAGAACAGCCACAGGCATCCCATGGTCACGGCGATGGCGGCGAGTTGGGGGGCCCACATCCGTGCGGCCAGGCCCAGGGGGGTGAGGGCGACCCGGTCGGCGGCCAGCAGGTTGGTCAGGTTGGAGACGGGCAGCAGCAGGCTGGCCGTGTTCGCCAGCCACACCGTGGTCATGGCCAGCGGTACCGCGGCGATCCCCACCCGGGAGGCCAGTGCCAGCATGACCGGGGTCAGCAGCACCGCCGTCGTGTCCAGGTTGAGCGTCATCGTGGTCACCGAGGCGAACACCACGCACAGTACGAACAGGGCGCCGTAGCTGCCCCGGCCCGCGCGGGCCACGCCCGTTGCCACCACGTCGAACACACCGGCCCGTCCGGCCAGTTCCGCCAGGACGATGACGGTGCCGAGGAAGGCCAGCAAGGGGGCTATTCGTTCCATCGCGTCCCGTGCGGGCGCTGTCGGCAGTGCGCCGGTGGCGACGCACAGCAGACCGCAGAGCAGGATTCCCCCGGCCAGCCAGTCCAGCCCGTGGAGACGTTTCAGGGCAGACAGGGCCCGAACAACATACATGGTCAGAGCATCGCATGGGCGTCGTACGGGTAGCGCACGATCCAGTGACCGGCGACATGGCGGCCCGTACCATGGAGACATGGTCCAGGGGCGTGAACAGGCGGAACGAAAAGGGTTGTTGGACTTCTTCATCAGCTATTCGCCGGCCGACGAACGCTGGGCGACGTGGATCGCCTGGACCCTGGAGGAGGCCGGCTACCGCACCGTCGTCCAGGCCTGGGACTTCGTGCCGGGAACCAATTTCGTCGACTTCATGGACCGCGGCGTGAGCCAGTCCGCGGCCGTGATCGCCGTGCTGTCCCATCACTACGAGAACTCCCGTTACGGCCGCATGGAGTGGCAGGCCGCCCTCCGCGCCGATCCGGACGCGCCCGACCGCAGGCTGATCACCGTGCGCGTCGAGGACATCCCCGTCGAGGGCCTGCTCGCCACCATCACCTACGTCGACTTCGTCGGTGTCCAGGAGGGGCCGGCCGCCCGTGACCTGCTGCTGACCCGGGTCGGCCAGGCGCTCGCCGGGCGGGCGCGCCCCGACCGGCACCCCGGCTTCCCCGGCGGCCCGGCCGAGCCGTCCGCCCCGGCGCCGGCGCCGCATCCCGCGTCCGACCCGCAGCCGGGCGGTCCGGGCTGGCCGGGGCGGCGGCGTCCCGCCGCGCCGCCCGGCTATCCCCTGGCGGCCGACGGCGGCCACGCCCGCCAGGCGGTCTCCGTGCTGCACCTGGCCGGGCCCGGTTTCGGCCGGGGGGCCGACCCCGCGGACCTGCAGGCCGCAGTCTGGGGCGATCTCGTCGAACTGACCGATGCGGGGGCGCCCGCGCCCGACCTGCTCGTCGTCACCGGCGACCTGACCGCCTCCGGCGGCCCGCGCGAGTGCGACCAGGCGCTCACCTTCCTCACCGGCCTGCGCGCCCGCCTCGGTCTGGCGGCCGACCGGCTCGTGGTGGTGCCGGGCGAGCAGGACGTCAATCTGGCCGCCTGCCGTGCCTACTTCAGCACCTGCGAGGCCGACGAGCTGCAGCCCAGACCGCCCTACTGGCCCAAGTGGCGCCACTACGCCCGCCTGTTCCAGGAGCTCTACCAGGGCCTGGACGCCGTCTTCGACGCCGACCAGCCCTGGACCCTGTTCCCGGTGCCGGCCCTGCGCACGGTCGTCGCGGGCCTCAACTCCTCGATGGCCCACAGCCACCGGCCGGACGATCAGTACCCCTGGCTCGGCCCCGAGCAGGCGGCCTGGTTCGCGCAGGCCCTGCGCCGTTACGAACAGGACGGCTGGCTGCGGCTGGGGGCCGTGCGTCATCCGCCGGAAACCCACCGGCGGCTGGACGGCGGGCGGGGCGCCGCCGCCCCCGGCGGCCAGGAGCACGGCCGGGCCGGCGAGCGCGGGCGCCGCCAGAGCGCCGCCGTGCTGCGCGACACCGACGTCTTCGCCCGCCTCGTCGCCCCGCGCCTCCATGTGCTGCTGCACGGTCCCCACGGCGCGCCGCGGACCGCGTCGGGCACGCCCACCGCCGCCGCGCTGTCGCCGACGACGGGCGAGCTGCCGGTCCTCGGCGCCCCTGCCCCGGGCCGGTACGAGCTGCTCCGCATCACCTCCGAGGGGCTCACCCGCTGGCCGGGCCGGCCGCCCTGGCAGTGGGACACCTCGTGGCACGGCGCAGGGCACGTCTTCGGGCCGCCGCGCCCGTCGCCCCTCTCCGCCGCCGAGGAGCCGGAGCCGTCGTCGGACCTCGACCCCGCGATGCCGGCCGGCGACGACGACACGGAGTCCGAGAGCCGTGCCGTGCAGAGCCCCTTGGACACCCTGGTCGCACGGGTCGCCGAGGTCTGCCGGGTGCGCTACGAGGGCGTCCACCTGCGGCGCATCCCCGGCGATGCGCCCGGGCTGCTGGCCACCTGGACCGAGGCCGGCTTCGTCCGGCAGCAGCGCATCGCCGTCTGCGTCGGCGCCCTGGGCCCCGAGGAGGCGCAGCAGCTCGTCGACACGCTCCGCGCCTCCGGCAACGACACCGACGCCGTCCTCGTCCACGAGGGCCCGCCGCTCCCCTCCGAGGTGCGGGAACTGGCCCGGCGCCGCGGCGTCCTGGTCCGCAGCTTCACCGAGTTCCAGGGGCTGCTGGACCTCCGCCACTACGTGGCGGCGCAGACCGGGCGCCTGGGCGCCGACCCGCAGTACCCGCCCGGTCTCTACCTGCCCCAGCGCTACCGGGAGATCGAGCGGCCGGGAGCCGTGGAGCGGGACGCGGTCGTGGACGACCTCCTGCGGCTGCTGGATGCCGAGCACGGCCGCTTCATCCTGCTGCTCGGCGAGTTCGGCCACGGCAAGACGTTCGCCCTGCGCGAGCTGGCCCGCCGGCTGCCGGGGGAACTGCCGCACCTGACCCCGCTGTTCATCGAGCTGAACCCCCTGGACAAGGCACACTCGCTGGACGGCCTGGTCGCCGCCCACCTGGCCACGCACGGCGTGGACAGCATCGATCTGCGCGCCTTCCGCTACATGCTCCGGCAGGGCCGGATCGTCCTGCTCTTCGACGGGTTCGACGAGCTGGTCCGGCACGTCAGCTACGACCGGGCCGCCGATCACCTGCAGGTGCTCCTCGACGCGGCCGTCGACAACGCCAAGATCGTGGTCACCAGCCGGACCCAGCACTTCAGGTCGCAGGCGCAGGTGCTGACCGCGCTCGGCGAGCGCGTCGGGCTGCTGCCGCAGCGCCGGCTGCTGGCGCTCCAGGAGTTCAGCCCGGAGCAGATCCGTGCCTACCTGGCCGCCCGCTACGGCGACGAGGTGGCCGCCGACCGGCGGGTGCGGCTCCTGGAGGCCGTGCCCGACCTGCTCACGATGTGCCGCAATCCTCGGCTGCTCAGCTTCGTCGCGGGTCTCGATCACGAGCGGTTGCGGACCGTGACCGGTGCCGGGCGCGCGCTGAGTCCCGCCGGGCTGTACGAGGAAGTCTTCACCGCCTGGCTGGAGTTCGAGGAGCGGCGCGGCCGCGGCGGCCGGGGCGGTCCTCCCGGGCTCAGCGTGGACCAGCTGTGGCGTGCGGTGACGACGCTGGCCCTGCGGCTGTGGGAGAGCGGTGAGAGCGGCCTGCGCATGGACGAGTTGACCGATGTGGCCACCGCGCTCACCGAACTGGCCGACAGCAGGCTGTCGGTGCCGCAGGCGGCGCACGCGGTCGGTTCCGGGAGTCTTCTCGTGCGCAGCGACGAGGGGCAGTTCCGTTTCATCCACGGTTCGGTCGTCGAGTGGCTGGTGGCGCGCGAGGTGGCGGCGGCGCTGGACGGGGCGGACGAGGGCGCGCTGGGACTGCTGGCCCGTCGTCCGCTGAGCCAGCTGGCGGTGGAGTTCCTGTGCGACATCGCCGACCACCGCACGGTCCGCGAGTGGGCCGAACGCACTCTGGTGGACTGGCCGGACGGTGGCGGCGAGGCGCAGGGCACCGCCAGGGCCAACGCGATCAAGGTCCTCAGCAGGCTCCGCGTCCCCGCGCATGCGGATCTGCGGGGCGCCCTGCTGGCGGGCGAGGATCTCTCCTACCGCGACTTCTCCGGCGTCGACCTCACGGGTGCCGATCTGACGGGGGCGAGCCTGGTCGGCGCGGGCCTGTCGCGCGCCGTGCTGCGCGGTGCGCGGCTCGCGGGCGCCCGGCTCGCCGACGCCGACCTGACGGGTGCGGACCTGCGCGATGCCGACCTGCGCGGTGCGCGGCTGATCCGTACCACGCTGAACGGCGTGCGGGTGGCCGGGAGCCGCTGGTACCAGTCGGCGCTGATCAACGCCACGGCCGGGCAGGAGGTGCTGGACAGCGCCGAGCTGCGGTTCGCCTCCGTCTCCCCCGGGCTCCCCGCCGAACCGGGCCTGCGGCCCTCGGCGGTCGGTGTGCCGTACGGGTACGGCATGCGCACGGGCCGGCTGCCCGAGCCCGTCGCCTTCAGCCCCGGCGGCGAACTCCTCGCGCTGGGCAGCGACGACGGCGGGGTCCTGGTGTGCGACGCGGCGACCGGCACGGCGCTGCGCACCCTCCAGGGCCACACCGACCGGGTGTACGCGGTGAAGTTCCGCGGGCAGGTGCTGGCCACGGGTGGGGCGGACGGCGTCGTGCGGCTGTGGGACCCGGTCGCCGGGACCTGCCGCCATGAACTGGAGGTGCACCGGGACGGGGTGTGGCCCGTCTCCCTCGACCGGTCCGGCACGTGGCTGGCGACCGGTGACGCGGAGGGCACCGTCACTCTCTGGGACACCGGCACGGGAGCCGTCGCCCACCGGCTGCCGGGGCACCGGGCGCCCGTCTACACGGCGGTCTTCAGTCCCGACGGCACGCTGCTCGTCACCGGTGACGCCGACGCGGCGGTCCGTCTGTGGGACACCGCGACCGGCCATCTGCTGGGCGAGCTGAAGGGCCACCACGGGGCCGTCTACCGCGCCGCGTTCAGTCCGGACGGGACGCTGCTGGCCACCGGCGACCGGGGCGAGGCCGGCGGGCCGGGCACCGTGCGCGTCTGGAACGTCGCGGACCGGCAGTTGGCGCACCGGCTCACGGGGCACACCGGCCGGGTCTACACGCTCGCCTTCCACCCGGGCGGCCGGCTGCTGGCCAGTGGCGACACCGACGGGCAGGTGCGGCTGTGGGACCCGGTGGCCGGCACCGCGGCCACCGATCCCGTCAAGAGCCGGGGCGGGGCCGTCTACCAGGTGGTCTTCGACCCGGCGGGTGCCCTGCTCGCCGCGGGCGACAGCGACGGCGAGGTGTGCCTGTGGCAGGTCGCGCTCGACGCCGACACCTGGTCGGTCACTTCGCTGCGCCGGCAGCCCGACGAGCACCAGGGCTCGGTCTGGGCCTGCCACTTCCGCCCCGGGGGCGGTGCGCCGGACGGCAGCCCGCTGCTGGTGTCCGTGGGCAACGAGGGCGTGGTGCGCATGTGGGACGCCTCCACCGGGCAGGGCCGGCGCATCCTGCGCGGCCACGGGCGGAAGGTGACGGGCCTGGCGTTCAGCGCCGCCGGCCACCACCTGGCCGCCTGCGGCAACGACGGTGTGGTGCGGCTGTGGGACACCGCGACCGGGTGCCGGGTGCGTGAACTGTCCGGCCTCAACGACCGGTTGGTCTCGGCGGTCTTCCACCCCAGCGGCTCCGTGCTCGCCACCGCCAGCAGCGACGGCGACGTCTACCTGTGGGACGCCGCCACCGGCGAGTACGAGCGTGAACTCGACGCCGAGACCGACCACGTGTGGGCCGAGGCGTTCAGCGGCGACGGCGAGCTCCTCGCCACCGCCAACGACGACGACACCGTGCGGCTGTGGTACCGCAGCACGGGCACCCTGGTGACCAACCTCGCCCAGCACCGCGGCCGGGTCCGGTCGATCTCGTTCCGCAAGGACGGCTCGGGCCTGGCCACCGGCTGCGACGACCGGTATGTGCGCCTGTGGGACTTCGCCGCCGGCCGCCTCGTGGCCGAACTGGGCGGGCACACCGACCGTGTGTACGCGGTGGTCCACGGTCCCGGCGACGCGTGGCTGGCGAGCGCCTCGTGGGACGGCCAGGCCATCGTCTGGCGCGAGGGCACGGCCGTCCGCCGGCTGCGTGGCCACACCGGCCGGCTGTGGGCCGCGGCGGCCCACCCGGCCCGCCCGCTGCTGGCGACCGGGGGCGACGACCGCGTCGTGCGCCTGTGGAACCCCCTGACCGGTGCGGACGCCGGCCGTCTCACCGGCCACACCGGCCGGGTCCTCGCGCTCGCCTTCAGCCCCGACGGCTCCCTGCTCGCCAGCGGCGGCGCGGACGGCACGGTCCGGCTGTGGACGGTGCCGGAGGACGGCGCCCCGGCGGCACGGGCCACCCTGATCGGCGTGGAGGGCGGCTGGGCGGCCCTGACGCCGTCCGGCGGCTACAAGTACGACGGCGACATGGCGGGCGAGTTCTGGCACGTGGTGGGCATGTGCCGCTTCGAACCGGGCGAGTTGGACGACCATGTGCCGGGTGTGCGGCGGCTGGGCGTGGACGACGTGATTCCGTAGCGGCCGGGTTGTCACGGTCCTGTCGAATACGGCTTCGCGTGACCGCTGAACTCGACCGAGGCCGACCGGTCAGGATCGGTTTCGTATGCCAGCCGGGGCCAGGGGAGCAAAGCGTTCTGTTCTTCGGTGCGCCGGCCATAGCGTGTCTGGCCATGGGTGAGGTGAGCAGGCCCGGAAACGGGACCGGCATGCAGGTGGAGTGGTCCCAGCGGGCGCAGAACGTGCGGATCGGTGTCGCCAGGGCGAACGGCCGGGTCACGATCCGTGTGGCGGGTGAGCTGGACATCGCCTCGGTGCCGGTTCTCGCCCGCGCGTTGTACGACGCGGCGGCGCGGCCCGGCCAGGTCGTGCTGGACCTCAGCCGGGTGACGTTCTGCGGGGCGGCCGGGGTGGGTCTGCTGCTGGATGCGCGCCAGCGTGCCGCCGAGGCGGGGACGGGGCTGGTGCTGGAGCGGGCCCACAGCGCGGTGCTGCGTCCGCTGGAGCTGTGCGGGGAACCGGAAGGGCTGCAGATGGCCGAGGAGTTACGGACGGCGCCGCTGCCGGCACACGAGCGGCACCGGCGGCTGTCCGTGCTGTCCCACGCGCTGTCGACGATGTTCCAGATGAACGGGACGCTCATGGGCAACGCCCAGCTGTACGAGCCGGGGGCCGGGGTGCTGCGGATCGTGGCCCAGCGGGGTTTCCACCACCCGTTTCTGACCTTCTTCGAGTCGGTGTCCGACCGGGAGACCGCGTGCGGGGTGGCCGCCCAGGACCGCAAACCGGTCTTCGTCGAGGAGGTGGCCGCCTCCCCCGTCTTCCTGGGCACCCCGGCCCTGGACGTGCTGGAGGAAGCGGAGGTCGGCGCGGTCGCGTCGGTGCCGATCACCGCCTGGGGCGGTGCGCTGATCGGGGTGGTATCGGTCCACCACCGGCAGGCCACCGTATGGGCCGGCGAGCAGCGCCGGGCCCTGGAAGCCCTCGGACTCGCCTTCCGCCTGCTCTGACGCGGTGGTGCACGGGTCAGTGGTCGTCCCAGTGGCCGTCGTGGGGCGCATGGCGGTGTCCGTCGTGGACGTAGTCCACATGGTTGCCGTGCGGGACGGCGACGTGGCCGCACCCGTGCTGATGCTGGTGGGGATGGTCGGCGTGGACGACGTGGCCCGAGGGCTCGCACTCGTCGGTGTGGCCCGCGTGAACCCGGTGCAGCTGCCCGACGTGCGCGTAGTCGGTGTGGTCGTGGTGCGGGACGGCGACATGGCCGCATCCGGAGCCGTGCACGTGCGTGTGCTGGGGCTGGGCGATGCCGGTGGCACAGGTCATGGCGATGTCTTCCTTCCCCCATGTCGGGCCGGGCCGATCGTGGGTGCAGAAGCGGGTGCGATCGAGGACTTCGGCCCCGGAAACCGGCGGATGCCGGGCCCGGCATCGCGGTAGGGCCGGACCCGGCATCACTTGTCGATCCCCGGAAGAAGCATGGCGGTACCGAGGGATTCACCTCCCTCTCCGGAACGGGAATAGAACCGTGCGGGCAGGTCGTGCAGGCGACAGTCGTCGGAGAACCCGACTCCTTATTTTGTGTCTTCGTTCGCGGGGACGGACGGGAATTTACAACGTGCCGCGCACCACGGGAGAGTGGATTTCAGGCCGTTGGCCCGTGCCCTTCGATTCGTTCCGCCATAGATCAGAATTGCAGTGGGTGAGGTCTACCTCTCATTCATGCCGGCCGCGCCGGAGTGCACGACGGCCTCGGACCAATCGGTGGACTCGCGTACGTGGGCGAAGTTCGTGCGCACGGCCCTTCGCTCTTCCCCCGTGAGGTGCTGCGCGCCGAGTTCCGCCGTCACCCGCCCGAGGTCCTCCACGTAGCGCCGGCAGGCCACGATCAGTTCGACGAACTGCATCGAGTGGTTCGCGGGCCTGCCGTCCGACGCGGCGACCGACGTGCTGCGGTATCCGGAGCAGCCGGATGCGCAGAGCGCCGCCTGGGCCTCGTTGAGCAGGTGACGGGCCGCGGGATCCCGCATGACGAGGAAGGCGACCTCGCGCTGTTTCAGCAGGTTGCCGACGGCCTGGACCGCCACCGCCTCGTCGCGCGTCAGTTCACGGATGAGCCGGAGCTTCTCCTGCACGGTGGCGGGACATTCCACGGGACGGCCCAGCATGCGTTTCGCCCCGTCCAGGGTCCAGCGGTGCCCGCCCGACCGGGCGTGCACGGGTGGGTGGAGGATGCGCTCCCAGCGTTCGGTCTCATCGCCTATGTCGGCCAGGATCCGGTGCACACCGTGGGACACGCCGTCGACCCGGTGCGCTTCGGGCCACCGGGATGCGACCCACCTGTAGCACTTGACGGTGGCCAGTGGGAGGGGGATGTCCGAGGAGAACCGGCCGAGCGCCCAGGCCACCCCTCTTCGCTCCGGCACCCGTTCGGGCCGGAGGTGCCGCCCGGCACCACCGTGCGTGTGCAATGGCGCAAGTTCCAGAGCCAGATCACCGACGGCGAACTGATACCCGCTCTTCTTCCCGATCAAGTTCCGCGCCTCGGTGACCATTTGCTCGTACCGGGCTCTGGCGACATACCCGATGGTTTCTGTCACGATTTCCGCCTCCAGCCGGGAGGAAAACTCGTTCTCGAGTGGGCCGTGGTCTTTTCACGACCGTGAAATCGGCCGTGAAAAGCCCGCCGCGCAGGTGTCTCGGAGTGCGATCGGTCCCGTTCGGGACAGGGGCCCGGAGATCCGTTCGCATGCCGCCGGGCAGCCTGCCGACAGATATATCCCGTCCCCGTTCCCACCGGGCATGGGCCGTCCGGCCCATGCCTGCGGCCGGACGGACGTCACCCGGACCCGCCGACCGGCGCGGAGGGCGGCCGGCCACCCGAACAGCCCACGTTCGGTGGCCCCTGCCGGGCCGGCCGGGTCACGGTGGAACGACGAACGCGACCGAAGGACGGCCATGACCGAGACCGCCGCTGCCGCCCGCACCCACGGCGTGCACTCCGAGGTCGGCCGGCTGCACAAGGTCCTGGTCTGCGCACCCGGGCTGGCTCACCGCCGCCTGACGCCCACCACCGCGGACGACCTGCTGTTCGACGACGTCATGTGGGTGGAGAACGCCCAGCGCGACCATGCGGACTTCGTGAACAAGCTCGCCCAGCGCGGGGTGGAGGTCGTCGAGCTGCACGACCTGCTGGCGCAGACCATGGCGATCCCCGAGGCCCGCTCGTGGCTGCTGGACCGGAAGATCACGGCGAACCAGGTGGGTGTCGGGCTGATCGACGGCACCCGCGCCTACCTGGACTCACTGGGGCCGCGCGCGCTCGCCGAGTTCCTCGTCGGGGGGCTCGCCACCTCCGACCTGCCCGAGGACTACCGCACCGGTCACCTCGCCCTGGCCCGGGAGGCGGCGGGAGCCCGCGAGTACCTCATGCCGCCGCTGCCCAACACCCTCTACACCCGCGACACCACCTGCTGGCTCTACGGCGGTCTCACCCTCAACCCGCTGTACTGGCCCGCCCGCCACGACGAGACCCTGCTGATGAAGACGGTCTACACCTTCCACCCCGACTACAAGGGCTCCACCGTCTGGTGGGGCGACCCGGAACAGGACTGGGGCCAGGCCACGTTCGAGGGCGGCGACATCATGCCCGTCGGGAACGGGGTCGTGCTGATGGGCATGAGCGAGCGCACTTCCCGCCAGGCCATCACCCAGGTCGCCGCCGCCCTGTTCCGGGGCGGCGCGGCCCGGCACGTCGTCGTCGCCGGCATGCCCAAGCTCCGTTCGGCGATGCACCTGGACACCGTCTTCACCTTCGCCGACCGGGACATCGTCACCCTCTACCCCACGATCACCGACAGCATCCACACCTTCTCGCTGCGCCCCTCCGACGACGCCCCCGGCATCGAGATCACCGACGAGAGCCCGCGCTCCTTCACCGATGTGGTCGCCGCCGCGCTGGGTCTCGAAAAACTGCACGTGATCGCCACCGGCGGCGACGTCTACGCGTCCGAGCGCCAGCAGTGGGACAGCGGAAACAACGCCGTCGCCCTGGAGCCGGGCGTGGTCGTCACCTACGACCGCAACACCACCACCAACACCCTGCTGCGCAAGGCCGGCGTCGAGGTCATCACCATCGTCGGCGCCGAGCTCGGCCGCGGCCGTGGCGGCGGCCACTGCATGACCTGCCCCATCGTCCGCGAACCGGTCGCGTACTGAACAGTCCCCGACGGAGGGAGACATGACCGAAGCCCACGACAGCGGTCCGCCCCGGAGCAGCGACGGCGCGTCACCGCCTGCTGCCAAACTGACGCTGCTGACGATGACCTCGATGGTCGTCGGCTCGATGGTGGGCGCCGGGGTGTTCTCGCTGCCGAGCCGCTTCGCGGAGGCGACCGGCGTCGCCGGGGCGCTGATCGCCTGGACGATCGCCGGTCTGGGCATGCTGATGCTCGCCTTCGTCTTCCAGACCCTCGCCGTGCGCAGACCGCAGCTGGACGCCGGCGTGTACGCCTATGCCAAGGCCGGGTTCGGCGAATACCTGGGCTTCTTCTCGGCGTTCGGCTACTGGGCGAGCGCGTGCGTGGGCAACGTCACCTACTGGGTACTGATCATGTCCACCCTCGGGGCCGTCGCCCCGGCGCTCGGGGAAGGCCAGACGCTGCTCGCGTTCGTGCTCTCCTCGATCGGCCTCTGGGGGTTCTTCCTGCTGATCAGACGCGGGGTCAAGGAGGCCACCGCGATCAACCGGATCGTCACCGTCGCCAAGCTCGTGCCCATCCTGGTCTTCATCGTCCTGGCGCTCTTCTGCCTCAAGCCCGACGTCTTCGCCGAGAACCTCACCGGCGCCGACTACGGGGGCTCGCTCTTCCCCCAGGTCCGCAGCACCATGCTGGTCACCGTCTTCGTCTTCCTCGGCGTCGAGGGCGCCAACGTCTACTCCCGCCACGCCAAGCGCCGCGAGGACGTCGGACGGGCCACCGTCCTGGGATTCCTGAGCGTCCTCGCCGTCTTCGCCTCGGTCACCATCGTCTCCTACGGCATCCTGCCCCTGCACGAGATCGCGACGCTGCGTCAGCCCTCGATGGGGCAGGTCCTGCAAGCGGCCGTCGGCACCTGGGGGAACGTGTTCGTGAGCGCCGGCCTGATCGTCTCCGTGCTCGGTGCCTATCTCGCCTGGAGCCTGATGGCCGCGGAGGTGCTGTTCGTCGCCGCGCGGGACGACGACATGCCCCGTTTCCTGCGGCGTTCCACCGTCGCCGACGTGCCGGTGGCGGCCCTGTTCCTGAGCACCTGCCTGTCGCAACTCGTCCTGGTCATCACCCTGTTCTCCGGCGACGCCTTCAACTTCACCCTGGATCTGACCAGTGCGCTGTCGCTCATCCCGTACCTCCTGGCCGCCGGGTATGCGCTGAAGATCGCCCTCCACCGCCCGCCGGGCACCGGCCGACGGGAAGGCACCACCCGCGAACTGGTCGTCGCCGCGCTGGCCACCCTCTACACCGCGTTCCTGCTGTACGCGGCCGGGCTGAAGTTCGTCCTGGTCTCCTTCGTCGTCTACGCGCCCGCCTCCGTGCTGTTCGCCATGGCCCGCCGCGAGCAGGGCCGGACCGTCTTCGCCCCGCGCGAACTCGTCATCCTGGCCGTCTCGGTGGCCGGTGCCGTCGCCGGGATCGTGGCGATCGCCACAGGATCGATTCAGCTGTGACCGACTACCGTGTTCCTCCGGCGTGTTCGCTCATCGACCGGAGGCCCCATGGACCACACCGCGCACCCGCTCGCCGAGCTCACGGCCCTCGGCAGCCGGGCGCTGGCGGCGGCCGGTCACGGCGACATGGTCTGGGGGCACTTGGCGCTGCGTGACGACGAGGGCCGCGGGGTGTGGCTGAAGGCGCCCGGCTGGGGGCTGGAGGAAGTCCGGCCGGAGCGGGTGCAACTGGTCTCCTGGGAGGGCGAGGTGCTCGTCGGTGCGGGTGCGCCGCACCAGGAGTATCCGATCCACACCGAGATCATGCAGGCGCGTCCCGAGGTCGGGGCGACCGTGCACACCCACGCGGCCACCGTGAACGCCTTCAGCGCGCTGGACGTGCCGCTGCGGCCGATCAGTCACGACGCCGTGCTCTTCGCCGAGCACGGGCTGCCGCGGTTCACGGCGACCGCCGACCTCGTCCGCTCCCCCGGCCTCGGCCGGGCGCTGGCCCGTGACCTGGGTGCGGCGCGTGCGTGTCTGATGCCGCAGCACGGGCTGGTGGCGGTCGGCCCGGACGTCGCGCATGCGGTGATGACGGCGGTCCTGCTGCAGCGTGCCTGCGCGCTGCAGCTCACCGCGCTGGCCGCGGGCGGGATCCGGGAGTTCACGGGCCACGAGGAGAGCGTGGAGAAGGCCTCCACGGTCTGGGCCGCTCAGCAGATCGAGGCGGGCTGGCGCTACTGGGCCCGGCAGGCCGCCGCTGCCCCGGGCGTCTGACGGCCGGTCCGCGGTCAGGGGGTGACCAGCCGGCCCGGGCGGCGGTCGGTGAACGCGGTGGTGCCGGCGGGCTGGTCGGCGGTCAGGGCGGCGGCGCCGGTTGCGGGCCAGTGGCCGCTGTCGATCCGGCGGACGAGCGCGTGCAGGCCGGCGAGGACCTCGTGCGGGGTGAAGGTGCAGTGGCCCTGGCGGGCGACGAACGCCTGACGCAGCAGCGGGCCGTGGCCGGTGGCGCGGACGCGGGCGGCGAAGGCCGTCTCCTGTTCGGCGGGGGCGAGCGGGTCGGCAGTGGTGTGCAGGTCGAGCAGGGGAACGTCCAACCTCCCGTCCGCCGTGGAGGTTTGCCGCATCCAGCGGGTCGCGGCCGGGTCCGCACGGTGGGCGGGGGCCCGGGACAGGGCCGCCAGGTCGGCGTCCAGGTCGAGGCCGGCGGTCCGGTAGAAGGCGCGGACCTCGTGGTAGTGGGGTGAACGGGCCGGCAGCGCACCCCAGTTCAGCCCTTCCGTGGAGCCGCTGTCGCCGCCTGCGGCCTGTTCGACGGCGTAGCGTGCGGTCATGATGAAGCCGAGCTGTCCGGCCGCGAGCCACTGGTACTGCTGTGCCTCCTGTCCGGCCGGGTCGTCGGCGTCGGGCGGTTCCTGGTCCGGGGCCCAGGCGGGCAGGTTGAGGTAGGCGGCTGCCAGGGCGATGCGGGCGCGGCCCTCGGGGGTTTCCTGGGCGGTCCGGGCTGCTGCGGTCAGGGAGTTCGCGGCGGCGGTGGCGGCGGCTGCGTCGGGGTAGCCGGTCAGGGGGATCCGGGCGGCCGGGGCGAGCAGCGTGGCGAGGGCGGTCTCGCCTGCGAGTTGATAGGCGTTCAGGTCGATGCCGCCGGCGACCAGTCCGCACAGGCCGAGCGCGCCCGCGATGCGACCGTGCGGGTTGTCGGCGATGCGGGCGTTGACGAGGCCGCCCATGGACTGGCCGACGGATATGGTCCGCCGGGGGCGGCCGATGGTGGCGGTGAAGGCGTCGAGGGTGGCGAACTGGTCGCGTTCGGCGCTGCCGAGGGCCCACCGTGATCCGTGCGGGTCGTAGGAGGAGCCGGCGAGGGCGTAGCCCCCGGCGAGCAGGGCGGCGCCCGTGGCCGGGTCGGGGGCGTCCTGGGCCCGGAGGGGTCCGTAGCCGTGGCTGTACAGCAGCAGGGTGCCGTTCCAGTGCGGCGGGATGTCGGCGACCCAGCTCGCGCCGTCGGCGAGGGTGCCGGTGCGGTGCTCCGCAGCCGCCCCGGTGCGGGCGGCTGTCGGCGGGGCGGCAGTGACGGCGAGGGAGAGGGCGGCGCCGGCGAGGGCGATGCGGCGTGTGAGGTGTGTGCGCATGACGGTGTGCTCCTGGGGCGGTGGGCTGGGAGGAGCGGTACGTGTCGCAGCGATGCGCCGGCGCGGCGGAGAGCGCGTCGAATCTAGGGCGGATTTTCGGCAGCGGTCAAGGGGTTGCCGAGGGAGAAGGGGCCGGGATGGTGTCCAGGACCCGTTCCGCTTCCGCGCGGGCGGTGGCCGCACAGCGCCGGGCCAGGGTGTGGAAGAGCTGCTCGGCGCGGATCGCGGGCCAGTCCGCCGGCAGGTGTTCGGCGGGCAGCCGGGGATCGCGCCGGACCAGTTCCAGCCAGTCCGTGTGCAGCAGCAGTTGCCCGCTCAGCGGATCCCCGCCCAGGGCGCCGGACCGGCTCCAGTGGTCCAGGAAGGTGCGGTACTGGGCGGCGATCGCGGCGGTGTCGAAGGCGGACTCGACCACCTGTCCGGCTTCCGTCGGCGCCAGCACCGTGCCGCGGAAGACCCGCAGTTGGGCGTCGAGCCCGAGGTCCCCGAGCAGCGCGGCCACGTCCGCCACGCCGGGCGCCACCCACAGCCCGTTCTGCAGGAGCCCGAAGCCGCCCCAGGTCAGACGGGAGCGCAGGTCGTGCCGTTCGCGCCGCCAGGCCTCCGGCAGGGAGTAGCCGACCAGGGTCCACTGCCCGTCCCAGTCGCGGTTGACGGCCCCGGTGCGCCAGATGCGGTCGTGGCCGTCCTGAAAGACCGTCACCGCGCGCGGGGTGAGGGCGAAGTACGCCTTGCGGCCCCTGCGGTGCCGCTCCAGCAGCCCCCGGCCGACCATGCGGGTCAGGGTCGAGCGGACCGCTTCCTCGGTGACGCCGACGCGGGCGAACACCTCGATCACGGAGCCGGAGGACAGGGCGGTGTCCCGGCCGAGCACATGGATGCCGAAGAAGTTCAGCATCAACGACTGGGGGCGCGGGGCGGGTTCGAGGCTGGTCACGCGCACAGCGTAGGCGGCGCCGCGGCCGGTGTGCGGGGCAGGCTGAAATATTCGGCATCTCATTGACGGCCTACATGAGAAGTGCCTAGCGTGAATGCCTCCCTCCACCTCTCAGTCGAGGAGCACTCCCATGCATCGCAAGCATCTGAACGGGAAAGTGGCCGTAGTCACCGGCAGCGGACGCGGGTTGGGGCTCGCCTATGCCAAGGCCCTCGCCGCAGCCGGAGCGGCCGTCGTGGTCGACGACGTGGACCCGGACGCGGCGGCAGCCGCCGTCAAGGAGATCGAGGAGGCCGGCGGCCGGGCCGTCGCCGAGACCGCCGAGGTCGGCAGCAGCGAAGCGGCCGAGGCACTGGTCGCCCGCGCCGTGGACGCCTTCGGGCGGCTGGACGTGATGGTCACCAACGCGGGCGTCCTGCGCGACCGGATGCTGTGGAAGATGACGGACGACGACTTCGACACCGTCGTCCGCGTCCATCTGCGCGGCACCTTCACCTGCGTGCGTGCGGCGGTACGGCGCATGCGCGAGCAGGGCGGAGGCGGCCGCGTCGTCGTCGCGGGCTCGCCCGCCGGGCAGCGCGGCAACTTCGGCCAGACCAACTACGCCGCCGCCAAGGCCGGCATCGCGGCGATGGTCCGCACCTGGGCGACGGAGCTGGCGCGCGACGGCATCACCGCCAACGCCGTGATACCCGTCGCCGCCACCGCCATGACCCGCACCATCCCGGCCTTCGCCCCGTACGTCGAGGCGCTGGAGCGGCACGGCACCCCGCTGCCCGACGCCCTGCGCAAGGGCGAGGGCTTCGGCACCCCCGAGGACGTCGCCCCGCTGGCCGTCTTCCTCGCCTCCGACGCCGCAGCCGGCATCACCGGCCAGTGCATCGGCATCGGCGGCGACAAACTCGCCCTGTGGTCCCACCCGCAGGAGACCGCCGTCGCCTACACGGACGGCGGCTGGAGCGCGGAGGCGATCGCCGCCGCCTGGCCGGTCACGGTCGGGCGCACCCCCGAGACCTACGGCATCCCCGCGCCGCGCACCGCGCAGGAGGCCGCCCGGTGAACGTCGACGAACTCGTCGCCATCGACGTGCACACCCACGCCGAGGTCTCCTCCCGCGGCCGGGCCTCCCTCTCCGAGGCACTCGACGCCGCGGCCGGCGCGTACTTCAAGGCCGGACACCGCCGCCCCACGCTCCCCGAGATCGCCGCCCACTACCGCGAGCGCAGCATGGCCTGCGTCGTCTTCACCGTGGACGCCGAGGCCGCCACCGGCACCCCGCCCGTCCCCAACGAGGAGATCGCCGAGGCCGCCCGGCAGAACCCCGACGTCCTCATCCCGTTCGCCGGCATCGACCCGCACAAGGGCAGGGCGGGCGCACGCCAAGTGCGCCGCCTGGTCGAGGAGTTCGGCATCAAGGGCTTCAAGTTCCATCCCATCCTGCAGGAGTTCCACCCCGACGACCGGCTGGCCTTCCCGCTGTACGAGGCGATCGAGGAGGCGGGCGCCGTCGCCGTCTTCCACACCGGCCAGACCGGCATCGGCGCCGGAGCACCCGGAGGCGGCGGCATCCGCCTGAAGTACGGGAACCCGATGGACGTCGACGACGTCGCCGCCGACTTCCCCGGCATGCCCATTGTCCTCGCCCACCCCTCCTTCCCCTGGCAGGACGAGGCGCTGGCGGTCGCCACCCACAAACCACAGGTGCACATCGACCTGTCCGGCTGGTCCCCGAAGTACTTTCCGCCGCAGCTGGTCCGCTACGCCGACAGCCTGCTGCAGGACAAGGTGCTCTTCGGCTCCGACTACCCGCTCATCAGCCCCGACCGCTGGCTCGCCGACTTCGCCGCGCTCCCGCTCAAGGACGAGGTCCGCCCCAAGATCCTCAAGGAGAACGCCGCCAGGCTGCTCGGCCTGGACCGCCACCAGTGAAGCCGACCAGGGGAGTTATGCGTTGCAGAACCACGGCATCGGTTCCTGGCCCGCCCGGCGGGCCCGCAGGACCCCGCACCGCACCGCCCTGCTCCACGAGGAACACACCACCACCTATGCCGAGCTCCACGACCGCGCCACCCGCCTCGCGCACCTGCTGCGCGCGCACGGCATCCGGCAGGGCGACCGGGTGGCCTTCCTCGGCCCCAACCACCCCGCCTTCCTGGAGGCCCTGTTCGCCACCGGATCACTGGGCGCGGTCTTCGTCCCGCTCAACACCCGCCTGGCGCTGCCGGAGCTGCGCCACCAGCTCCAGGACTCCGGCAGCCGGCTGCTGCTGAGCCTGCGGCACCCGGCCGCACCCGGACTCGACGACTACGCCGAGGTGCTGGAGGCCGAGGGAGAGACGTACGAGACGCTGCTGGCCGGATCCCCGGACGAGCCGTTCGACCAGCCGGTGGGCCCCGACGACCTGTGCATGATCATGTACACCTCGGGGACCGGCGGCCGTCCCAAGGGCGCCGTGCTCACCCACGGCAACATCCTGTGGAACAGCCTCAACGTCCTCGTCGACAGCGACCTCGCCACCGACGAGATCACCCTCGTCAGCGCGCCCCTCTTCCACACGGCCGCGCTCAACATGACCTGCCTGCCCACCCTCCTCAAGGGCGGCACCGCCGTCCTCGAATCCGCCTTCGACCCCGGGCGCACCCTGGAACTGGTCCAACGGCACCGGATCACCAGCCTGTTCGGCGTCCCCGCCATGTACGACGCACTGGCCGCCGACCCCGGCTGGGACAAGGCCGACCTCGCCAGCCTGCGCACCCTGCTCTGCGGCGGCGCGCCCGTCCCGGAGCGGACCATCCGCCGCTACCTCGACCGCGGCCTCGCCTTCGTCCAGGGCTACGGCATGACCGAGACCGCGCCCGGCGTCCTGCTGCTCGACCGGAACGACGCGGCCGGCCACGCCGGTTCGGCGGGCGTCCCGCACCTCTTCACCGACATCCGGCTGCTCGGCCCGGCCGGCGAACCGGTCCGCCCCGGCGAGCCCGGCGAGATCCTGGTCGCCGGACCCAACGTCACCCCCGGCTACTGGGGCCGCCCCGCGGAGACCGCCGCCGCCTTCCGCGACGGCTGCTGGTTCCGCTCCGGCGACCTCGCCACCGTCGACGCCGACGGCTACGTCCACCTGGTGGACCGGCTCAAGGACATCTTCATCTCGGGCGGCGAGAACGTCTGCCCCGCCGAGGTCGAAGCAGCGCTGCTGGAGCACCCGGCCGTCGCCGAGTGCGCGGTCTTCGGCATCCCCGACCCGACCTGGGGCGAGGCCGGCCGTGCCGTCGTCGTCCTGCGCCCCGGCAGCACCGCGTCCGCGGAGGAGCTCACCGCGCACCTGGACGGACGCCTGGCCCGCTACAAGATCCCCAAATCGGTGGTCTTCACCGACTCCCTCCCGCGCAACGGCGCGGGCAAGCTGCTCAAGCGCCTGCTCCGCGACGCCCACGCGCAGCACTGACCACCCCTCCCCCTCTGCTCCGGAGAGGCTTCGCCATGCCCCGAACCGTCAACGGCATCACCGAACTGCTCGCCCTCACCGGCACCGACCTCGGCCACAGCGACTGGCTGGAGATCGGCCAGGAACGCATCGACACCTTCGCCGACGCCACCGACGACCACCAGTGGATCCACGTCGACACCGAACGCGCCGGGAAGGGACCCTTCGGCGGCACCATCGCCCACGGCCACCTCACCCTCGCCCTGCTCATCCCGCTGTGGAACCGGCTGCTGGAGGTCCGGGGCGTCGGCATGGCCGTCAACTACGGCCTCAACAAGGTACGCTTCCCCGCGACCGTCCCCGTCGGATCCCGCATCCGTGCCCGCGGCGTCATCGCCGCCACCCGAGGCGTCCAGAGCGGCGCCGAGCTCACGGTCGACCTGACCGTCGAGATCCACGGACAGCCCAAACCGGCAGCCGTCGCCCAGGCCGTCTACCGCTTCACCGCGTGATGGACAAGACGGTGCCCACCGCCACGGAGGCGGTGGCGGACATCGGGGACGGCGCCTCGATCGCCGTCGGCGGCTTCGGCCTCGTCGGCGTGCCGGACACCCTGATCCGGGCCCTGTACGAGCAGGGCACCGGCGCACTGAGCGTCGTCTCCAACAACTGCGGCACGGACGGCCACGGCCTGGGCGTCCTGCTCGCGGCCGGCCGGATCCGCCGGGTGACGGGCTCGTACATCGGCAACAACGCGGAGTTCGCGCGCCGTTACCTCCACGGCGAGCTGGAGGTGACCCTCACCCCGCAGGGCACCCTCGCCGAACAGCTGCGGGCCGGCGGCTGCGGCATCCCAGCGTTCTACACCCCGGCGGGCATCGGCACCCAGGTCGCCGACGGCGGGCTGCCCCTGCGCCACACCCCCGACGGCCGTGTCGCGGCCGTCTCCCGGTGCAAGGAGGTCCGCGAGTTCGACGGCCGCGCCCACGTCCTGGAACACGCCATCACCACCGACTTCGCCCTCGTCCGCGCGGCCCGGGGCGACCGCCACGGGAACCTGGTCTTCGCCCGGACCGCCCGCAACTTCAACCCGCTCGCGGCCATGGCCGGACGCATCACCGTCGCCGAGGTCGAAGAGCTCGTGGAACCCGGCGAGTTGGACCCCGACCACGTGCACCTGCCGGGCGTGTTCGTCCGACGCGTGGTCGCCCTGACACCACAGCAGGCCGCGCACAAGCCCGTCGAACGCAGGACGGTGCGCGCCTCATGAGCTGGACCAGACACCAGATGGCGGCCCGCGCCGCCCGGGAGCTGCAGGCCGGTTCGTACGTCAACCTCGGCATCGGACTGCCCACGCTCGTCGCGGACTTTCTGCCGGCGGACGCGGGTGTCGTCCTGCACTCGGAGAACGGGCTGCTCGGCGTCGGCCCGTACCCGGACGAGGACGACGTCGACCCGGACCTCGTCAACGCGGGCAAGGAGACCGTGACGGCGCTCCCGGGCGCGGCCTTCTTCGACTCCGCGCTCTCCTTCGGGATGATCAGAGGCGGCCACATCGACACCGCGGTCCTCGGCGCGATGCAGGTCTCGGCCCGCGGCGACCTGGCCAACTGGTCGGCCCCCGGCCGGACGGTCAAGGGCATGGGCGGCGCCATGGACCTCGTGCACGGGGCGCACCGGGTGATCGTGCTGACGGAACACACCGCCAAGGACGGCTCCCCGAAGATCGTCGAGGAGTGCTCGCTGCCGCTCACCGGCCGGGCGTGTGTGCACCGGATCTTCACCGATCTCGGCGTCCTCGACGTCACCGGCGCAGGACTGGTCCTCGTCGAGACCGCGCCCGGGGTCGACGCCGCCGAGGTCGCCCGCCGGACCGCGGCGCCGGTGACGACCCACCCCGAAAGGTGACTCCTTGCCCTCCAGCCTCCCCACCCAGCAGGACATCTCCCACGAGATCGGCCGGCACGCCGAGGCCTGCGCGGCCTCCGGCACCGTCCGCCACCATCCCCCGCGCGACTACCCGCCCTACCGCAGCAGCCTCCTGCGCCACCCCCGGCAGCCCCTGGTCCCCCTGCGGGACCCGGAGGCCGCCGAGCTGTCCGGCCCGGTCTTCGGCGCCGCCGACGTCACCGAGTCCGACGCCGACCTGACCCGCGGGCAGACCGGCGAACCGCTCGGCGAGCGCATCACCGTCACCGGCCGCGTCCTCGACCGGGCCGGACGCCCCGTCACCGGACAGCTCGTCGAGATCTGGCAGGCCAACGCCTGCGGCCGCTACGCCCACCGCCGCGACCGGCACCCCGCCCCGCTCGACCCCAACTTCACCGG
The DNA here is from genome assembly GCF_058146165.1 of Streptomyces sp. AM25. Classification (NCBI taxonomy): domain Bacteria; kingdom Bacillati; phylum Actinomycetota; class Actinomycetes; order Kitasatosporales; family Streptomycetaceae; genus Streptomyces; species Streptomyces sp. AM25. The sequence goes on along the minus strand of NZ_JBKIWN010000009.1, from coordinate 83,077 downwards.
CGCGGGACGGTGCCTGACGGACCGTCAAGGACGCTACTGCTTCACCACCGTCAAGCCGGGCGCCTACCCCTGGCACAACCACACCGGCGCCTGGCGGCCCTCGCACATCCACTTCTCGCTCTTCGGCACCGCGTTCACCCAACGCCTGGTCACCCAGATGTACTTCCCCGGCGACCCGCTCCTGCCCTACGACCCCATCCTGCACTCGGTCACCGACGCCACCGCCCGCTCCCGCCTGATCGCCGGCTACGACCACGACCTGTCCGCGGCGGGAGACGCACTCGGCTACCGCTGGGACATCGTCCTCGACGGCCCCGCCGCCACCCGCACCGAGGGAAGCCGCCCGTGAACCCCCTCCCCACCCCCTCCCAGACCGTCGGCCCGTTCTACGGCTGCGCCCTGCCCTCCCCCGACGGCCACCGAGTCGCCCCCGCCGGGCACCCGCAGGCCATCACCGTCCACGGCCAGGTCCACGACGGTGCCGGAGCACCGGTCCCGGACGCGCTGCTGGAGTTCTGGCAGCCCGCTCCGGACGGCAGCCGCCGCGGCGCGCCCGGTTCCCTGCCCCGCGACGCGGCCACGGGCGGCCACGCCTGCCGCGACGGCGTGACGTTCACCGGATTCGGCCGCGTCGCCACCGACGCCGACGGCCACTACGCCCTGCACACCCTGCCGCCGGGCGGCGTACCGTACCTCTCGGTGTGCGTCTTCGCCCGCGGCCTGCTCCACCATCTCTTCACCCGCGCCTACATAACGGGTCATCACATCACCCATGCCGAGGCCCTGTTGGCGGCCCTGCCCGCCGAACGCCGGGCGACGCTCCGGACCCGGCCGGAGGGCGCCGGCGTGCACCGCTTCGACATCCGTCTGCAGGGCGAGAAGGAGACGGTCTTCCTTGCCTTCGACTGACGAACCCGCCGTCCGGCCGCCCGACGACGTCGGCCTCCTTACCCCGGTCGCCGCCGGAACCGCGGTGGCCGCCGCCACCGGCGACGCGGCGGTGCTCGCCGCGATGCTGCAGGCCGAGACCGCGCTGGTGCAGGCCCAGGCCGATTTGGGCCTTGCACCTGCCGCGGCCGCTGACGCGATCACTGTTGCCGCCCGCGAGCTGGACGTCCGGACGATCGCGGTGCGGGCCGGCTCCGGTGGCAACCCCGTGCTCCCCCTGGTCGCCAGCCTCACCGCCGCCGTCGCGGCCCGCACCCCGGACGCAGCGGCTCACGTGCACCAGGGCGCCACCAGCCAGGACATCCTGGACACCGCGCTGATGCTCGTCGCCGCCCGCGCCCTGGACCTCGCCCTCGCCGACCTGGACCGTACCGCCGGGGCGCTGGCACGGCTCGCCGCCGCGCACCGGGACACCGTGATGCCGGGGCGCACCCTCACCCAGCACGCCGTGCCGGTCACCTTCGGGCTCAAGGCGGCCGGCTGGCGCAGCCTCGTCCGCGAGGCGCACCACCGCCTTACCGCAACCCGGGCCGCCCTCCCCGCCCAACTCGGCGGCGCTGCAGGCACCTTGGCCGCCTTCCATGCCCACGCCGAGGCGACGGGCGCGGCCCCCGACCCCGGTCTCGGCCTGCGACTGATCGCCGCATACGCCCGGCGGACCGGGCTCGCCGAACCCGTCCTGCCCTGGCACACCCTGCGTACGCCCGTCGCCGACCTCGGCGCCTCGCTCGCCTTCACCTCGGGCGCACTCGGCAAGATCGCCACCGATGTGCTCACCCTGTCCCGCACGGAGATCGGCGAGCTCACGGAGGCCGACGGCGGCGCGTCCTCGGCCATGCCGCACAAGTCCAACCCGGTCCGCGCCGTGCTCATCGCGGCCACCGCCCGCCAGCTCCCGGCGCTGGCCGCCGTGCTGTTCGGCGCCCTCACGGCGGAGGACGAGCGACCGGCCGGGGCCTGGCACTCCGAGTGGCAACCCCTGCGCGAGGCACTGCGCCTGACCGCAGCCGCCGCCCGGCACGCGGCCGAGCTCACCGAGAACCTGCGCGTCCACCCGCACCGCATGCGCGAGAACCTCGACCGCACCGGCGGCCTGATCACCGCCGAACGTCTCGCCATCGCCCTCACTCCGCTGATCGGCCGCAGCGCGGCGAGGAGCGCGCTGTCGCGGGCCGCACGCCTGACAGCCACCGAGGGCTGCAGCCTCGAAGAGGCCCTCCGGGCCGACCTCTCGGTGCCCGACCCGCCGAATCTGCGGGAACTCACCGACCCTGCAGGCTACTTGGGCGCCGCCCAGGCCCTGACCGACCGAGCCCTCGGGGAACACCCGTGAACCGTCGCCTTCTCCACCACCGCATCGACGGCCCGCACGACGCCCCGGTGCTGCTGCTCGGCCCGTCGCTGGGCACCTCGCTCGCCGTGTGGGATCCGCAGCTTCCCGGCCTCGCCCGCCGACACCGGACCGTGCGCTGGGACCTGCCCGGACACGGCGGCTCACCGGCCTCGCTCCTCGGACCGGACGCCACCGTGGACGACCTCGCCCGCCTGGTCCTCGACCTCGCCGACTCCCTCGGCGCCGAACGCTTCGCCTGCGCCGGGATCTCCCTCGGCGGCGCGGTCGGCGCCCACTTGGCGGCACGGCACCCCGAGCGCGTCACCTCCCTCGCCCTGATCTGCTCCGCCGCCCGGTTCGGCACGCCGTCGGCATGGCGCGAACGCGGCCGCCTGGTGCGGGACGAGGGCGTCGCCGCGCTCGCCGCCTCGGCACCCGGCCGCTGGTTCACCCCGGCCTTCCGGCAGACCGCCGCCGCCGAGGCGTTGGTACGGGACCACCGGTCCGTCGACCCGGCCGGCTACGCGGCCTGCTGCCACGCCCTGGCCACCGCCGACCTGCGTGCCGACCTGCCCCGCATCACCGCCCCGACCCTCGTCGTCGCCGGCCGCGAGGACCGGGCGGTCCCCCTCGACCGCGCCCGCGAACTGACCGACGGCATCGCCGACTCCACCCTCGTCGAACTCCCCCGCGCCGCCCACCTGGCCACCGTCGAACAGCCGCAGGCCGTCCTCGCCGCCCTGCACCACCACCTCACCGGCACCTCGGAATCCGAGTCAGCGGGCGAGGCGATGCGCCGCGCCGTCCTCGGCGACGACCACGTCGACCGGGCGGCTGCCGCCACGACCCCCTTCACCGCCCCGTTCCAGGACTTCATCACCCGCTACGCGTGGGGCGGGATCTGGACCCGCCCCGGCCTGGACCGCCGCACCCGCAGCTGCATCACCCTCACCGCCCTCGTCGCGGGCGGCCACCACGAGGAACTCGCCCTGCACGTACGGGCCGCCCTGCGCAACGGCCTCACACCGGAGGAGATCTCCGAGGTGCTCCTCCAGACCGCCGTCTATTGCGGGGTGCCTGCGGCCAATGCGGCCTTCGCGGTTGCCCGGCGCGTCGTGGAGCGGTGCGAGCCCGACTATGGCCGGAACCGGCGTGGCGTGGGCGGGTGTTGAGGGAAACCCTGAGGGCGCCAAGTTCCGTGAGAGAAAAGGGGTTTGCCGTGTTCACAGGCAGCAGAAGACCGCTCCCGAGACGCGCCTTGTATGTCGTGGCACTGGGCGCCGGCGCGACGCTGGCCCTGTCTCCGAGCGCGCAGGCCGCGCCCTCCACCCCGTCCATCGCGTCAGGCGCCGTCAAGCTGGTGAACGCCAACAGCAACAAGTGTGCGGATGTGGAGGCGTGGTCCAAAGCCGACGGTGCGGCGGTCCACCAGTGGAGCTGCCGGTACGACAACGACGCCAACCAGAACTGGCGCGTGATCGACGCGGGCGGCGGCTACGTGAAGCTGCTCAACCTCAACAGCAACAAGTGCCTCGACGTCGAGGCATGGTCCACGGCGGACGGTGCGGCCGTGCACCAGTGGTCGTGCAGATTGGACAACGACGCCAACCAGAAGTGGCGGCTGGCCGACGCGGGCGGCGGGCTCGTCAAGCTGGTCAGCCTGAACAGCGGCAAGTGCCTCGACGTGGAAGCCTGGTCCACGGCCGACGGCGCCAAGATCCACCAGTGGTCCTGCCGCTCGGACAACGACGCGAACCAGAAGTGGTACTTCTCCCCCGCTGTTCCCTAGCCGACGCGGGGCTGCATGCCGGGGAGGTTCACCCGCCCCTCGCGGCGCCACCACTCCCCGGTTCGACGATGGCCGACGGGCAGTGGGCGCTGTCGGCACCGGTGTTCCCCGGCGTCGGGGAACACCGGCGGGCACGGGGACAGGCCCGCATTCACTGCCGTTGCCTGTCCAGTCTCCATTTCTGCCGGCCATCGCGAACGCCTACGCGTGCGGACCGCCGTCGTACGCCGCGACGGGTGGTCAGCACCAGCCTCCGCGGAGGTTGGAGAACGCCGCCCAGGCGGCCCTGGTCTTGGCCCCGGCGATGCCGTCGATGCCGCCGGTGTCGTAGCCGAGGTAGACGAGGAGGCTCTGGAGGCCGCGGATGGTGTTGGGGCCGACGATGCCGTCGGCGGTCCCGGCGTTGAATCCGTTTGCGTTGAGGAAACTCTGCCAGGCTTTCCAGCTGTTGGAGCCGAGCTGGCCGTCGATCGTGCCGGGGTTGTAGCCGGCGTCGCGCACGTAGCACTGCACGCTCTTGGCTTCTGCGGTGTTGAGGCCGAGGTTGTTGACGGCCTGGATGGTGACGGTCCGGGTGGACGTCTGCTGGGCGGGTGCGGCGGTGGCTGTGGTGGCGCCGGCGAGAGTGCCGGTCAGGCCGAGGACCAGGCCGGCGGCCGTGAGGCCGGCAGCGGCCTTTGCGCGTCTGAGCATGATTGTTCCCCTTCTTCCGATTGGGCGGTTACCCGGGGTCGACCACATGCAGGCAGGGATTTATCAGCACCGCTGGAAGCGGGTCGAGCATCGTGCAGAAGGTTGCCCATCAATCCAGCCCACCGAGAACCTGGCCGATACCCGCGCCTGCCCGGGGCCAGTTGCAGACATTCAGCAGCCTGAACGTCCCCGGGCAGGGCTACCCCCAGGAGAGGACGGGGGCTGCCCTCAGCGCGCAGCCGCTTCATCGGCGCGATCATCATTCCCGGCTGGGGACATTCGAGTTGAGGAGTGATCGGCATGACCGGGCAGATGCAGATACGGCGACGGCCGCTGCTGACAGCGGCAGCGGCCACGATGGGGATGCTGTTGGCGCCCGCACCGGCCCACGCAGCCCGGAGGGCACCGGCACAAGCCCCCGCCCAGGACCCGCTCCGCGCGCTGGAGCAGGCGGCCCGCCCGCTGCGGTCGGCGGAACCGGGGGCGGACACGGCCGACCTCCGTCCTCTGGGGGCGATGATCGGCGACGCGAAGGTGGTGGGCCTGGGCGAGGCCACGCACGGGTCGCACGAGTTCTTCACGATGAAGGAGCGGGTCTTCCGGTATCTCGTCGAGGAGAAGGGCTTCACCACCTTCGCCCTGGAGATGAGCTGGCCCGCAGGACTGCGGATCGACGAGTACGTCCGGAGCGGCCGGGGAGACGCGCGCCAGGTCGTCAAGGAGGCCCTGGGCGGATCGCCGTGGGAGCGCGAGGAGTTCCTGCACCTGATCGAGTGGATGCGGGACCACAACCGGAGCCGTCCCGGCCACCGGGTCCGCTTCATGGGCGACGACATCGGATATCCCAGGGTGGGCGACGACCTCTTCGAGCGCGTGACGGGCTACGTCCGGCAGCACCACCGGAGCCTGCTGCCGCGCTTCACCGAGCTCTACACCGGCCTGCGCCCCCTCGACGACGCCGCCGCCCACCTGCACAGGCCGCTGCCGGAGCGACGGCGACTGGCGGACAACGCCCGACTGGCCCTGGAGCTGCTGGAAAGCCGACAAGGCTCGGACGGCGAGGAGTTCGCGTGGACGGTGCAGCACGCCCGGTTCCTCGCCCAGACCGCCAGGTTCCTCGCCTGCGACCTCGACGACGCCGCGGCGATACCCTCCGCGATGGTCTACCGCGACCGGGTAATGGCCGAAAACGTCGCCTGGTGGCATCGGCACACCGGCCACAGGATGCTGCTGTCCGCGCACAACGGACATGTGGCATACGTGCCCGACGACCCCGAGACGCACCCGAAGGCGCAGGGCGGGTTCCTGCGCGAAGCGCTCGGCACGGGCTATATCCCCCTCGGCTTCACCTTCGGCCAAGGGTCCTTCCTGGCACAGAAGAAGAGCCTCGCGGGTCCGTGGGAGAAGGTTACCGTGGGTGCGGCCGACCCCGGCACCAGCGAGTACACCCTCGACCAGGTCCGTCGCACCGACTACTTCCTCGACATCCGCAGCGCCCCGGCCGCGGCCCGCGCGTGGCTCGATGCCGCCCGCCCCAGGCGCAGCATCGGCACCGAATACCCCTGTCCGCTCTCAGACGTCCCGATCGGCCGGTCCTTCGACGTCCTCATCCACCTCCACCGCGTGCGGGAAGCCGACAAGTTGCGATGAACGGCTGAGCGGGCTCGGCGAAGTACGGTGCGTGATCGCGCCCCGCCTGGCGGGCGGGGGCGAACCAGCTGCCGGATCGGCTCAACCGGCCTGCGTCAGCCGTTCCTCCGCGACAGCGCGCTCCGGCCGGGCCTCCCAGCACTCCACGCCGTCCAGGTCCGGCAGCCGGTCTCGGGTGAACACCGGGTCCAGGCCCAGCCGCCGCTGCGCGAGGTAGTCGTCCAGCAGGCGGAAGGCGATGGCCGAGAGGGGCAGGATGGCGAGGAGGTTGATCAGGGCCATGAGGCCCATGAAGACGTCCGCGAGGTTCCACACGACGCTCACCGAGCCGAGCGCGCCGAGGAAGACGACCACCAGGACCAGGGTGCGGTAGGCGGGCAGCACCCAGCGCTTGGCGGTCATGAACTCGATGTTGGACTGGCCGTAGTAGTAGTTGCCGATCATCGAGCTGAAGGCGAGCATGAAGACGACGAGGGTCAGGACGTGTCCGGCCCAGCCTCCCAGGGTGTCGGTGAGGGCGCTCTGGGTCAGGTCCGCGCCCTGGCGTCCGCCGAGTTCGGGGTTGGTCGTCAGGATGATGAAGGCCGTCATCGAGCAGATCAGCAGGGTGTCGAAGAAGACGCCCAACGCCTGCACCAGGCCCTGCTTGACGGGGTGGGAGACCTCGGCGGCGGCGCCCGCGTTGGGGGCGGAGCCCAGGCCCGCCTCGTTGGAGAACATGCCGCGCCGGATGCCCTGTTGGATGGCGGCGCCGATGCCGCCGGCCGCCAGCTCCCGGAAGCCGAAGGCGCCGCCGACGATGTCGCCGAACACCCGCGGCAGGTCGCCGAGGTTGAGCAGCACCACGGCGCTGCCGAGCAGCAGGTAGACCACGGCCATCACGGGGACGAGCACGGTGGTCACCGAGCTGATGCGCTTGACGCCGCCGAAGACCGCGAGCCCCAGCAGCACCGCCAGCAGCAGGCCGATGGCCGGGCCGAACCACTCCGCCTCGGAGGCGGGCAGCGAGGCGGTGGCGACGCTGGTGATGGTGTTGGACTGGACGGCGTTGAAGACGAAGCCGAAGGTCACGGTGATCGTGACGGCGAAGAGGACGCCGAGCCACCGCTTGCCCAGGGCACGCTGCATGTAATAGGCAGGGCCGCCCCGGTAGGAGCCGCCTGCGCCGCGCACCTTGTAGAGCTGGGCGAGGGCCGATTCGACGAAGGCCGAAGCGCCGCCGATGACCGCCATCATCCACATCCAGAACACCGCGCCCGCGCCGCCGAGCGTGACGGCGGTGGCGACGCCGGCGATGTTGCCGGTGCCGACGCGCGCGGCGGCGGAGATCGTGAACGCGCCGAAGGACGAGACCGCCTTGCTGCCGTTCTCCCCCGGCTGCGGCTTGCCCCTGAGGACGCGCAGCATTTCGGGGAACAGGCGCACCTGTACCGCTTTGGAGCGGATGGTGAAATACAGGCCCGCACCGATCACCAGCGGGATCAGCAGGTAGGTCCAGAAGACGTCGTTGACGTCGACGATGAACGAATCGAGCGTGCTCATGGGCGTCCTTAGGGGGCGTCCGGAAGGAGGCGGAAGCAAAACTTCCGTTAAAAGCTTCGGAAAGTATTGCTTTGCGTGGAGGTGTAGACCAGAGGCCCCCTATGTGGCGAATCGCACATATAGCCCGATACAACCCCGCATGCTGCACTCTGCGTGACTTTTCCCCATCAGACCGTGGCATTCCGGCAGGACCCGTACATGGTCGACGTCCGCCGCACATCGTTCACCCTTTGCCCGGCACCGCGCCGGGAACCGTGTGCCAACGTGGCGGGATGCACATGCAGGTAACGACGCTCGTGGTTCTGGCCGTGTCCTTCCTCGCGCTGTACGGCGGCGCTGCCGCGCTCAGAGAACTCGTGCGTCGGCGCAAGGAGTTGGCCTGTCAGCCGTGGTACAGCACCGCGCAGGTGGAGTCGTTTGTGGAGCAGGCGGGTGAGTACGCCTTCCTGCAGGAGCGCCATCGCGTCGCCTCCGGTCTGCACGACGGCATGGGCAATGCCGTGACCGCGCTCGTCCTGCACTCCGAACACCTGCTGCGGCTCCCGGGGCTGCCCGCTGAGGCCCGCCCTTCCCTCCTGGCGATGCAGCAAGGAGCCCGCCGCGCATTGACGGACCTCAGGGAGCACACGAGGATGCTCCAGGACGGACGGGAGGAGCCGGAACCCGGCGCCGTCTCACGGATCTCCAGCACCGAGCTCCTCGCAGCCATGGCATGCAATATGCAGGCCATCGGCATCGCCATGACCTTCGAGACGAGCGGCGTTCCCCGGCAACTGCCCGTACGGGTAGAGCGGGCGATATACCGGATGGCGATGGAAGGCCTCTCCACCGGGGCCATGCACGCGCCGGGCAAGCCCGTGGCGACGCGGTTGCGGTTCGGCACGGACGTGATGGACTTCGAAGTGGAGCACCGACGGCTCCGGCCCCTCCGGCTGCCGGGCGCCCCCGTGGCGAACCACCTGAACGGACTGAACGGTCTGCGGGACACGGTGACCGAAGCAGGCGGTTCGTTCATGGCGGGACCGGCCGGGAACGACGGGTTCGTGCTGCTGGCCCGGTTCGGGGTCGACCAGGAGCATCCGCGCCGACTCCAAGGAATCGATCGCGCGCCAGAGGACCTTGTGCCCTGTCTGACGACGTCTGACGGAATGCGGAGGCACTGACCATGACTGCTGCAGAGCTTGTGTCGGCGTATCTGGCGGGGCTGGAGCGAGCGGACGCCGAAGCGGTACTGGAACTGTTCGCGCCCGGCGCGATGGTGCACTCTCCGCTGTACGGCCCCAAACCCGCTGCAGAGTTCTATCCGGAGCTCTTTGCCGATACGAGCCGCTCGCGCCTGACGTTGCTGGGTGTGGCGGAAGGCCGCACGCAGCAGGGTGCTGCGCTGATCTCGTTCTGGTTCCACTTCGACTGGCGTCTGCCATCGGGGGTCGCTGCCCCGTTCGATGTGGTGGATCTGGCGGAGCTGGACGACCACGGTCGTATCGCGGCGCTGCACATCGTGTACGACACCGTCGACGTACGCCCGGTCTTCGAGCGCGAGACAGGAACGTCGTGGCGGCCGACCGTGGATTGATGCCGGAGGCCCCCGCCACCGGCATGGGATCCGGCGGGCGGGGGCCTGCTCGTAAGGGGCGTTCCTGGCAGCGTTGTAGTGGGCATGAGCGACTACGTGGCGCCGGGTCTACCCGGCGAGGGCGGTGGGCCGGTCGAGTTCCTCGTCGCCGAGCTTTCGACGGTGGCCAGGAAGAGCCAGGTGCTGTGGTCCATCCAGGTTCGGGTGCTCAGCATGAGGCGCGCACCACGTTCTCGAGCCGACCGATGCCACTGATCTCCGTGACCAGTGTGCTGCCGTTCTCGAGGTAGCGGGCGGGCTGCCGGGCGTGGCCCACTCCGCCCGGCGTCCCGGTGGCGATGACGTCGCCGGGGCGCAGCGTGGTGATCGTGGAGATGTAGCGCACCAGGGCGACCGGTCCGAAGAGGAGGTCGGAGGTGTCCGCCTGCTGGACGGTTTCGCCGTCGACCGAACAGGACAGAGCGAGGGCCGGGGTGACGCCGCCGTCGAGCTCGTCGGGGGTGACCAGGAAGGGTCCCAGCGGTGTGGTGTTCTCGAAGGTCTTGCCCTGGAGCCATTCTTTGGTGCGGAACTGCCAGTCGCGCATGGTGACGTCGTTCATGACGGTGAAGCCCGCTATGGCTGCAGCGGCCTCCTGTTCGTCGGCGCGGCGAACTGTCCGGCCGATGACGACGGCCAGTTCCGCTTCCCAGTCGACGGCCGCGGACTCGGGCGCGAGGTCGATGTCGTCACGGGCGCCGATGAGCGCATCGGCGAACTTGGCGAACAGGGTGGGGTGTTCGGGCAGGTCGCGGCCCATTTCCAGGATGTGGTTGCGGTAGTTCAGGCCGACGCAGATCACCTTGCCGGGTCGGGGGACGACGGGAGAGGGTCCGGCTCCGTCGGCGGGGTGGGTCGTGTCCGTGTCCCGGGCCGCGAGCGTGGGCCAGTTCTCCTGGGCCAGCAGAGTGCCGATGTCGGTGAATCCGAGGTCGGCGTATCCCTGTTCCGTGACGCGGGCGGCCCGGGTGTCGGAGGGGGTGCGGATGGTGGCGAGCTTCACTGGTGGTCTCCTTGCAACGGGTGCTTTCCTTGCGGCTGGTGGCCCTCTGCCGCGCTGTCCTCGCTACCGGTCGGGACGCGATCCAGGTGGAGCCGCTCGAAGAGGGGGGTGTCGCTGAACCGGAAGAGGTCCAGCCCCTGGTCGGTGGCCATGGTCAGCGGCTGCCAGGACGGGACCACGAACAGGTCGCCGCGGGTGACCGTCCATGTCTCGTCGCCGACGCTGGCCTCTCCCGTGCCGTCGAACACCTGGAACACCGAGGACCCGACCTCGCTGCGGGGCGCTGTCCGGGTGTCCCGTGCCAGCCGGTGGAATTCGGTGCGCAGCGTCGGCATGACGTCGCTGCCGGTCGTCGGGTTGGTGTAGCGGACGGCCGCGTGTCCGGGTTCGACGGTGACGGGGTGGCCCTCGTCCTCCAGGGCGAGTTGCTCGGTCAGTGCCCGGTCGGTGTACTCCCAGCGGTAGGCCAGCAGAGGCGTCGACGGCGTCGGCCGAAGGCGGGTCAGGGGCCGCAGACCGGGGTGGGACCACAGGCGCTCGGAGCGGGAACGGTCCGGTGTCGTGGAGGTGCCGGCCGCGTCGGGGCCGAACTCGAAGAAGGTCGAGCCCGTGTAGTGCTGGAAGGGGATGTCGAGGCCGTCGATCCAGGTCATCGGCCGGTCACTGGTGTTGTGGTGGCCGTGCCAGTTCCAGCCTGCCTGCGGGAGGAAGTCACCGCGCCGCATCGCGACCGGGTCGCCGTTCACGACCGTCCACACGCCCTCGCCCTCGACGACGAACCGGAAGGCGTTCTGGGTGTGCCGGTGCACCGGAGCGTCCTCACGGGGGTTGAGGTACTGGATCGCCGCCCACAAGGTCGGGGTCACGAACGGCATCCCGCCCAGGCCGGGGTTGGCCAGCGCGATCGCCCGGCGCTCGCCGCCCCGGCCGACCGGGACCAGTTCACCGGCCTGCTCGGCCATCGGCATCAGAGCGTTCCACCGCCACAGGTGCGGCAGTGCTGCGGACTTCGGACGGACCGGCATCAGATCGCCGATCTCGGTCCACAGCGGTATCAGGTGCTCGCGCCGGAACCCGGCGTGGAGCGCCCCCAGTTCGGAAGTGCGAGGCAGCTGGTCGGGGGCGTCCGCTGCGGGGACGCCGAGAGGGCTGGGGCTGGTGGTCATCTCCGTACGGACCTTTCGGTCTCGGCGGCGGGTACGGCGCGGGCGGTGCTCCGCGGCAGGGGCGGCATGGGCGTACGCGGGGCAGCCCAGCAGGAACAGCCATGGCAGAGAGGCTGCACAAAGCCCCTTTTGGCCCGGTAGGTTTTTCTGCTGTGAAGAATCGACCTACGTATGCCATTGCGTCGGTCGACTGCGCACTGCATCTGGCGTCCCTGCTTCAGCAGGGGGAAGTGCTGCGGGTGACGGATGCCGCCGAACGTCTGGGGGTCGCGGTCTCCACCGCGCACCGGCTGCTCGCCATGCTGGTCTACCGGGACTTCGCAGAGCAGGGCCCGGACCGGCGCTACCGGGCTGGCAAGGTGCTGCGCCCTGCCGAGAGCCCGGCGGCACCGATCGCCCTCCTGCGGCGTGCGGCACTGCCCCACATGGGCCAACTGGTGGGCCGGACACAGGAGTCGGTCAACCTGACGGTGCTGGCCGGAACCGAAGTCCGCTTCATCGCCTCGGCCGAGTGCGACCGGATTCTGAAGGTCGGCGACCGCGCCGGCCGGACCATGCCCGCGCACGCCACGTCGGGAGGCAAGGCGATCCTGGCGTCCCTGCCCGCCGACGAGGTCACAGCGCTCTACGACGGTGCGGCGGAGGTCGACCTGGGGGCGCTGCAGCGCGAGCTCGGCCTGATCCGCCGGCGCGGGTTCGCGATCAACGACCAGCACACCGAAACCGGCCTCAGCGCCGTCGGCGTACTCGTCCGGAGCCCCGCAAGGCCTCCGGCTGCACTGTCCCTCGCACTGCCGACAGCACGGTTCGCCCGCGAACAGCTGCCCACTTGGGTCGGTGCCCTGTCCGCGGCCGCGGCCAGGATCGAGCGCGATCTCAGCTCGGATCGGTCTTGACGGCTCGCAGCAGGTCGGTCCGGGCGGCGACGCGGGCGGGCCATGCCGCGGCGAGGATGCCGACTGTGAGGGCTGCGCCGACGAAGAGTGCGAGGCGGTCCCAGGGGAGGACGGTTCGGTAGTCGGTGAAGGTCGTGGTCAAGGTGGTGCCGACGGCCCAGGCGAAGAAGAGGCCGGAGCCGATGCCCACGACCGCGCCGAAGAGGGAGATCGTCACGGACTCCAGGCGGATCATGCTTCTCACCCGGGCCTGATCGAGGCCGATGGCGCGGAGCATTCCGGTCTCCTGGGTCCGCTCGTGCACGGCCATGGCGAGGGTGTTGACGACGCCGAGGACAGAGATGACCAGGGCCATGCCCAGCAGGCCGTACATCACATCGAGCATCATGCCGACCGTGCCGGCAGCGGCGGTGCGCAGGTCTTCGTCGCTCTCGATGACGATGGCGGGGCTGTGCCCGGTGGCCTTGAGGAGGGCCTCTTCCATGGCGGCCGGGTCGGTGTCGTGGCCGGCGACCCAGATGGCGTGGACGGTGGGCATCTCACTTATCTCGGCAAGTTTGCGTTCGTCGAGCATGAGCGGGGACAGAACGCTGCCCGGCTGCTGGTACACGGCGCCGACGGTGAGGGAGAGCTTCTTTCCGGCGTCGGTGACGATCGGGAGGGAGGAGCCGACCGAGACTCCGTACTGCGCAGCGGCAGCGGTGGACAGTGCGATCTTGCCGCCGGCCAGGGAGGACAGTGAGCCGCTGTCGACCTTGATGCGGAAGATCTCGGAAAGACTGCCGGTCCGGACGCCACTGACCGCCTGGACGTCCCGCCGCCCGGCCTCGACCTGGAGCATGCCGGTCATCCTGGGGGCCACAGCCTTGACCTCCGGGGCCTTGGCCACTGCGTCGATCAGCGAGGGCTGTATCTCGCCGCCGTTGACGAGGGAGATCCGGTACCCGGCTCTCAGGTTGCCGGTGCTCTCACGGTCGATGGCCTGGCCGAGGCTGACGCCGAGAACGGACAGGGTGGTGATCATCGTCAGGCCGATCGCGATGGAAGCGGAAGTGACGGCGGTGCGGCGGGAGTTGCGCAGTGCGTTGTGGGCCGCCAGCCGGCCGGGGGTGCCGAAGAGCTTCTCCATGGCCGGTCGCAGTGACGTGACGAACGGGCGGGCCAGCAGCGGGAGCAGAGCCATCATGCCTGCCATGGCGAGGGCCGAGCCGAGGGCCATGATCATGCGGCCGTCCTCCCCGCCCGTGGCGACGCCCCACAGGACGACACCGGTGCCGGCCGCGGCGAGTATGCCGCCCGCTATGCCGCGCCGGGTCAGGGACTTGACGGTGGCGGGGGCATGGGCGCTGCCGAGGGCCTCTACGGGGGCGATCCTGGTGCTGCGCCGGGCGGGCAGCCATGCCGAGAGCACGGTCACGGCGACGCCGACGGCGAGAGAGACGACCACAGTGGCCGGGGCGACGACCAGGGGGCCGGGCGGCATGGTGACGCCCAGGCCGCCCAGCGCCTTCGGCAGGACGCCGGCCATCGCGATGCCGAGAGCGAAGCCGGCAGCTGAGGAGAGCAGACCGACGAGAGCGGCCTCGGTGAGGAGCGAGCGCATCACCTGCCGGCGGGTGGCGCCGACGGCACGCATCAGTGCGAGTTCCCGGGTGCGCTGGGCGATCAGCATGGTGAAGGTGTTGTGGATCAGGAAGACGCCGACGAACAGGGCGATGCCGGCGAATGCCAGCAGCACGGTGGTGACGTTGGCGAGGCTCTGCTCGATCTCGGCCGCCTCGCGGGCGGCCAGGGCGGTTCCGGTGGAGACGTTGTCGCGTTCCCCGACAAGCGGTTTGATCTTCGCCGACAAGGTCTGCTCGGAGGTGCCCTTGGTCGCCCCGACGAAGACCTCGTTGTAGAAGCCGGGCTCCAGGAAGCGGGCCTGTGCGGTGGCGGTGTCGAACAGGATCAGGCTGCCGCCGGACTTCACCTTGCCGTCCTCGGTGGTGAAGATCCCGGTCAAGGTGAGTTCCTCGGCGGGGCCGTTGCCGCCAACGCGCACCGTGTCGCCGACCTTGTGACCGCCGGCCCGGGCGGTGGCCGCATCCAGGGCGATCTCACCGGCCCCGGCGGGGCCGACGCCCTGGACCAGGGTGATGTCCGGGTCCTTGCCGTCCATGCCGGGGGCGAAGTTCATGCCCCGGTTGCTCCAGACCTCGCCGAGCATCCTGCCGTTCTTGCCGCCGGCAGCGGCAAAGCCCGTTACTCGGCCGGTGACAGAAGCCACCCCGGGCACGGCACGGATCTCGTCCAGCTGCTTCTGGCCGATTCCGGGGTAGCCGCTCGACGCGCCGTTCTCGTCACGGCTCTTGCCGTGGGCTGTGACGGCCACGGCAACACCGTCGTAGCTTCTGCCCAGTTGTTGGTGCAGGGTCTGCTCGAGCGTGGCGGTGAAGATCAGGGTGCCGGAGACGAACGCGACGCCGAGGGTGATGGCAAGTGCCGTTATCAGCAGCCTGGCCTTGTGCGCAAGCACGTTGCGCAGCGCGGTACGGAACATGGGAAGCCTTGATTCCTGGTGCGGGAGATCTGAGTGCCCGGGGCGACATCCCGGCCATGAGGCTGCTTCAGCCGATGCAGCGCTGGGCACCGAAGGCCTTCTATCCTGCACAACTGTCAGAGCAGTATCGTCCGCCCTGCGTCCCATGTTTCGATCCACGTCCGGACAGACCGATTGCGAAGGTCGATCAACCAACGGCTCTGGTACGGCTGTTGGACCCGGCTGTACCGGGTCCGACAGCGGTGCCTTCCGGGAGGCGCCGGGAAAGGCGCATCACGCAGTCCGGGCTCGCTCATAAATCTGCTCGGCCAGCGGACCCAGAACAGTCGAGGTGACCACAGGCCCGACGCCGGAATAGTCACCGTCGGCGCTCTGGAGGCCGATCAGGGTTCCCTTCCGGGCGTGCGGATCGAAGTCGGCGAGCCACGGGCCGCCGCTTGCGCCGGCTCGCAAGTCGCAGGGAATGAGCATGGAATCGGTCATCAACTCAAGTGTGTCGGTACGGCCCTCGCAGTACAGCAGCTCGTTCCCGAACTGCGGGTCCGACATGGGGTACCCGAAGGCATGCACATCGTGGCCGATGTTGCGGTCGAACGCGATGCGCTGGCTGCCGACGGCCTGCCCCAGGTGATCACCTGCAGCATTGGGAGAGGTGACGATGGCCGCGAAGTCGGGGGCGCTGCCGTAGTCGTCCTCGGTGAACGCCTGCGGCACCAGGACCTGGCGCGCGGGGAACATCCCGTGCGGAGTCGGGTAGGCGTTGTGCTGGCTGCCCGGCACGAACACCACGTCGGTCACGAAATCCCTCTCCCTGCCGGGCGGGTACAGGCAGTGCGCGGCGGTGATCACAACGTCAAAGTTGCCGGAGTCCACCGATGTGGCACTGCAGTAGCTTGCGATGCCGTCCGGGCGCACGAAGTACACCTTGCCGACCGTATCCATCCGCGTGTCCGGGCTGTCATTGGGCCACGTCTTGGTCAACGGGCCGGTCGCACCCCGGTCTTCGTTGTAGCCTGCTTCCTTCATACGTTTTCCGTCATCATGACTCCAGTGATCGACGGCCGCTTTCTGATCCTCAGAGCTGTATCCCCGGCCTGCGATCGGGTCCGGCTCGACGGCCGCTGCCACTGCCGGCGAGAAGGCCCAGGCCGCGACCAATGCGGCCACCGCCACAGCAGTCGCCAGAGCGTGCTTGATCTTCATCGACAACCCTTGCACGGGGCGGCTCTGCGCCTCACCGGGCGCCTCCGACAACGACGGGCGATGATCCACGAGAAATCCTCAATGTCCGCTCGATAATTATCTGTTGCGATCCAATGTATGCAGCAGCAACCGTGCGAGGCATTAACCGTTGGTACTCCGCCTCGACCTGTGGTTGATCCCGGTGTGCACGCCCAGTCCGGATGCCGGCCCAGGACCGCACATCGGGCCGCCTCATCCCATGATCAATCTTTGACAGCGGAAGATCCACTTTCAACTGTAGACGCTGCTGCACGCCAATGGTTCGCTCAGCTTATCGGCCGCCCGGTCCTTCAACTGGGCCAAGAACAAAGTGTTTTGCAAGTTCCGGCGGGACTGTCGGCAGCCGGAAGCAGAAACAGAAAGGTGTCAACGATGGTCGACATACTGACCGGATTCCAACGGGAGTTGGAATCCAGCAAGAAGGCGTTCCTCGCAAGACTGCGGGACTGGGCCGCCGGCGATCAGTTCCCGGGAAACTTTTCGGACGCCTTCGAGCAGGCCCTCGCCCTGCGCCAAGGGGGCGCATTCAGCAGCAACTTGTCCGAAAAAATCTTCTCCGACACGCTCCGGATACTCAAGGCTCGGCATGTCGAACGGTATGACAGGAGTCCGAGGAGCGACGAGCAGAAGCTCATGGAGGGGAAGGCACGGCACGAGGCTCGTGAATACGTACGAGAGGCCGTGATGGAAGAGATGGGCAAGTGGACCGGGGAGCCGCTGCGCGTCCGTGCCGAGGCGGAGCTCACCCTGCTCGAATTCGTGGCCGGGGAGATACCGGAGAAGGTCCGCCTGATCGAACAGATCGTCGCACAGGTCGACAGGGTGCGTGAGTACGAGTTCACTCAGGGACTCATGAGCAGCAAGGCCCTCGCATGCACGCCCGACGTCGCTCCGTTGAAGCGGATCGCACGCGAGATGGCCGATCACCGGGAGCAGGTCCAGTCGGCCCTCAAGGGTTTCTGCGTCGGCTCCGGCAGGCCTCTGTCCGCACAGTCGGACGCCGAGCTGAAGGCCTGTATCAAGAGTGCCACGGCTCTGCACAAGACGTACCTGCCCACCTTTGAGCATCTGGCCAAGGCCACCGACGAGGCAGTCGGCGCGCTCGACTTCACGGTGAACGACAAGATGCTCGAGGCGTACATCCGAGGCGAGAGCGTCAAGATCGAAAAAATCAAGGCCGCCAAGCGTGCCGTGGACGCGGGGATCACTCTGACCGGGGCGGTCCTGAACAAGACGAATGCCACAGGGTTCTTCGTCCGGCTCGGCCGTCTGCTCTCGAGCGTGGCCTTCACGTCTGCGACACAGGCCTCCATAGCCATCGACAAGGACGTTTTCCTCCGCACTGACGTCCGGACCCGAATGTTCCCCCGTTACAACGAGAACCCGACGATCCTCGCGGCCGACCTGCAGGCGAAACAGCGGGCGGCCCTGGAGATCTTCCTCAACGCCCTCGATGCCACGGTTTCCGGCGCCCTGATCAGTGTTCCGGAACCGGTCGGGTCCACGGTGATGGAGGTTGTCGACCCCATTGTGGATGCGGTCAAGGACGCCGTGGAGTCGATTCTCGAAAAGCGGATGGAACTGGCGGTCGCCGAAATCGAAAGAATCCGGGGGCCGATCCTCGATTCCCGGGTCCCGTCAGCAGAGACAAGCGAAGACTCTCTGTGGACCAAGGTGACCGGCCTGTACCAGGACGCCCACGACAAGATGAGCACAGAGATGGACGAGCTCGAGAAGACGATCGGGTTCAGGATCGAGGAGGTCTATACCGCTCACAAGCTCACGGAGAGCCTGAAAAATGCGGAGCATGCGGACGCACTGGGCTGCATCATCGAATTGATCGCGCCTCGGGTCACCGCCATGGTGCTCCAGTACGCCCGCATCTCCCCGGCCGAGACCCTGACGGGCGACCAGTTGGCCGAACTCCTCGACGAGATCCACTTCAGTCAAGCGCCGGTCGGCACCACATTCATCCGGGAGGTGAAGTGGGTATCCCCGGCACCGATCACCGGGGAATCCGATGTCCCCGGCACGGTAAACGGCCGGATGACGTTGCGCACCAACGCGAACCGGAGTGTGCTCACCGGCGCGCGCAGGTCCTTCTGCGTCTCTCTGGACTTCGACGGGGTCGAGGTGTGGGGGCGCTACGACCCCAAGAACAGGACCTGGCAGGCCACCGAAATCGATCAAGCATCGTTCAAGAGCTGGAACGACGTCCAGATCTATTCCGATGCGATAGAGATCGGAGCCGGAACCGCCGGGACCAGGACGGCCGGTAAGTGGCTCTGGGTAAACGCACCGGAAGCCGGCTTCACCTACATTGCCTTCGCACCCACCGATGGCTCAACTCTGCGCTGGGGTCACCGTGGGGACACCTCGGGGGCGAAGGGGAAAAACTACCAGCTCCAGAACCTTATTCCGGAGAAGCTGTGGGTCCGGAAGAGCTTGGGAGAGGTGTACAAAGCCTAGGGCTGCCGCTTCAGCGTCGGCGCGAGAGGGGCCGCGGCCGGAAAATCGTCCAGGGTGTCTCAGCAGCCCGGTCTGGTTGCGACCGGACGTGCCTCGCCGGGGTGGAGCGTGCGGTGGATCGCACCGGCGACTCCCGCGACGGTGTCGATCCCATAGTTCCATCCGGACTCTGCCGGGCAACCGGCGAGTACTCGGTTGTTCTCGCTGAGAATGACGATTCCGTAGTCGTACGTGCCGTCCGGGTCCGTGAACGCAGCCATGCTGTTGACCTTCCAGTCAAGCCTGTCGTAGGGGCGGTCGGCGTTCTCGCTGCGCTGAAGCCAGCCGTTCTTCACGTGGACGGAAACAGCCTCGGGAGCGCCCTCCGGTGTACCCCACCTCTGCTCGTCCCGGACCCTGTTCATCAGGTCGAGTGCGTACGCACGTGATGCGGAACCGAGCACCGTGTCGTCGCGGCCGGTGAGCAGTTGGAGGAGTTTCGCCTGGTCCCCGGCAGTGGCCTGGGTAAGCCCCCAGAATCCCTCCAGGTCGAGGACCGTATCGTTCATCCCGGCCTTGTCGAGAAATTCCTGGATCTTGAGTGGAGCCAGATGGGAGGGATCATTCGGATCCGAAAGCTGTCCCCACAGAACATCGGTCGCGTCGTTGTCCGAATCGACGATCATCTTCTCGGCAAGAGCCTCTTGCTCGGCCGTCAGGCGGCCGCCGCTGTCGAGCAGCAGCGCGCCCAGGATGATCGGTTTAACAGTGCTTGCCGCATCCTGCCGCCTGTCGTCGTTGTGCAGGCACGCGACATCGGCAACACGGTCGTACAGCACGACGGACGCCACGCTCTGGCGGTCGGACAGGGCTTCCGCCATGGCTTTCTCCAGTCCCCTGGCCAGTTCCTCGTTGTCCGACGAGCAGGTGACCTCGACAGGGGTCGTGCGGGTCACTACGGCACTCGCAGGTGCGGCTACCAGAAGTGATGCCACGATGACGGTCGCCTTGACGACGACTGCCGCCGCCATCCTCGCATTTCGTACAGTGCTCTTTCCCATCACGGCCGAGCGAATCACGGGCACCGGATAAGAGGCACAGCCGGAAGTCGAAACTTGGCGGCAAGGGATGACGATGCCCACCGCCCCGGCTACCCGCGAAGGTGGAAGACACGGAGACGGCCGGGACGGCGAGCATTCTTCTACTGCCTGAAATCAGGCGGCGACGGGCTGGAAAGCTGATCAGTCGCCGGCGGACTTGTGGCGCTTACGGTTCAGGAACAGCGCGGCTCCCCCGCCCAGGACCAGGAGACCGGCCATGGCCGACAGAGGCGCCATGAGGCCGTTGGCGCCTGTGGAGGCCAGGTTACCGTCCGTGTCCTTGCCCGAGGTCGGGCTCGGGGCCGGACCGACGCTCGGCTTCGGGGATGGCCCGGCGCCGCCTCCGGAGCCATCGGAAGGGGCCGCGCTGGGCTTGCCGGAAGCCTGGCAGTCCAGGGCCCCGCGGAACTCCTGGGTCTGGTCACCGGGCAGGGTGACCACGATGCGGTAAGGACCGTTCTGAGCGACGGGAACGGTCACCGTCTTGGTGCCGCCGGACGCGACGGTGTGGTCCTTCCCGCTCACGGAGAATGTCTGCTCCGCGTCGCCCTTGTTGGTCGCGGTGATGTCGACGCCGCCCTTGTCACAGTTCTGCTTGGCGGACAGATCGAGCGCAGGGGTCGGCTTCTGCCCACCGACCTGCGTGCGCAGAGCGGGCAGGAAGTCGTACAGGCGCTGACCGGGGCAGAGCGTGGTGTTGACGTCCCGATGACTGGTGATGACGTCCACCGTGACCGGTGTATCGATCGGATGGGGATTGGTGCCTCCACCGCCCCAGGAGATCAGTTCCACCTTGCCGCGCGGGTCGAGACCATATTGGTCGAGCTTCCAGCCCAGCAGATCGACCAGGCTGTTGCACATGGCCGGGGTCGGCTGCGGATCAGGGCCTGTGTTCTCACCGCCCTCACTGTTGTTGGGCTCGAAGTTCCCGAGGGCGGCTACCCCGAAGGTGTCGGTGTTGAAGCCCTGGGCATGGCCGCCCAGGATGCCTGGGATAGCACTCCCGGGCCGCATCTCGACCGAGCCCTTCCGGCCTTCCCAGATGGCACCGAACCGGTCCACGACGAAGTGGTAGGGGAAGTCTCCGTACCCCTGGTTCTTGATCAGGTCCTCGTAGATGCCGTTGATGATCCTGGGAACGTCCGCACGCGAGTAGCTGTTGTTCCCGGTGACGGTGTGGTGTACCACGGCCGCCTTGATCCGGTCCTGGAGCTTGTAGCCGTCGTCCGCGATCGACTCGTCAGCACCCCAGTCCGCACGCGAGTTGACGTGCGGCTGCTGTGCCCGGCCGGGCGAGGAGGATCCCGGCGACGCCTTGGGGGTCTTCGGATCCACCATGCCGAGCCGCAGGTCCTTCGGCAGCCCGCCGCTCGGGGTCGTGACCTTGACCTCGACACCGTCTGCGCTGCCCGAGAAGTGGCTCGGGGAACCCGCCCTCTTCGCGGACTCGTTCACCGCCTCTTCGAGTTCGAGCGGGATCTGTCGCCACCTTCCCCAGGACCCGTCCTTGTGGAAGCGCGCGCTGGCCTTGGTTCCCGGCGGCATGAGCGAGTCCTTCTTCCAACTCAGCCCGACCGTCGAGAAATTCTTGCCCGTCAGTTGCCCGGTCGAGAAAGTCCGTGCCTTGCCGTCGCCGAATTTCTGCGGCGTGACCTTGTCCGTCGGTTTCCCTGCCGCGTCGGTCAGCGCGACCTGTTCGTTCTTCCCCGTACCTTGGGCTGCGGAGGACGGGGCGGCGACAGCCGCTCCCACCGGCGCCAGGCCAGCAGCAGAGATGGCCAGTGCAAGTGCTGCCACCGCCACCATGGGTACCTTATTGCGGGTGCCCAATTCTCGTCACTTCTGTATCACGATGCGTTCGTAGAGTTCACCGGAACTCCGGGGGCCGGAGTGTCCGGCACGTTTCTACCGAGCGGGATACCGTACGGGAGTGTGCGAAGGTTGATACTTCATGTCAACAGCCTGGTATTTCACAGCTTTTGACAACGACCGCGCGAGTGCACATCGGTGTTCGGTGAACGGGGCGAGGACGGGATCGGGGTCCTTCGTGGGGTGTGAAACTGGCGACCTCGCGCTGTCGTGAGTGGCGTATTCCTCGGCTGTTGAGTGCTCGTGGTCACCGTGAGTGGTCGCCGGGGGCATAGTGACGCCAGGTTCTTCCGGCCTTTTCAGCGAGACGGGCGATGGTGTCGTCGTAGCCGAGCATCCGGGCGACCGCCGGCGCCGGGGCTTGGGGAACAGCTGGCGGATTGCTGCGGTGCGTCCTCGCTGGGTGGGAAGCCCGACAGAACATGAACGCGACGTCCATGTCATCGCGGAGATTCTTTCCTCACCCCGGAGCGGGGACCCTCCGGCCCGGCCGTTCACCGGAACGGCCGGGTTCGGACTCAGCTGAGGTCGGCGGCCGGTGTGGCCGTGGTGCGGAAGCGGGCCCGGTATACGGTCGGGGACACCCCGAAGGTGTGCTGGAACACCCGCCGCATGGTCTCCGCGGACCCGAATCCGGCTTCCTGCGCGACCTCCTCCACCGAGGTGGTGCCGGAGGACAGCAGGGCCTGAGCGGCTTCCACGCGAACGGCATCGATGTACTGCCCGGGCGTCATGTCCGTCTCCTGGCGGAAGAGCCGGGCCAGGTGACGAGGACTGACGCCGACCCCCGCTGCGAGCGCATCGATGTGGAGCGACGGATCCGCGGTGATCCCGTCCATCACCCGGCGCACCAGCGGATGATGGGCCTGCGGCGGGGTCATCCGGACGCTGAACTGCGACTGACCGCCGGGGCGTGCCATGAAGACGACCAGCTGGCGGGCCACCTCCCTCGCGAGATCCGCTCCATGGTCCTCCTCGACCAGGGCGAGGGCCAGGTCGATTCCCGCGGTGACTCCGGCGGAGGTGACGACGTGTTGGTCACGCACGAACACCGGGTCCGGCTCCACGCGCACCTGCGGGTAGACGGAGGCGAGCTGGGGCGCCAGCTCCCAGTGGGTGGTGGCGCGACGTCCGTCCAGCATCCCGCTCTGCGCCAGCACGAACGCGCCCGCGCAGACCGAGGTCACCCGCCGCGCCCGTGCGGAAAGACCGGTGACGAGGGCGATGAGCTCGGCGTCGGCGGTCGCGCGCTGCCAGTCTCTGCGGCCGGGAACGAGCAGCGTGTTCACCTCCTGGGGCAGCCGCTCGGGGGAGGCGTTCGCGCCGATCCGCAGCCCGGAGGAGGTGAGAACGTCGAGCCCCGTGGGGGAGACAACTCGTACGTCGTAGTGGGCGCCGTACCGATTGGCCGTGGTGAAGACCTCCATCGGCCCGGTCACGTCCAGGAGTTGCACCTGGTCGAAGGCCACGATCACGATGACGCCGCCGGTACCCGCGGCGGCGGGTCCTACTCCGCCCACGGGGAATCCAGGAGGGTGCGTACGAAGTCCCCTCGCTCGAATCCAGGCACGTAGTGCTGGAGCACATCGGCCTTGACGTTGCCGAAGGTGGTCTCCGGCTTGTGACGAATGCCGTCGGTGAAGGCGCCGAGGATGCGCTTCTTGAAGTCGGGGCGAGGGTGCAGGGCCACGATGCCGTCGCGGTCCGCGGCGGGGATGTCCGCGTAGCCGATGCCCAGGACGTCATACTCCACACCCGCGGTCACCAAAGCGACCTCCGGCTCCATGAACTCGGGGATGCCTGGTGTGGTGTGCAGGGCGACGGCCGTCCACACCCGGCGCACGCTGTCCTCCGGCACTCCGTGTGCCTGCAGGAAGCGGCGCGCCTCATCGGCGCTGTCGACCTCGAAACGGCGTCCGCTGGTGTGGAACTGCTCGTTCAGCCCCAGGTCGTGGAACATCGCGCCGATGTACAGCAGCTCCGGGTCGAAGCCGAGGTCTCGGTTGCGGCCCTGGAGGCTGCCCCAGAAGTACACCCGCCGCGAGTGGTGGTAGATCAGCTCGCTGGTGCTCTCGCGCACCAGCTCGGTCGCTTCACGTGCCAGCTTCGTGTCGGGCACACGCACCCCGACCCGGAGGGTCGCGTCAGTCGTCATGGCCACTCACCTGTCTTCCGTTCTCGGTCCCGCCGGCTCTCCGGCAGGACCGAGTCTTCTCCACCCGGTGACCCGGACGCCATGTCTGTAGTGCCAGACATCCCACAGATACAGACATCTCCGCAGCCGGGGGCAACCGGGCTCCCCCTCGTCCGCAGCCGCACGGGTCAGGTGTCGCAGGCGCGGCCGCTGCGACGGGAAGACGATCACCGGGGTTCCGAGATACGCGCCAAAGGGGCAACGGGATGATCTTGAAGCCCTGAGCGCCCGACCCGTCACCCGTTCAGCAGTGTCGTTGGTGGTGATGAGCGTCGTCCGGGTCCTGGGGTGGGTTGTGACATCGATCCAGCAGACCGCGTATCCGCGGTTCAAGCGTCTGATCACCGCGCACGAGCTGCATCTGTTCTTCTCGCCGACTCGCGAGGAGCTGGAGTGGGCGGCCGACGCTACCGACCCCCGCTTCGCGAGCAGGACCTGACCGCCGCCGGCCTCGACCAGGCCGCCTGAACCGTGAGGTTCCTAGCTGGTGACGCCCCTTCAGGGGGCCGGGCCGGTATACGCCGGAATCCTGCCGCCAGGGTCAGCCTCCAACGCCGTGGCCTGGGCAGGTGATCCGATAGCGCTGCCGTGGGAACGGGGGTTTTGACGGTTCTTGTGGGCCATCGCCGCATTTCCGAGAGACATCCGCGCTGTTCTGCCAGCGGTGAACCCCGGCCCGACCGGGCTCGACGATCACTAAAGTCCGGTCTCATGACGACGGTTACCACGCGCACGGTCGAGTACCCGGCCGACGGTCTGACGATGATCGGGCACCTCGCACTCCCGGCCGGTGTCGACCGCCGGCCCGCGGTGCTGCTCGGGCCAGAGGGCATGGGGCTCAGCGACGTCGAGCGCCGCCGGGCCGATGCTCTCGCCGAGCTGGGATACATAACGCTGGCCTTCGACCTTCACGGCGGGCGCTATCTGGGCGACCCCGAGGAGATGCTGGCCCGTTGCATGCCGCTGCTCGCCGACCCCGACCGGATGCGGGGCATCGGTCATGCGGCGCTCGACGTGTTGCGCGCCGAGCCGCGGACCGACCCCGACCGGATCACCGCCGTCGGCTACGGCACCGGGGGCGCCGTCGGGCTGGAACTCGGGCGCGACGGCGCCAACCTGCGCGCGATCGCGACAGTCAACGCGCTGACCACGGGCCGACCGGGCGAGGCGGCACGCATCCGCTGCCCGGTGTGGGCAGGGGTCGGGTCGGAAGACCCGATCATGCCGCCCGCGCAACGGGAAGCATTCACCGCCGAGATGCAGGCCGCAGGCGTCGACTGGCGCCTCGTGGTCTACGGCGGCGCCCTGCACGCCTTCCACCACCCGCCGGTCGACCACCCCGTGCGCCCCGGCGTCGGCTACCACCCACGGCACGCGCAACGAGCCTGGCGCGACGTCGTCGACCTGCTCGCCGAGTGCCTGACCGTGACGGAGGATCTGGTCAGCCCAAGCTCGGCCACCCGCTGACCAGCGCTTACCGGTCACTACGGCACACTTCTGGCGTGTTCCGGTCCCGTCCCTTCCTTCAACGCCGCAGGACGCCGACGACGCGCTCTCTGCCCAAGATCGGGGCCTCCACGCACCCTTCGGGAGTGACCAGGGAGTGCCGACCCACTTGGCGAAGCTCGAGAACGTCGCAAACCCGCAGATGAGTCGCCGCCCTGATCAGTTCAACGACGGACGGCATCCTCGGTTCCGCCGACGGGCCGGACATCGATGTTTCATAGGTGGTCGCTCAATGCCACGAAGTTAGGGATCAGCAGGTAGCTGTCAAGGTCGTTGGTGCTCTGGGTTGTTGACAGGTGGGAGCGGGCCGGAGCAGCAGCGGGACCTGGTAGACCAGGGCGGTCCATCAAGATCGCTGGTGAGATATCGAGGTCCCGTTGCGTGGCCAGTCCGTTGTCACTGTTACTCGTTCTGTCACGGCTGCTGCCGGCATCTTCGCCCCCGGGCACCTGGGCGAGTTGACCCAGGTGATCCCGTTCGAACTCGTCGACGCCGTCCTGGCTGAGACGGGCCGGACCGAGCGTCGTCTGTGCTGCCGTCCCGGGTCGGGGTGTACTTCGTCCTCGCGCTGGGGCTGTTCTCGCATGTCGGCAACCGTCTGGTGTGGCAGAGGCTGATCAGCGGCCTGGCTGGACTGGCGGTTCCGCGCCCGTCGGAGAAGGCCTTGCGGGACCTGCGGCGCCGGATCGGCGGCCCCGTTGAAGGCGCTGTTCGAGACGCTGGCGGTCCCGCTGGCGCAGCCGTCGACGCCCGGTGCCCGGTACCGTCGGTGGCGGACCGTCGCTTTCGATGGGTGTGGCTCGTTGAAGGTCCCGGCCATGAACGCAACCGCGACTGGCTCGGCAAGCTGTGGTCCCGGCTGGGCCCTGCGGGCTACCCCACGATGATGCTGATGGCGCTCGTGGAGACCGGGACACGGGGTGTGCTGGGTGCGACCTTCGGCCCGGCCCAGACCAGCGAGACCGTTTACGCCGCGCGGCTGCTGCACCTGCTCGACCGGGGCATGCTGCTGCTGGCGGACCGCGGCTTCGACAGCAACTACTTCCTGGAGGCGGTGGCCGCCACCGGCAGCCAGTTCCTGACGCGTTGCCGCTCCTACCGGCGCCCGCCCGTCCTCGCGGTACTGAGCGACGGCTCCTACCTCACCGAGGTTGCCGGCCTCAGGCTCCGAGTGATCCAGGCCGAGGTGAAAGCGACCGGCGCCGACGGAAGCACCACCGCCGACCGGTACCGGTTGCTGACCACGCCGACCGACCACCGCACCGACCCCGCACCGGCACTGGTACGCCTCTACCACGAGCGCTGGGAAGTCGAGTCCGCTTTCCTCGCCCTGCGTCACACACTGCTCCGCGGCCGGGTACTGCGCTCCAAGGACCCTCTCGGCATCGAGCAGGAGGTATGGACGCTCCTGAAGCTCTACCAGGCGATCCGGCACACCATGGTCACCGCTGCGGAGGCTTGCCCGGGCATCGACCCCGACCGGGCCTCATTCACCATCGCGCTCGAAGCCGCCCGGGACGCCGTCACCACCGCCACCGGTGTCCTCACCCCGGCCTCGCCGGATCAGGTCGACCTGGTCGGCCGGATTGGCAGAGCTGTCCTGGCCGGTCTCCTCCCGCCGCGGCGGGCACGCTTCAGCGCCCGGGTTGTCAAGGCAGACACCTCCCGCTACCACGCATGGAACCGCCGCCCGGACGACAACAGGCCACTGACCAGTACCGACATCACCACCGTCGAGGTGACCGTCCATGAGCCACCGTCCAGGCCGGACAGAAAACCGCAGGACCTCACCCCTGGTCGGCGGTCTGCCGTATCGAAATCCCCAGTTCAGGCCGCACACACGGCATCCACGGGCACTCGCTGGCAGATCGTGCAGGCCATCCTGCTGCAGGCCCCTGAACACGCACGACGTGCCGAAGACCTCGCAGCCGCGCTCGGCATCACCGGCAAGAAGAAGCTGCATAGCTTCTACGTCCAGATGTCTGCCTGGGCCAGCCGGGGCCGACTCATCAAGGTCGTCCCCGGCACCTACCGGATCACACCCCAACCAGCGATGGACACGGCCCAGTGATCCTTAACTTCGTGGCATTGGGCGGTCGCTCATGAAACACCCGGCCGGGCGGTCGTCCACCTGCGGCGATCATGTTTCATGAGTTGTTGCAAACAACTGGGCATCTGAAACATCCTCATGGACCAGTCCGGGGTCGTGACCGACGACTTCAAGCGTGTGGAATCACACGACTGCCCGATGTCCACCTGCGCCGCCCCGGCAGGCTCCCCGTGTCGGACCGGGAAGGGCAGGGTGGCGATCCAGTACCACACCGCCCGCTTCCGCCTCGTGCCCCAACTCGCCAAGGCCCTGAGCGTGCCGACTCCCGCCGTACGCAAGCCGGGCTCGGCGTGGACCGAACTACCCCGGCCCGTGCGCGCCGGCGCCGAACCGGTCGGACACGTCCGCCTCGGCTACGCCCGCGCCTCGACCGCCCGACGGTCCCTGGACGCACAGCTCGACTCGCTCGGCGAGGCCGGGGGCACCCGGGTCTTCTCGGAGAAGATCTCCACCCGCGCCACCAAGAAGCACGACGAGCAGACGACCTAAACGCTCAAGATCATCTCGTTGCCCCTTTGACGCGCATCTCGGTCACACTCCTCCGTGGTCCGACTCCCCCGTCGGCTCACAACGGTGCCGTGGCGGAAGCTGTCGGCCTCTCTGCCCCTCCGCGGCCCTCGACGCACGGGGGCCGGGAGCGGCTGAAGCCCGGTGCCCGTCTTAGGGGCACCGGGCTGTCCCGCTGTGTCAGCCGCCGGTCGCCGCCTTCCACGCGTCGATGTAGCCGCTGAGGTTCTTGTCGATGTCCGCCCAGTCGGGAGTGAAGATCTCCACGCCCTTCATGATCTCGGCGAGCTTGGTGGCGTTCTCGTCGGTCGGCTTCACGTCCGTACGGGACGGGAAGCCGCCTCCGATCTCGCTGGCCTGCTTCTGCACCTCCTCGCTGAGCAGGAAGTCCAGGAGCTTCTTGCCGTTCTCGCTGTGCGGGGCGCCCTTGACCAGCCCGGCCGCGTACGGCAGGGCGAACGAGGTGGGCTTGCCGCCGTCCTTGGCCGGGAACCAGATGCCGAGGTTGGGCATGGACTTGGACTGGGCGAAGTTCATCTGGACGTCGCCGTTGGCGACCAGCAGTTCGCCCTTGTCGGTCTTGGGCGCGAGCTTGCTGGTCGAGGAGGAGGGGCCGACGTTGTTCGCCTGGAGCTTCTTCAGGTACTCCATGGCCTTCTCCTTGCCGCCGAAGTCGTGCATCGCCTTGATGAGCACGGCCGTGCCGTCGCCGGCGATGCCCGGCGTGGAGTACTGCAGCTTGCCCTTGAACTTCTTGTCCAGCAGGTCCTCCCACGTCTTGGGAGGCTCGGACAGTTCCTTCTTGTTGTAGATGAAGCCGAAGTAGTTGTTGACGACCGACGTCCAGCTGCCGTCGGAGGCCTTGTCGGATGCGTCCACCTTGTCGGCGTTCTCGGGCGTGTACTTGTCCAGCAGGCCCTTGCCGTCGGCCTGCTGGATGAAGGGCGGCAGGGTGACCATCACGTCGGCCTGCGTATTGGTCTTCTCGCGGTCGGCGCGCTGGACTATTTCTCCCGAACCGCCTTCCACGTACTCGACCTTGATGCCGGTCTTCTTCTCGAAGTCCTTGAAGACCTTGTCGTAGAAGCCGTCACCCTTCTCGCCCTTGAGGCCGTCCGCGCTGTAGACCGTGACGGTCTTCGCACCGGAACCGGACGAGGAGCCGCCACCGCAGGCGGCGAGAGTGCTGACGAGGGCGAGGCTGCCGGTGACGGCGAGGGCGGGCTTGAGGTAACGCTGCATGACGTTCGTTCTCCTGCTGTGCGAAGGGGAGGTGCGGGGGCCGGTCATCGGTAGGTGGCTCTGGTGCGGATGCGGGAGACGGCGAGCAGCACCAGGAGCGTCGTCGTCAGCAACACGACCGCGAGGGCGGACCCGGCGAACAGGGATCCCCGGTCGGTGGCCGTGAAGATCTGGACCGGGAGGGGAACCCACCCCGGCGGGTAGAGCATCATCGTGGCGCTCAACTCGCCCATGGACAGGGCGAAGCACAGGCCTGCAGCCGCCTTGAGCGAGGGCAGCAACAGGGGGATCCTGACGCGCCACAGGACGTAGCCGGGGCGGGCGCCGAGGCTGGCGGCGGCCTGCTCGTAGGCCGGGTCCAGCCGACGGACGGCGGCCGAGACCGACTGGTGGGCGAAGGCCGTGACCAGCACCGTGTGGGCGATGATCACGATCCACGACGTGCCGTTGAGCAGGATCGGCGGCTTGCTGAACGCGACCAGCAGCGCGAGCCCGACGGCCACCGACGGTACGGCGACCGGCAGCATGAACAGCGTGTTCAGCAGGCTCCGGCCACGTTTCCCCAGTGCCGCCGCGGCCAGGGCGGACCACGTCCCCGCGGTCAGCGCCAGCAGGCTCGCGCCGACCGCCGTGACCAGGCTGGTGATCAGCGCCTGCAGCGACTCCCCGCGGGTGGCGGCGGCGTAGTTGTCCAGGGTCGGCCCCGAGGGGAGGGCGCCGGACCAGTTCGTGGCGAAGGACGCCGCGGCGACGACCGCCAGCGGAAGCGCGAAGACGGGCAGGAAGAGGCCGAAGAAGACGGCCCAGGAGGCCCAGCGGCCCGTTCGGCTATGCACCAGCACGTCGGCTCACCCCCCGGTACAGGCTGTAGAGGCCCACGGAGATCGCGATGTTGACCACGGCCACGACACAGGCGGCGGTGTAGTCGGATTCGAGGATCGCCTTGCTGTAGACGAGCACCGGCAGCGTGGTGACGCCCTTGGCGCCGGTGAACAGCACGATGCCGAACTCGTTGAGACACAGGACGAGGACCAGGCTTCCGCCTGCCGCCAGGGCCGGCAGCGCCTCGGGCAGGATCACCTGGCGGATGATCCGCGCAGGGCGGGCACCGAGCGAGGACGCCGCTTCCAGCTGCGCCGTCTCCATCTGGGAGAAGGCGGCGAGCAGGGGCCGCATCACGAACGGGGTGAAGTACGTGATCTCGGCGAGCAGAACGCCCCAGGGCGTGTTGAGGAACTGGAAGGGTCCGGTCGCGGCGCCCGTGGCGTCGGTCCACAGTCCGTTGGCCATGCCGACGGTGCCGTAGACGAACAGCAGGGCGAGAGTGATCAGGAAGGAGGGAAAGGAGAGGAAGACGTCGATGAACTTCGCGACCGCCTTGCTGCCGGGGAACGGCACGAAGGCGACGATCAGTGCGAGGACGAAGCCGAGCACCAGACAGCCGACGGTGGATCCCACGGCCAGCCACACCGTCGTCCCCAGCGCATCCCTGAACGCGGCCGAGGCGAAGACCTTGGCGTAGGGCTGGAGGGAGGTCTCTCCCGCCTCGGTGGTGAAGGACTGCTGGACGACCAGCGCAAGGGGGTAGAGGAAGACCAGTCCCAGTGCCGCGACGGGCGGCAGCGCCCACACGGCTGCGGGCAGGCGTGCCGCCCTGGGGCACGCCCTAGCCATGGGCCACCCCTGCGCCGATCAGGACGGCGTCCTCGGGGGCGAAGGTCAGCGTCACCTCGTCGCCGGGCGCGGGCGTCTCGCGCAGTTCGCGCACGTCCGCCTTGATCTGCTGCCCGGCCACGTCCACGTGGAGGCGGTGGGTGGAGCCGCGCCACTGGACCTCGGCGACCGTGCCGCGCAGGGCGTTGGGGCCGTCCCCGAGACCGATGAGGTGAGGGCGTATGCACAAGGTGGCCTGCGCCCCGGATGCAGCCCCGTTCACGGTGGCCGAGAGCCGCGTGCCGGAGAAGTCCACACTGTCCGCCGAACCCACCGTCACCGGAAGGAGGTTGGCGTTGCCCACGAAGGACGCGGTGAACTCGGTGCGCGGACGGCGGTAGAGCTCCTGCGGTGTCCCGCAGTCCTGGAGCCGCGCCTTGTCCATGACGGCGATGCGGTCCGCCAGCGTCAGGGCCTCGACCTGGTCGTGGGTGACGTAGATCATGGACACGTCCGGCAACTCGCGGTGCAGCCGGGCGAGTTCGGCGAGCATGCCCGAGCGCAGCTGGGCGTCGAGGGCGGACAGCGGCTCGTCCAGGAGGAGCACCTGCGGGCGGATGGCGAGTGCGCGGGCGATGGCGACGCGCTGCTGCTGGCCTCCGGAGAGCTCGCGCGGGTAGCGCTGGGCGTAGTCGGCCATGCCGGTCATGTCCAGGGCCTCGGCCACCCGTCCGGCAATCTTCGCGCGTGGCACCTTCTGGGCCCGCAGCCCGAAGGCGACGTTGTCGACGACCCTGAGGTGCGGGAAGAGCGCGTACTGCTGGACGACCATGCCGATGCCGCGCCGGAACGGCGGCAGTCCGGTGACGTTGCGGCCGCCGATCAGCACGCGTCCTGCGGTGGGCTGGACGAATCCGGCGACCGCCCGCAGTGCCGTGGTCTTGCCGGAGCCGGACGGCCCGAGCAGGGCCATCACCTCGCCCGGTTCGACGGTCAGGTCGAAGGCGTCCAGGACAACGTTGTCTCCGTAGGCAACGGTTACGCCCTCGAAGCGGACTCCCGCTCCCCGCGCGGCGGTCACGTCACTCCCCTTGCCAGCAGCGCGGGCAGCTCCGCGACGGAGTCGAGGACGTGCGTGGCGCCGGAGTTGTTCAACGTCCGTGCGGTGTGTGCGCCGGTGAGCACCCCGGCCACGACGCCGGCGCCCGCGCGGGTGCCGGAGAGCATGTCGTAGGAGGTGTCGCCGGCGGTGGCGATCTGCCGGACGGAGTCCGCGGCCCCGGTGCGCAGCAGCGCGGCGAGGACCATGTCGGGGTAGGGGCGTCCGCGGCCGCCGGCGTCGGCCGGGCAGAGGGTCAGGTCGGCCAGGTCGCGCCAGCCGAGCGCGTCCAGGATCGCGTCCTGGGTGACGCGTGCGAAGCCGGTGGTCAGCACGACCGTGTGCCCGGTGTCGCGCAGGGTCTCGATGGTCTCGCGGGCTCCCGGTACGGGGGCGATGCGGCCGGCGTCGACCAGTTCCCCGTAGGCATCCTCGAAGGCGGTGTTGGCCCGCTGGGCCTGTGCCTCGTCGTCGAAGAGGTAGCGGAAGACCGAGATCTTGGACTCGCCCATGGTGGCGCGGACGTAGTCCAGCTTCTCCGCGTGACCGGCGGTGCCCGGTTCGACGCCCAGACGCTGGGCCGCTGCGCTGAATGCCTGTTCCACCAGGCCGTCGTCGGCGACCGTGGTGCCCGCCATGTCCAGCACCACCAAGGAGATCCGCTCGT
This sequence comes from Streptomyces sp. AM25, assembly GCF_058146165.1. Taxonomy (NCBI): domain Bacteria; kingdom Bacillati; phylum Actinomycetota; class Actinomycetes; order Kitasatosporales; family Streptomycetaceae; genus Streptomyces; species Streptomyces sp. AM25. The sequence goes on along the minus strand of NZ_JBKIWN010000009.1, from coordinate 50,263 downwards.
TCAACTCGCTCACCATCCCAGTTCGTTCGCAGTGGTCTCGGCTATCGCCGGGGAACAGGTCATGCCGCGCCCGCCGGGCCCGGTGACCAGCCAGACGCCCTCGCGGGCCTGCTGGCGGTGGACGACGCGGGAGGTGTCGGTGCACTGTGCGTACACTCCTGCCCACCGTCGGCGGATCCTGGGCAGCGGTCGGCCGAGGATCGATGCGACGACGTCCTGCAGGTGCCGGTAGGGCTCCTCGGTGACGTCGAAGTCGAAGGGCGTCTCGTAGGCGTGGGTGTCGCCGACGGTCAGAGAGCCGTCGGCGCGCTGCACCATCAGCAGCTGCATCTTGTGCTCGGCGGCCGTCGGCGTCTGCGGCTGTGCCGCGGCCAGGGCGGTCAGGGCGTCACCCGCGTAGGCGGGGTAGTAGCGGAAGCTGTCGGCGTCGGCCACGGCGGTGGGCAGAACCTCGCCGAGCGGTTCGGTCTGCATCATCTGCAGGCGGACGCGCCGCACCGGCAGGTCCGGGACCAGCTCGCGGACCAGTCCCCCGAGCCAGGCGCCGGTGCACAGCACCACGGCGTCGCCGCGGTGGACCTCGCCATGGTCGTCGCGTACGGCGCTCTCGCCCACCACGTCGCGGACCTCGCGTCCGCCGAGCCAGGTGTAGCGGCCGGACTGCAACAGCGCCTTTTTCAGCTCGCGTTGAGCGGTCCGCGGCTCGACTGCGGCGTCCTGCTCGCACCACAGCGCACCGAGGAAGTCGCCGCGCAGCGCGGGGTTCAGTTCACGGGCCTCGGCCGCGTCCAGCAGTTCCCAGCCGCGGTCGTCGGCGCCGGGGCGGCCGGCGGCAGCCTCGGCGACGGCCCATTCGGCCTCGTTCTTGACGACGGTGAGGGATCCGCTGGGCCGGAAGCCCAGTCCGGGGACGCGGACCCCGATGTCCTCCCAGAGTTCGCGGGCGCGCAGGGCGGTCGCCAGTTCCTCACCGTCCGCGCGCCCGCTCACCCAGATCAGTCCGAAGTTGCGGACCGAGGCGCCCCGCGCCTCGGTCTCGCGCTCGATGTGGACCACTTCGTGGCCCCGCTGCACTGCTTGCCAGGCGTGCATGGTTCCCAGCACTCCGGCTCCCACGACGATGACTCTCATGGCCATGACGTTCAGGTGGCAAAGTGACTGGGAGCCTGATGTCAAGCGACAGGGAGATGAACAGACCTGCAATGCGGGACTAGACCCGTTACCTTTTCGTTATAAATAAATCGGTACATGTCATGACGCAGTGACCTTGACCGCGTCGATCGTCCAGAACCAGCCGCGGTCTCCGCCGAAGCGGAAACGGAAGCTGACCGTCGAGGCCTTCGCCGGCACGGGAACGGTCACCGAGGCTGCCGTGGAGGGGAGATCGGTGGTGAGCGTGTCGACCACCATGGGCGTCCGGCCGTCGAAGGAGGCGAGTATCTCGGCGCGTTGACCGTCGACGTGCCGGTAGAGCGAAGTGTGCTCGAGGCGCACCTCGTTCTTCCCACGCACCTGATGCGCCGGGGTCACCAGCGTGGACTCGAAGGGGCCGGAGTGCGGGCGGGAGGCCCAGCGAGCGGCGTCGGCGGCGGCGAAGACGCCGCGGGCGCGGACGTTCAGCTCACGCTGCTCGTCCCGGCGGGTGGCACTCCAGAACTCGTCGGTGGCGAAGGACCAGCCGCGCCATTCGGTGGTTCCTCCCCCGCCCATCGAGGTGTTGATCACCGACCACCCGGCGGGTGCGGTATGCGTCCAGCCCCGCACGTCCTCGGGAATGCCTACTTCGTCCTCGCGCTGCTGCAGGCGGGCGTACAGCGCCTCGAAGTCGTCGGCGGCGCGCTGCTGGAGCGGCTTGCCGTCCAGCTTCCATCCGGGACGCGGGGTGACGCCGAGCTGGTGGAGGACGGTGGCGGCGACGTCGACAAGACGTGTGTCGTGCGGACGCGCGCCGGCGGGGATGCCCGGCCCCTTGGCCAGGACGAACGTGGAACGTTCGGCGATGGAACTGCCGCCGTGACCGCCTGCGGGCACGTGCCCGTGGTCGGTGGTGACGATCACGGTCCAGCGCTTCCGGTCGTGGCGGGAGGCGATGGCCAGCAGCATCTCGCCGAGCAGGCCGTCGGCGGTGGCCATGGCTTCGGCGTAGTGCGGACCGTCGACACCGTGGCTGTGCGCCACCGAGTCGGTGTTGTCGAGGTGGACGAACATGACGTCGGGGTCCTGCTCCTTCAACAACTGGACGGTGCGGCGGGTGACCAACCGGTCCTTCTCCAGGGTCGCCCCGGAGGGAGCGTAGATCTCGCCGGCGCCGTCGAAGGTTCCCTCGGTGGCGAGCGGCGTCCACGAGACCCCGGCGTACGTCGACAGCTTGGGACGCACTTCGGCGATGCGCTTCATGAAGGACGGGTAGGTGTCGTAGTCGCCCCCGAAATCGTTGTCGGTCACCCGGTGCTTGTCGGGCCAGACGCCGCAGGAGATGGTCGACCAGCCGGGCCCCGAGTCCGTCCTGGCCATCGGCCGGGCGTACAGCAGGCTGGTGCCGAACGTCCCGTCGGCGGCGAGGGAGTCGATGTGCGGCGTCGAGGCGCGGCCGAGCCGGTCATGGCACAGGCCGTCCATGCCGACGACGAGCACCTTGTTCCGCCCATTGCCCCTGCCCGGAGCGGGATCGGCGTGGGCGACACCTGCGAAGGGTACGGCAGTTGCCGCGGCTGCGGCGGAGGCAGCGGTGACGGCGAGGACGGTACGGCGGGAAGGACTACTGGACATGAGGCCCCATCGGGTTGATTCGGAAAAATCTGCACCGAGTTGCAGTAATGGGGACCTTGCGGATGTTCTGTGACGTCGAAGTGAACGCTTCCCATCCACCGGATGTACCGTGTCCGCCCGTCCGGCGAAGTCCGTGCACTCTCACGGCAGTTCATGGAACGGCCGGGCCGCCGAGGTACGAACCGCCCTTGTCGTACGGCCAGGCGTTGGCGACGCAGCCCTTGAGGCCGTCTATCTGCTGCATCATCGCGGGAGCGGGCTTTCCCGGCCCCGGGCAGGTCTCGTGACCGTGACCCAGCCGGTGCCCCACCTCATGATTGACGATCAGCGCACGGTACTCCCCGATCGGTCCGGGGAACTTGTCCGAACCGTGCACCCAGCGCTTGAGGTTGACGACGACGGTCGAACCGACGTTGCAGTTCACCTCACCCTTGGTCTTGAGGCCCGCCTCACCGCAGATGCGGTCCACGGTGCCCGGCGTGGCGATCTTCACGACGAAGTCGGCGTCCCCCGAGGAGACGAGCTGGAAGGCGTTGACCCCGTCCCTGGTCCAGCCGCGCGGATCGGCGAGGACGCCGGCGATCTCCTTGGCCGCGTCCGGGGCGGACAACTGAATGCCCTCCTCGACCTCGACCTTGTACCGGCGGACCGTGCCCTTTCCCACGGGCTCCGCGCCGACCCGGGCCGTGCGGAAGGTCCCGCTGCCCTCGGCGGGCACGGGGATCTCCGGAGTCGCGGACGGAGACGCGGGCGGCGAGGGCGCGGGAGTTTCGGGTGAACTCGCCGAGCCCGCACCAAGGTCGCCAGGCCAGGCCTCCGACTGCTGTTCTCCGTACCAGCCGAGGCCCCTCCATGCCGCAAGGACCACAACACCCACGGCCGCGACCCTGAGAACCGGGAGAGCACGGAAACGGCGGCGCCTGCGGCGCCTTTTCCTCTTGCCATGTCCGGCCTCACCGACACGCCGTCCGGCGTGTTTCGCCATTGACCACCTCTCACGATCCGACCCTGCCGACCAAACGGAATCCGGGGTGAGCTCCGATTGGCTTTCACCATATGCAAGGCGAGTGACAGGACATTGCGCGCACTATGAGCGTTCGGTTACACCCGGCCTGCCGGCTTCGCTTGCATTCACGTTCCTTCACGATTCCCAGAACAATGTCCGGCGGGCGGCCGAGGTGCGCCCAAGTGTCACCTGTGGAAGGCTGACTCCTGGTCCACAACCACACGACAATGGCGTGCGCATGACGAGATGATGCAGAGCCGGCGAGGCTCGCCACCCTGGGCCCTCATGTCCGAAGGGACGGCCATGGCGCTCTCCCGATTGATCCGGCACCGACCGGTCCGGTCCAGGCTGGTTGCCCTGGCCACCGCGGCAGCCGCCTCCACGACGGCGGTGTACGTCTGGGTGATCGCGAGTGCACCCGCCTCGCCTCCCCCCTCCCCCGGCGCCGTGGGCGTCGGCGACCCCTATTTCCCCCGCCTCGGCAACGGCGGCTTCGACGCTCTGCACTACGACCTGGATGTCGCCTACACGCCGCAGAACGGCCGCCTCTCCGGGCGTACGACCGTGACCGCGCAGGCCACACAAGACCTCTCCTCTTTCGACCTCGACCTCCAGCAACTGACGGTTGCCTCAGTCGAGGTGGACGGCCGACGCGCCGCCTTCACCCACGACGGCGACGAGATACGCATACGCCCCCGGCATCCCCTGGCCAAGGGGCACCGCTTCACAACCACCGTCACGTACGGCGGCATACCCCAACCGCTGCGCGGCCCCATCTTCTTCGGCTCCGCGTACGGCTGGATGAGAACCAAGGACGGCGTCTTCGTCGGCGGCGAACCCAACGGCGCCTCCACGTGGTTCCCCTCCAGCGACCACCCGTCCGGCAAAGCCACCTTCGACATCCGGATCACGGCTCCCAAGGGCCTTACCGCCGTCTCCAACGGCCGGCTTCTCGGCACCGAGACACATGCGAACACCACCGTCACCCATTGGCGGGAGAGCCGTCCGATGGCTCCCTACCTCGCCACGATCGCCCTGGGGAAACTTGCCGTGAGAACCGGCACGACCCCCGGCGGTGTCCCCCTCTACGTCGCGATGAACCCAGCGCTGGCCACGGGCGGCGTCGATGTCTACGACGTCACTGCCGAAGCCACCGACTACTGCTCCCGTGTCCTGGGCCCGTACCCCTTCGAAGAGACCGGAGCCATCGTCGACGACATGCCGGATGCACACTTCTCCCTGGAGACCCAGACCAAGCCCAGCTACTCAGCTGTACGGTCGGAGTCGACCATCGTCCACGAAGTCGCCCACCAGTGGTTCGGCAACTCCGTCTCGGTTCGCCAGTGGAAGGACATCTGGCTCAACGAAGGATTCGCCACTTACGCCGAGTGGCTCTGGGACGAGCACAAAGGCCGGTACACCGCCCATCAGTTCTTCCGCGACGCCTACAACGCCCACGAGGCCGGAGATCCCCTCTGGAGGATCAACATCGCCGATCCTCAGCGCGACACCATGTTTTCCCGGTCCATCTACCAGCGCGGCGCGATGACCCTGCAGGTACTCCGCGAACGAATCGGCGACCGAGCCTTCTTCCGGCTGCTGCCGCTGTGGACAAGGCAGCACCGCTACGGCAATGCGAGCACCGAAGACTTCATCCGCCTCGCCGAACTGACCTCCGGCCGGAGCCTGAGGAACCTGTTCACAGCCTGGCTCTCGACACCGGAAAAGCCATCCCTGCCATCGTGAGCGATCCCGGTTTTCCGGAGCGGGGTTCGCGTTTTCCGAAGCTTTTCCGAAGCCCTGGAACAGAACACACTGCAGCCGATATACAGGATTTTCTTGAGCCGGCCTATTGACCCGCCATAAGGACGGGTGTTCTCATGAAGCACCCCCGCGCTCTTGACGCCCGGACAGGTTCTTCCTGCTGGTCGGCAACGTGAGGGATCGGTCGATACGGATGTGCTCAACGCCGTTCCCACGTCGGTCAGGAAGCCGGAAGAATTCCGTGACGGCCTCATTGAAGCGTGTCGTGTGAATCCCCTCCCCAAAGCTACCGGGTCGCATCCCCGCATGACCAAAGATTCCTTGTGAACACCTATCGGTTCACGAGGTGCAAGCGCCTGAGAAGACAGGGACGGGAGTCCATATGCCAGAGCACCTGCAGCCGCCAGAAATCCCAACGTATCGACCCGATTCCGGCCGGCCCGCCGCGGATGCACTGGTCGTCCTGAACAAGGTCAACAAACACTTCGGCGCGCTGCACGTGCTCCAGGACATCGATCTGACCATCGCGCGCGGTGAGGTCGTGGTCGTCATCGGCCCGTCGGGGTCGGGCAAGTCGACGCTGTGCCGGACGGTCAACCGGCTGGAGACCACGGACTCGGGCTCCATCACGATCGACGGCCGTCCGCTGCCCCAGGAGGGCAGGGAGCTGGCGCGGCTGCGGGCGGACGTGGGGATGGTCTTCCAGTCCTTCAACCTCTTCGCCCACAAAACCGTTCTGGAGAACGTGGTGCTGGGGCAGACCAAGGTCCGCAGGAAGGACCGCAAGGAGGCCGAGGCCACCGCCCGCACCCTGCTGGAGCGGGTGGGTGTGGGCGGCCAGGCGGACAAGTACCCCGCACAGCTGTCCGGCGGTCAGCAGCAGCGCGTGGCCATCGCCCGGGCGCTCGCGATGGGCCCCAAGGTGATGCTCTTCGACGAGCCGACCTCGGCCCTGGACCCGGAGATGATCAACGAGGTCCTGGAGGTCATGCAGCAGCTCGCCCGGGACGGCATGACCATGGTCGTCGTCACCCACGAGATGGGCTTCGCCCGCTCCGCCGCACACCGGGTGGTCTTCATGGCCGACGGCCGCATCGTCGAGGAAGCACGACCGGACCAGTTCTTCAGCAACCCCCGCAGCGACCGGGCCAAGGACTTCCTGTCGAAGATCCTCCACCACTGACGTCAAGAGCCGTCTTCCCTCGGTTCCTCGCCGCCGCATCTGCCACCCCGCATCACCGTTGAGCCATGAAGGGCATCTCATGAAGATTCGCAATGTTGTCGCAACGACTGCTGTGACGCTGACACTTGCCGTGACGGCGACCGCCTGCGGCAAGTCGGGCAACCCCGGCGATCAGTCCGACAGCGCCGGCGGCGGCTCCCCCACCCCCGAGGCGCCGAAGTACACGGTGAACACCGCAGCCGATATCAAGGATTCGCCGGTCTTCGACAAGATCAGAGGCAAGAAGATCACGATCGGCACCAAGGCCGACCAGCCCGGCCTCGGTTTCGAGAATCCGGGCACCAAGAAGCGCTCGGGCTTCGACGTGGAGATCGCCCGGATGATCGCGGCCGAACTCGGCTTCGACGAGGAGCACATCGTCTTCAAGACGGTGCCCTCGGAGGCCCGGGAGACACAGCTCGCCAGCGGCGGCATCGATCTCTATGTCGGTACGTACACGATCAACGACGAGCGCAAGAAGCAGGTCGGCTTCGGTGGCCCGTACTACGTCGCCGGCCAGGACCTGCTGGTGAAGGCCGACAGCTCCATCAAGGGGCCGGAGGACCTCAAGGGCAAGAAGGTCTGCTCGGTCACGGGATCCACTGCGCTCGAGCGGATCAAGGACTCCAAGTACGACGTGGCCGAGGCCAAGGCGCAGCAGGGCTACCAGCTGTGCGTCCAGGACCTCGTCAACGGCACGGTGGACGCGGTCACCACCGACGACTCGATCCTCAAGGGCTACGCAGCCGAGAACAAGGGCGCGCTGAAGGTCGTCGGCAAGCCCTTCTCCGAGGAGCCGTACGGAATCGGTCTGAAAAAGGACGACAAGGCACTGCGGGAAGCGGTCAACAACGCTCTCGAGGCGCACGTGAAGAACGGCGACTGGAAGAAGGCCTACGACGCCACCTTGGGCCTGTCCGGTGCCGCTGCCCCGACGCCGCCTGCGATCGACCGGTACTGATCCCGCACGGTCCGCCGCCCATCGGATGTTTTCCGGAGTTTTGATGTGAATGTTCTGTCGGACAACTTCGCGATGTTCCGCGAAGGGTTTCTCGGCACCGTCGAACTGACGGCGCTCAGCGCGCTGCTGGCCCTGGTGCTGGGCACCCTCGTCGCGGCGTTCCGTGTCTCTCCGGTGCCCGCGCTGCGGGCGTTCGGCACGGCGTGGGTGACATTGCTGCGCAACACCCCGCTGGTGCTGCTCTTCCTCGCGGTCACCCTGGGGCTGCCGGCACTGGGCCTGAAGGGCTGGGACTCCTTCTGGCTGGCCGTGCTGGCCCTGGGGTGCTACACCTCGGCCTTCATCTGCGAAGCCGTACGCTCCGGTATCAATGCGGTACCGGTCGGCCAGGCAGAGGCCGCCCGCTCGATCGGCATGACGTTCAGGCAGACACTGACACAGATCGTGCTGCCCCAGGCCACCCGCACCGCAGTACCCCCCATCGGCAGCCTGCTGATCGCCCTCGCCAAGAACACCGCCATCGCGTCAGGCTTCAACGTGGCCGAACTCGGCTCCGTACAGAAGACGCTCAACGCCGCGGCGGGCTACAACATTTACGTGATCTTCGCGTGGATCGCGCTCTGCTACATCATCATCACGTTCACCATCAGCGGCCTGTTCCGGCTGCTGGAGAACCGTCTGGCGGTGGCCCGATGAGCACCAGCGTCCTCTACGACACCCCCGGGCCGAGGGCACGGGCACGCAACCGGGTCCTCGGCGCCGTCGCCGTCGTGGTCCTCCTCGGTCTGGCCGTCTTCATCGTCCACCGCCTCGACGCCACAGGACAGTTCCAGGCCGGGCTGTGGAGCGCCTACGAGTACGCCGACACCCAGCAGCGGATCGTCGACGGCCTGCTCACCACGCTCAAGACCTTCGCCATCGCCGCCGTCCTCTCCCTCGCCCTGGGTGCGGTACTGGCCACCGCCCGGCTCTCCGACCACAAACCCGTACGCTGGGCGGCTACAGCAGTCGTGGAATTCTTCCGCTCGATGCCGCTGCTCATCATGATCTTCCTGCTGTACGCAGCCGTCTTCACGTCCACGTCGATGTGGGCGCTGGTCATCGGCCTCACGCTCTACAACGGCTCGGTACAGGCCGAGATCTTCCGCTCCGGCATCAACGCCGTGCCCAGGGGCCAGAGCGAAGCCGCCGCCGCCCTCGGACTGCGCAAGACCCAGACCATGACCACCGTGCTCGTCCCCCAGGCCGTGCGCACCATGCTGCCCTCGATCATCAGCCAGCTCGTCGTCACCCTCAAGGACACCTCGCTCGGCTTCATCATCCTCTACGAGGAGCTGCTGTTCGTCGGCAAGTCCTTCGCACAGCAGACACCTCCGGTGAACGGCGTCTACGCCTTCATCCCCATGGTCATCGTCTTCGGCTCCATCTACGTACTGCTCTGCATGGCGTTGTCCTCCCTCGCCACATGGGTCCAACGGCGTGCGTAGAGCCCGGACTTGGGCGCATCCGTCTGCATGCATTCCGGAGTTGACTGCGTTGATCAACGACCGTGCTGCAGAAATCAGCGGAAGTCCATCGGACTGTCATTGTTCGCCGATAGCTCGCACTTTTCTGGATTACTACTCTTGATCAAGTGCAGAAGGTGAAGCCTTTTGCCCATCGAAGCGCATCCACAAAGAAGAAGGAGAATACAGTGAAGCGGAACTTGAAGATCGTCGGCTGTGCCTCGTTTCTTGCGCTGGGTATCGGATTTGTCGGCGCATCTCCGGCGCTGGCAGCCCCGGGCCTTCCGCTGTACGCGAAGGTGACGACCCAGAACGCACAGCTCACGGTTCGCAGCGCTCCCAGCGGGGAATACGAGCGGACAGCCTTCCTCTCCCCCGGTCTCAAGGTGGGTCTCCTCTGCAAGGCCAAGGGGGAGTTCATAGACGACGATCACGAGGGCAACGGCACCGACGTCTGGTACAAGCTGGACTCGAAGTACGCGGGCTGGATCACCGCGTACTACGCGGACTCCATGGGGAAGAAGGTGCCGGACTGCACCCAGGAGCAGATCGACGAGAAGTTCCCCAAGAGCGCACTCAATGAGGCTCCCGTCGGTTAGCGGAATACCGAAGGGGGCCGCCGGCTTGCCGGCGGCCCCCTTTTCCTTGCCCGCTCAGACCTGGTAGTTCTGGGGTGTGAACAGGTGGAGGTGCTCCGCGACCCAGGCCGAGGTGTGCTTCAGGCCGTCCTCCAGAGACATCTGCGGTTCCCAGCCCGCCCACTCACGGGCTCGGGAGTTGTCGGAGAGCAGTCGCTGTACTTCGCTGCCTGCGGGCCGCAGCCGTGCCGGGTCCACGACGACCTCGGCCTCCTGTCCGGAGGCGGTGATGAGGGCCTGGGCGAGGTCACCGATGGCGATCTCGCGTCCGGTGCCCAGGTTGACCACTTCGCCGAGGGCGCGGTCGCAGTCGGCCATCGCCATGAAGCCCGCTGCCGTGTCGGTGACGTAGGTGAAGTCCCGCGTGGGCGTCAGCGAGCCGAGCTTGATCTCGCGTGCGCCGGAGTGGAGTTGGGCGAGGATGGTCGGGATGACAGCGCGGGCCGACTGGCGGGGGCCGTAGGTGTTGAAGGGCCGTACGACGGTGACGGGCAGTTCGAAGGCGTGCCAGTGGGAGAGTGCCATCATGTCCGCGCCGATCTTCGAGGCGGAGTAGGGGGACTGGGGCTGGAGGGGGTGGTCCTCGCTGATGGGGGCGGTCAGGGCGGTGCCGTAGACCTCGCTGGTGGAGGTGTGCACGAGGCTGCGCACCGAGTGGCGGCGGCAGGCTTCGGCGATGTTCTCGGTGCCGACGACGTTGGTCTGGACGTAGGCGCCGGGCGAGTCGTAGCTGTAGGGGATGCCGATCAGGGCGGCGAGGTGGAAGACGGTGTCGCAGCCGGCCACGGCGTCCATCACGCGGCCCGCGTCGCGGACGTCGCCCGCCATCATCTCGACGGGGCCGGCGGGGTCCAGGTGGTGGGCGAGGTGGCCCTTTTCGGCGTACGGCTTGTAGTGGACGAACGCGCGGACGGTTGCGCCCTGTTCGACGAGCAGGTCGACGAGGGTGGAGCCGATGAAGCCTTCGGCGCCGGTGACCAGGACCGTGCGGCCCTTCCAAGTGGTGTGCGTCTTCGCGGTCTGGGTGTTCATGCGGACTCCTGGAACGGGTTGGTGGTGCCGGCGGGCCGGGGGGTGCCGGCGAGGGCGATGACCTTGGCGGCCAGCAGGTCGGCGGCCTGTGCGTGAGTGCCGGGGTCGGCGGCGCGGCTCATGGCGTGCAGCCGGGCGGGGTTGTCGAGCAGCGGGGTGACGAGCGCGTCCAGGCTCTCGGCGCTGGTCTGTGCGTCGGGCAGCAGAAGGGCTGCGCCGGCGTCGGAGAGCACGCGGGCGTTGTGGGTCTGGTGGTCGCCCGGGGCGTGGGGGTACGGGACGAGGACGGCCGGCATGCCGGTGGTGGCCAGTTCCGCGACGGTGGCCGAACCGGCCCGGCACAGCACCAGGTCGGCGGCCGCGTAGGCGAGGTCCATGCGGTCCAGGTACGGGACCGCCTCGGCGACGGCGTCCCCGCCTTCCGCGAGGAGCCGGGCCCGCGCCTCGTCCAGGGCCGCAGGTCCCGTCTTGACCAGGATGCGCAGGTCGGTGCGGGTGCGGTGGCGGGCCGCCAGCCCGAGGGCAGCCTCCGTCAACCGTGCCGCGCCCAGGCTGCCGCCGTTGACCAGCAGCATCCGGGCACGGTCGGGGATGCCCAACTCCTTTCTGGCCTGCGCCCGCAGTACCGCGCGGTCCAGGCCGGCCAGGGGTCCGGACAGGGGCATGCCGACGGTCTCGGCCCGCTCGCCGCCGGCCAGATGGCCGCGGCTGCGGTCGAAGGCCAGGGCGATGTGCGGGGTGAGCCGGGCGGCGAACTTGTTGGCCCGGCCCGGCACCGCGTTGGACTCGTGCACCAGACTGGGCAGTCCCGCCATGCGGGCCCCGACGATCACGGGGGCACTGGGATATCCGCCCATCCCGACCGCGACGTGGGCCCCCTGGTCACGCAGGATGGTCCGGCACTGGGCGCCGGACTTCAGCAGCGCGGCGGGGAGCGTGTACCGCTTGGCGCCCAGTGAGCGGTCGAAGGGGATCATGTCGACGGTGTGCAGCCGGTATCCGGCTGCGGGGATCAGCGTGGTCTCCAGACCGCGCTCGGTCCCCACGAAGGAAATCACCGCATCGGGGACGGCTTTTCGCAATGCATCGGCGAGTGCGAGCCCAGGATATATGTGTCCCCCGGTGCCGCCCGCACCGATGACGACGGAAAGGGAGGCGCCGGAGGTCGGGGCGCTGGTCCGGTATGTGCGCATGACCGAATGGTGGCAAAGCGTTTTGAGAGAAATTTAAGAACGCCGGGACCGTCGGGACTGTCTTCCGGCGCGCACGAAAGCGGCCTGTGTGCTCGTTCGGGATTCCCGAGCGTACAGGCCGCTTTTACCGTGCTTTACCGGTCCAGCACCGCTTTCATCACGACCTTGGCGATCGGCGCCCCCAGCCGGCCGCCGGCGATGTCGGAGCGCGAGATGTTCATGTCCTTGGGGTCGACGAGGACGGCGACCGCCACGGGGGACGAACCGTCAGGGAGCTTGGCGTAGGAGACGAACCAGGCGTACGGCCGCTCGTCGCGGACGTCCGCGCCGTGCTGGGCGGTGCCGGGCTTGCCGCCCACCGTGACGCCCTCGATGCGGACCTTGTCGCCCGTGCCGTCGGTCACCGTGTACTCCATCATCTCCTGCACCTTCTTCGCAGTGTTCTCGGAGACGGCCTGGTTCAGCACCTCGGGTTCGGTCTTCTCGATCGTGGACAGGTCGGCGCCGCGCAGTTCGTCCACCATGTAGGGCTTCATCACCTTGCCGTTGTTCGCCAGCCCGGCGGTGACCATCGCCATCTGCAGCGGTGTGGTGGCCAGGCTGCCCTGGCCCATTCCGGTGAGTGCGGTCTGCGGCTTGTCCAGCTTGTCGGGATAGGCGCTCGCCGCCGTGCGGACGGGGGTGAACTGCTCTTTGTTGAAGCCGAACTTCTCGGCCGTCTCGCGCATCTTGTCCTTGCCGGTCTTGAGTGCTGCGTCGAGGAAGACGTTGTTGCACGACCACTGCATGCCCGTCTTCATCGAGACGCGGTCGCACTGCGAGTTGGGGACGACGTTGCCGATTTCCGTCGTGCTGAGCGGAAGCCGGTACGGGGCCGGTGCTCCCGACGAGGCGTTGATGTCGGTGACGGTGCCGTTCTCGAGAGCCGCCGCCGCTGTGAGGATCTTGAACGTCGATCCGGGCGGGTAGGTCTCGCGGATCGCCCGGTTGCTCAAGGGCTTGTCCTTGTCCTGGTCCAGCTTCTTGAACTCCTCCCCCTCCTTGTTGGTCATGCCCGCGAAGCCGGAAGGGTCGTAGGACGGCGTGCTCGCCATGGCGAGGATCTTGCCGGTGCGCGGGTCCAGGGCGACCACCGCGCCCTTGGCGTTCAGGTCCGTCAGCCCCTTGTAGGCGGCTTTCTGCGCCGCCGGGTCGATCGTGGTGACGATGTCGCCGCCGCGCGGCTTCTTGCCCGTCAGCATGTCGAGGGGCCCGGTGAAGAGCCGCTCGTCCTTTCCGGTGAGCAGGTCGTTGTAGACGCCCTCCAGGAAGACGCTGCCCTGGGCCTGGGAGGAATAGCCGGTGATCGGCGCGTACATGGGGCCGTCCTTGAAGGAGCGCTTGTACGCGAAGTCCGAGTTCGACGTGGCCACGGAGTCCGTGATCGGTTCCCCGCCGACGATGATGTTGCCGCGGGGCTGGGCGTAGGCGGCCATCTGCGCGCGCCGGTTGTGCGGATCGCCGGCCAGGCTGTCGCCCCTGACGAACTGGACCCAGGTGGCCTGCAGGAGCAGGGCCAGCACCATGACCCCGGAGAAGACGGCTATGCGCCGGATCGGCTTGTTCATGGTTGTCCTGTCGGGGTCGTTCAGCGGGTCATGACGGGTCGGAGGTGACAGCGGACAGGAGGCTGTGGACGACGGGCCCTGCGGAGCCGCCGCCGGTCTTGCCCTGTTCGACGACGCAGGCGATGGCCACATTGCCGCGATGGGCCACGATCCAGCCGTTGTTGGGGTCGTTCTCGGTGACCTCGGCGGTGCCGGTCTTCGCCCCGACGTTCCCGGGCAGGTCGGCCAGGACCTTGGCCGTGCCGTCGGTGACGGTGGCGCGCATCATCTCCCGCAGCTGCTTAACCACGGGCTGCGGGAGTGCAGTCGTCGTGGTCGCGTCCTTGTTCCCGCGCGTGACCGTGGGCTGGTGGAACGTTCCGGAGACCGCGGTCGCGGTGACGGATGCCATGATCAGCGGGTTGGCCAGCACCCTGCCCTGTCCGATCATCGAGGCGGCCTTCTCGGTGTCGTCGCGGGGCGGCGGGACCGACCCGTCGAACGAGGGGATGCCGGTGTGCCATTCCTGGCCGACGCCGAAGTACTTCTTGGCGATGTCGCCCAGTTCCGGGTCGCCGAGCTTGTCGCGCAGGCTGATGAAGGCGGTATTGCACGACTCGGTGAAGTCCTGGAGGAACGTGGCGTTGCGGTGTTCGGACGTCTCGACGTTGTGGAACTCCTTGCCGACGGTCAGGTACTTGGGGCAGTCCACGGTGTCCTGCGGCTTGACCGCGTCCTTGAGCATCAGCGCGCTGGTGGTGACGATCTTCCAGGTGGAGCCGGGTGCGTAGGTGCCGGAGACCGCGCGGTTGAATCCGGACGGGGAGTTCGCCACGGCGAGGATCTCGCCGTTGTCGATCCGCAGGGCGACCAGCGCGGCGTTCTTTCCGTCCGCCTTGGCGGCGAGGGCCTTCTCGGCGGCCGTCTGCCAGGCGGAGTCGAGGGTGGTACCGATGGGTTTGTCCGCCGGGCGGGAGGGGTTCTCCTTCCCGAAGGCGATCTCCGTGCCCTTGACGTCCCCGGTGGCGCGGTCGACGCGCTGGATCGCACCGCGCGGACCGGCGCCGGCGGCCTTGGCTATCTGGGTGAGCACGGGCCCCAGGGAGGGGTGCGCGTCCTTGGACAGTGCGGCTCCCCCGCGGTCGGTGATCCTGGGGGCGTCGCCGCCCTCGCGGTCCAGGCGGAACTTGTCCGTGTCGCTGAGGTGCGGGTGGACGAGGGAGAGCTGCCAGTCCACCTTCCAGGAGCCGTCTTCCTGCTTGCGCAGGGGGATTTGCGAGTCGTAGGTCCAGGTGCCGAGGTCGGCGACGGGCATCTTGGCGGTGAACGGGACGAGGACGGCGCCGTCCTTCGCGACCGTGGCCGACGCCGGGGTCAGCTGCGGTTTGCTGATCCCGAGTCCGGAGGTGAAGTTGCGCAGCACGTCCTTGGCCTGGTCGGGGCTGGTGGTGCGCCCGCCCGCGTCCGGCATGCGTCCTTCGGCCCAGTCGACCAGGAAGGCCCGCGCCTGGGCCGTGGCGGAGGGGTCGGGGACCGGCGGGCCGGGGGCGAACGGGCCCAGTCCGGCGGCGTACGCCCCGCCCGCGACGACGGTCAGTGCCACGGCCGCTGCAATGGCTGTCCGGGTCTTCGTGCCGGTTCTGCGGCGTCTGCGGGCAGTGGGGCGTTCGGCTTCGCTCATGGGGTGAGGAGACCAGTGCCGCAGGGCCTATGTCCAAGATTCATATCAGTCTGGGATTGATTAAACTGCACTATCGTTGCTGTTCATGGACCTGATCCGGCACCTCGAATGCTTTGTGGCTGTTGCAGAAGAGTCACATTTCGGTCGTGCCGCGGCGCGCCTGGGCATCGCCCAGCCGCCCCTCTCGCAACGCATCCGGCGGCTGGAGAGCGAGCTGGGAGTGCGCCTGTTCGAGCGCACGAGCCGGCAGGTGACGATCACCAAGGCCGGGACCCTGCTGCTGGAGGAGGCGCGCGAACTGCTCACCCGCTCCGAAGCGCTCATGGCCACCGCCCGCCGCATCCGGGACGGGGAGAGCGGGCTGCTGCGTGCCGCACTGCCGCCCGACATCTCCGGCGGGACCGTCGCCGCGATCCTGGCGGACTTCCGGCAGCGTCACGCCGGCGTGGAACTCGAACTGCACGAGCTGTCCACCGCCCAGCAGCTCGTCCGGCTCGCCTCGCACGAACTGGACGTCGGGCTCATCCACCACCCCTGTGACATCTCCGGTCTCGAACTGGGCCCGGTGCTGCGCCGCGAGGTGGGCGTGCTGCTCCCGCGCGGCATCCCCGCCGCCGACCTCGACACGGTCCCGCTCGCCGCCCTCGACGGACACGACCTGGTCCTCTTCCCCCGCGCCGACGCCCCGGCGCTCCACGACGACATGCTGACCACGTGCGCCCGCAACGGCTACACCCCACCCGCGGTCCGGCAGGGCCAGGGGTCCAGCTTCGTCCGCGGCCTGATGCTGTCGGCGAACGCCGTCGCCTTCAGCGCGAAGGACGCTCATAGCACCCAGGCCGCCGAGCGGGACCCCGACGTCGTCTGGCGTCCCCTGGCCGGTTCCCCCCTGACCTGGCGCCACTCGGCCGCCTGGCCCCGTGGCCGGGGTGATGCCGCCGTCAGCGCCTTCGCCGCAGCGGTCACGCGCGCCCTGCTGGACGCGGCCGATGCCGGCACCACCGCACCGACCACCCCGCTCTACCTGCGCCCGACAGCGGAGTACTGGCTGTGACCACTGCGACCACCACCCGCCGCCGCATCGAAGCGGCCTTCGCCCAGGCCGGCGTGACCGGCCGGCTGCACGCCCTCGACATCGACTCCGGCTCGGAGATCGACGCGGGCGCCGACCACGCGGTCGTCACCGCCAGCGTGCACAAGCTCTGCCTGCTCGTCGCCCTGCACGAACAGGCCGCCGCGGGGCGCCTGGACCTCACCGAGCAGATCGAGTGCCCGTCGGCCGGCCGCACGGCCGGTCCCACCGGTCTCGCCGCCATGCTCGACCCCGTCCGCGTCTCCCTGCGCGACGCCGCCTACCTGATGATGGCCGTCAGCGACAACACCGCCGCCGACCTCCTCCTGGAGCGGGTCGGCCTCGACGCCGTGAACGCCACCACGGCCCGCCTGGGGCTCACCCGGACGCACGCCGTCCACACCTTCCGCCACATGCTGGCCACCATCAGGGAGGACACCGGAACGGGTGGTGCCCAGGCGCTGGCCGATCCCCTCGTCATCGCCCGGCTGAGGGCCCTCGACCCCGCGCGCACCAATCGCAGCACCCCGCGCGAGATGACCCGCCTCCTCGGTGCGGTCTGGCGCGACGAGGCCTGCACCGCCGCACACGGCGCGGCGATGCGCCGTGTGCTCGGCCTGCAGGTCTGGCCGCACCGCCTGGCATCCGGCTTCCCCTTCGACGACGTCCACGTGGCGGGCAAGACCGGCAGCCTGCCCACCGTCCGCAACGAGGTCGGAGTCGTCGAGTACCCCGACGGCGGCCGCTACGCCGTGGCCGTCTTCACGCGTGCCGCCGGCACTGCCGCGACGCTTCCCACGGCGGACGCCGTCATCGGCACCGCCGCACGTATCGCGGTCGACGCGCTGCGGGCCATGTAGCCGCCGGGTCTACGGGGGCGCGGGCAGGTCCTGTTCGGCCCAGATGGTCTTTCCCGTCGCAGAGGGACGGGTCCCCCAACGCCGGGCCATCTGGGCGATGATGAAGAGGCCCCGCCCGCCCTCGTCGGTCGTCCTGGCGTGCCGCAGGTGGGGGGCCGAACTGCTCTCGTCGTAGATCTCGCAGGCCAGGACGAGGGAGCAGATGAGCCGCAGCCGGATCGTCCCGGCGCCGTACCGGACGGCGTTGGTGACCAGTTCGCTGACGATGAGCTCCGTGGTCATCTGCAGTTCGTCCAGACCCCAGGCGTGGAGCTGTTCGTTCACCAGGGCACGGGCGCGGGAGACGACGGCCGGGTCCCTCTCGAATTCCCACTCCACGGTCCGGTCGGCGTCCAACGCCCGCGTCCGTGCCATGAGAAGGGCCACGTCGTCGGGGGGTACCGCGGGGAGGCCGTCGACGACCCGGTCGCAGATGCCGTCGAGAGGCCCGTCGGCGGGGAGGAGTTGCCGGACGAGCCGGTCGAGACCCTGCTGTGCTTCCCGGGCGTACGCCTGGAGCAGCCCGTCGGTGTACAGGACGACGAGGGTGTCGTCCTGCAGGTCAACGGCCGTGCTCTCGAAGGGCAGTCCGCCGACGCCGAGCGCCGGACCGGCCGGCAGTTCGGGCACGTCGACCGTGCCGTCCGGGCGGACGAATACGGGTGGCGGGTGCCCCGCACCGGCCATGGTGCAGCTCCGGCCGACCGGGTCGTAGATCAGGCACAGGCATGTGGCGCCGAGGCTCTCCGTTCCGGGCGGGGCGTGTTCGGCCAGGCGCAGCACGAGGTCGTCGAGCCGGGCGAGGAGTTCGTCGGGGGGCAGGTCCATCGCGGCGAGGGTGTGCACGCCGGTGCGCAGCCGTCCCATGGTGGCCGCCGCCTGGATGCCGTGTCCGGACACGTCGCCGACGATCAGCGCGGTGCGGGCGCCGGACAGCGGGATCACGTCGAACCAGTCGCCGCCGACGCCGTGGTGGGCGTGGGCCGGCAGGTACCGGGAGGCGACCTCGAGTGTGGTCTCCCCGGCGAGGCCGTGCGGCAGGAGGCTGCGTTGCAGGGTCACGGCGACGGAGTGCTCCCGGGTGTACCGCCGTGCGTTCTCCAGGCAGAGGGCCGCGCGGGAGGCGACTTCCTCCGCCAGGAAGAGGTCGTCGTTGTCGAAGTGTTCCTGCAGGTTGTGGCGGACGAAGACGGCCATGCCCAGCGTGAGGTCGGAGGCGCGCAGCGGAATGACCATCGCCGAGCCCGGGCGGCCGGACACCACGTCGGCGGCGGCCTGCAGGACCGGGCGTGTGGCCATGGCGAGTTCGGATTCGGAGGCGAGGACGGAACGGCCCGTGGTCCGGCTCTCCACGACCGAGGACGGTGCCGTGTACGTGACCGTGTCGCCCGTGCGCACGGCCGAGCGCCAGCAGGCCGGTTCGGAACACCGTCGGCCCGCCCGCACCAGCACCACGTCCTCGCCGAGGGGCTCTCTGACCGGATCCTGGCCTTTGACGACCCAGTCCCACAGATCGACGGTGCAGCAGTCGGCCAGATCCGGCACGGTCAGGTCACAGAGCTCCTGTGCGGTGCGCAGCGGGTCGAGGGTGCGCCCCAGCCGGCTTCCGGCCTCGTTGAGCAGCGTCAGCCGTTTTCTGGCCCGCCAGCGGTCGGTGATGTCCAGCGCCATGAAGCCCACGCCGACGCTGCCGGTGACCGCGTCCTCGAGGCGGAAGGCGGACAGCGTGAAGGCGCGTTCGTGGAGGGGGTCCCCCCTGACCCGCCCGTGGTAGATGTGGTCGACCACGGGCCTTCCCGTCTCCAGCACGCGCTGCATGTGGGCGCGTGCCGCCCGGAAGACCAGCCCCGGCTGGAGTTCGCCCCAGCGGCGCCCGATGGCCTCTTCCCTGCTGACGCCTCCGCCGTGCTCCAGTGCGCTGTTCAGCCATACGTAGCGAAGGTCGTCGTCCAGGACGGCCATGGCCACCGGTGACTGCACGAGGAAGTCCTCGTAGAGCGAGGACAGCATGCCCGGCCGTGACCAGGGCCGGACCAGGGTGCCCGTGACGAGCCAGTACACGCGTTCCGCAGGGAGCGCCAGCCGGGAGATGCCCGTGGTGACGCGGACCTCGCGTCCGTCCCCGCGCCGCAGGGCCAGTACGCCTCGCCAGGAAGGTGTTCCTTCCCGCTCGATCGCCGACGCCATGGCCTCCGGCGTCAGCGCGGGTGCCGCGAGGAGGCTGTCCGCGTGCTGTCCCAGGGCTGCGTCCGCCGTATGGCCGAGCACGTGCTCGGCCCCGGCGCTCCAGCCCGCCACGACTCCCCGGGCGTCCAGCAGGGCGACGGCAACGTCGAGAAGTCCGACGGGCTCCTCCGCTGCGCCACTGTCCCCCCTGCCGGAGGTCGTCACTACTGCTCCTCCGCTGCGTTCAAGGCCTGCACAGCCGACAGGGACCAGTATGGTGCGAGGTTCGCCGTGCCGCATGTGCGGTGCATGTACGGTCATGCGGTCCACAGGTGACAGCGGCCGTCACTTGTTCCGGGTGCGGGCCCGCAGCAGTTCCGTGACGAGGGGCAGGGTCGCGATCACCACGATGGCGATGAGGATGGCCTCGATGTGCTCGCGAACGTATCCGATGCTCCCGAGCCAGGCCCCGAGCAGGGTCACGCCGGCGCCCCAGAGGATGCCGCCGACGACGTTGTAGGTGACGAACGTCCGGTAGTTCATCCCGCTCGCACCGGCGACGATCGGGGTGAAGGTGCGGGCGACGGGGACGAAACGGGCCAGGACCAGGGACTTGGGCCCGTTCTTCGCGAAGAACCGGCGGGTCCTTTCGAGGTGCCCCTTCCTGTGGAACCGCGAGTCCGGGCGCTGTGTCAGCGAGGCCCCCGCCCTGCGGCCGAGAAGGTAGCCGGCCTGGTCTCCGAGGACAGCGGCGACCACCACCAGCGTGCACACCAGCCACAGAGGTTCCTCGATCTCGCGCGTGGTGACCAGCAGGCCGACCACGAACAGCAGCGAGTCGCCCGGCAGCAGGAAGCCGAAGGGGATGCCGGACTCCAGGAAGACCACGACCAGGACCCCGATCAGGCCGAACTCACCGACGAGGTGGTGCGAGTGCAGCCACGAGAAGGCTGATGCGGGGCTCGCGGCGAGGGTCACGGCGATGAGGCTCCTGCCTGGGCACGGCTTGCGGGTCGTCCGTGCGGTCCGGTGGGAACGGTAGTGCGTCCGGGCGGGAGTTCCGGAGAGTGACGCTCTTCGGTTCGGGTTCTTCGGTTCCTGGGCAGCCGTGGAGGTGGCCTTGCCCCGGGCGGCCCGGCGTGCACCAGGGCGCCGGGCAGTCCCGGGGCAAGGCGGGCCGTCACCCGAACGGCAGCCAGGAGGCGTACTTCTTCGCGGGCTGCTCGGGCCACAGGTCGAATGCGCGGTCGGCCCAGTCCTCGAGCTCCTCCATGCTGAAGGAGCTCAGCTCGCCCACGGCGTTCCGCACCGCTCCGCGTGTGAAGTCGCGCCAGTAGGCGTCGACCTCGACGAGCGGGTCCAGGACCCAGCCCTTGTCCTTGATGAAGTCCCACAGGTCGAGGCCGCGAGTGGGACCGATCCTGTCGAGGAGGATGGCATCCCGGTTCTGGGCGATCCGCTCGTCGACCATCGTCCTGGCCTTCTTGACGGTCGCCTTGCGGGCCGCCTTCGCCAGCTCCGGACGCAGGGCGGCGAGCTGGTCCAGTTCCCGCTCCTTCTCGGTCTGGAAGCCCTCCACCGCCTCCCGGTAGTCGTGCGAGTCGAGGTCCTCCCGGCACTGCTGCCGGAGCCCCTCCAGGTACAGCTCGTACCGGGCGTCGACGGATTCCAGCGCGTCCTCGTACACGCGGCCCGTGAACTCGTCCACCTGCTTCGCCGCCTCCAGCACCGAGGACTTGAAGGCACGGATCTCCTCGTCCGGCATGTCGGGCTTGAACATGAAGGCGTCTGCTGCCGTGTACAGGATCGCGGGAATCGTGATCACGAATCCGACCGGTCCCAGCCCGGGGACGAGCGCGACCGCGCTCCCCACGACGGCGGAACCGTCCACGGCGATGTTGATGCCGTGGGCGCCTCCCTCACCCTTGGCATAGGTCACCGTCGTGTTGACGAATCCGCCCACATCGGCCGCGAGCCCCAGCGGGCCTCCCAGCTTCCCGCCCAGCTTTCCCAGGAACTTGACGAGCTTCTGCGAGCCGGAGTTCTTGCCCTTGCGGAGAGCCGTCTCCAGGGTCTCGGCCGCGGTGGACAGTCCGTCGGCCGCCGTCGAGCCGGTGCTGAGAGCCGTGGTGCCGCCGCCCAGGATCACGGTCTGCCAGTCGTCCGCCGTGACCGCCTTGGAGAAGGCATGGACGTTGGCTATGGTCCCGGTGATCTGGGTGCCGGCCTTGAGCGCCCGGCCGAATCGCACGAAGTCGATACGGCTGAGGCCGTCGTCGGCCACGAGTTGCGTGAAGGCATCGGCGGCACGGGCGAGACCGGCCTGTGCAATGGGGTCCGTCGGTGTGCTGCCGTCCCGGACGAATTCGGACGGCAGGCGCTCCGGCAGGATGACCTGAACGGCAGGGACCCTCGGCCCGTCTTCCGTTTCGGCCCCCTCGCGAATGGCTCCGAGGTCGAGGTTCTCCGGCTCGTCGTCCTCGTCACTCGGGGTGTCGCCGGACTCCAGCGTGATGGTGGCGCGGTCCACCGGCTCGAGGCCCGAAGGCGGCTGGATCGGGTACGTTCCGCCGTCGGCGGGGCAGAAGTACGACTCGACGGCGTAGCCGCCGCCCTTCCGCGCGGTGTAGACCCGGAAGTGGACGCCGTCGAACGAACTGGTGTCGGGGCACTTCACGGTGAGCGTACCCAGCCGGTAGATTCCCGCGAATTCGCATCCCAGGCCGCTTTCGTCCACGACCCTGTCAGCGCGCATCACGCCACTTGAACGGGTGCTCTGCATCATTCTCCTCCTGGCGGCAGAGTGAGTCTCTCTGTGAATTCCACTGGTCCGGGAGACCGGACCCGGGATCCATCTCAGCATTCACAGAAGGGCACCGAAGGCGACGAGATATGACGCTTCGTCACCTTCGGCTCCACTGCAGTAACTGATCGTTGACACCCTGTCATCTCACCCGGGCTTCGCCACGGCGGAGGGACTGTCGGATCCTCCTGCAGGACAACCGGCACGCATACCCCCCTCCGGGCTTGCATTCCTGAAAACCACGTCCAGATCACGAAATGCAACTTACGGAACCGAAGCAGGATCGATAAATCAATGAGACTGCAGGCCGGGAAGGATTCACTCCGGCCTGCGAATGGGAGTTCAGCCGGATATACCGTTAAGGGTCTATTCACTTGGCGCTTGCCCGAGCGTATGCTCTGCCGCGAAGAGTTCTCCTCGTCCGGATTATCCTTCTGGTGAAGAGGCAGGCTGCTCATGGCTGTTCGGCAGGGAATACCGCGACCACCCGTGGCAGACAGCGGACGCGCGCCGGGAACGGGCCGTGGTGAACGGGGAATTCCTGAGACACCTCGGCGGTGTCGTGAGCATGTTCTGGCGTGGCTGATGCTGGCGCCGGCCGCCGTTGCGCTGGGGCTGTTCGTCGTCTGGCCGTTGGGGCGCACGTTCTGGCTGAGTCTGCACGGCAGTGACCTCTTCGGAGCACCCTCACGCTTCGTGGGACTGGCGCATTACACAGAAATGCTCACCTCTGCGGATTTCCATCGTGTTCTGCTGGTGACCGCTTTCTTCACGGTACTGACGGTGGTGCCCGGGCTCATCGGGGCGGTGGCAGTGGTGCTGTTGCTCGAGCAGAAGATCCGCGGTGTCCGTATCTTCCGCAGCGCGTTCGCGATGCCCTTCGCCTTCTCGGTGGCCGGTGCATCGGTGCTGTTCGCCGTGGTCTATCACCCGGTGATCGGTGTGCTGAACGGCCTGGCAGGCCACCTGGGTTGGGGACCGGTGGGCTGGCTGACCGATCCGGGCTGGGCGCTGATATCGGTGGCGGCGATGACGGTCTGGATGAACTTCGGCTACGGGGTGCTGGTGCTCTCCGCCGGGGTGGGATCGATCCCGCCGGAGGTGAACGAGGCCGCCCGCCTGGACGGTGCCGGAGGCTGGCGGCTGGCGCGCAGCATCACCGTGCCGCTGCTGGGACCTCAGCTGCTCTTTCTGACCGTGATTTCCACGATCAACGCGCTGCAGAGCTTCGGGCAGATCCACATCCTCACCCGTGGCGGCCCGGACGGAGCCACCCGGACTCTGGTGTATTCCATCTATGAAAAGGGCTTCGCGCACGGCTCTTCCGACTTCGGTGCGGCCAGTGCCCGTGCCGTGGTGCTGCTGCTGATCGTGGCGGGGTGTGCATTCGCCCAGTTCCGGGTGCTCGAGCGGAAGGTGCACTACGCATGAGGGCCCGACTGGCCAGGGCAGTGGTGTACCTGGCGCTCCTGGCGGCGGCAGCAGCCACGCTCTTCCCGCTCTACTTCGCCTTCGCCGGAGCCGTCATGGCACCGGGCGAACTGGCCTCCTGGCCACCGCCACTGGTGCCCGCAGGCCTCGATGCGGCCAATCTGGGCGCGGTCGCCGACACCGTGCCGCTGGCCCGGCAGTACCTGAACTCGGCGCTGGTCGCCGGGATCGTCACCCTCTCCCAGCTGGTCACCTCGATCATGGCCGCCTACGCCCTGGTGTTCCTGCCCCTGCGCGGTGCGAGGGTGGTCTTCGCGGCACTGCTGGCGACGCTGATGGTGCCGTGGGAAGCCCTCATCATCCCGAACTACCTGGCCATATCCGGCTGGGGGCTGGCCGACACCTACGCCGGTCTGGTGCTGCCCGTCCTCGCCTCCGCCTTCGGCGTCTTCATGCTGCGTCAGTCGTTCCTGCAGTTCCCGGGCGACCTCAAGGACGCCGCGAGGATCGACGGCGTGGGGCACTGGCGGTTCCTGTGGCGGATCGTGGTGCCGCTGAACAAGCCGACTGTCGCAGCGGTGGGCGTCTACGCCTTCCTCACTACGTGGAACCAGTACTTCTGGCCATTGATCATCACTCGCAGCAAGGAGATGCAGACCTTGCAGATCGGCCTGTCCAGCCTGCGCGACGCCGAAGCCGCCGATCCCGGCGTCCTGCTCGCCGGTGTCGTGCTCACCCTGCTGCCCACGCTCGTCCTGGTCGTCTTCGGCCAGCGCTTCCTCGTGCGCGGACTCACCGCCGGCTCCGGCCGCTGAACCTCCGCGCCTCTCCCGGAATCCTTCCGCCCGCCCTCACGCACAGGAGCACATCGCCTCATGACCCACCGCATGTTCCCCCGCCGTATCGCTGCGGCAGCCGGCGCCGCCGTGCTGACCGCCGTGACCGCCGCCTGCTCCGTGGGCGGCTCCGACCACGCCTCCGGCGCCGCCCCGGGCGCAGCCGTGCTCGACGCGCACAACGGGCCGGTGGAAGTGGAGTTCTGGCACTCGATGAAGAACGCCCGCGGCACCGCCCTGGAGAAACTGGTCAAGGACTTCAACGCCGAGAACTCCGGCCGCATCACGGTCAAGCCGGTCTACCAGGGCGAGAACGACGACGTGGTCGCCAAGTACAAGGCCGCGGTCCAGCAGAAGGCCACCCCGCCCCTGGTGCAGATCTACGACATCGGCGCCCGCTTCATGATCGACTCCAAGCAGACCCTGCCGGCCCAGGGCTTCCTCGACGCCGACGGTGCCGACGCAGGAGAGCTCAACGAGCACATCCGCAATTACTACACCGTGAACGACAAGCTCACCGCCATGCCGTTCAACGCCTCCATGCCCGTCCTCTACATCAACAAGAAGGCTTTCGAAGAAGCGGGACTCGACCCGGAGAAGCCCCCTCGCACCCTGGCCGAAATAGCCGAGACGGCCGAGAAGCTCACCAAGAAGGACAGCAAGGGCAAGACCACACGGTACGGTTTCGGCGCCGCCGTCAACGGCTGGTACGTCGAGCAGTTCCTCGCCCAGGCGGGCGCCGACTACTGCAACAAGGACAACGGCCGCAGCGGCCCCGCCGACAAGGTGCTCTACGGCGGCAAGGAAGGCGTGCAACTCGCCGACTGGTGGCGCGACATCGTCAAGAAGGGGCACGCCCCCAACACCGGCCGCAACCTCGACGCCGCCCAGTCCGCCTTCACCAGCGGCCAGGTCGCCATGCACCTGGAATCCACCAGCGTGCTCGGCAACTACCAGGACGCCGCCAAGTTCGACTTCACCACCGCCCCCTTCCCCCACATGAGCGCCGACGACGCGGGCGGCCTGATCATCGGCGGCGGCGCACTGTGGGTCTCCGGACCCGGTCACTCCCCCGAAACGCAGCGCGCCGCCTGGGAGTTCGCCCACCACGCCGGCAGCGCGAAGGCGCAGGCCGCCTGGCACATGGCCACCGGCTACTTCCCCGTCAACGACAAGGCGCTCGAAGAGCCCGCCAACAAGCAGTACCTCAAGGACAACCCGGCCTTCACCACCGCCGTCGACAGTCTGAAGCGGGCCAAGACCTCCACCGCCTCCGCCGGCTGCCTGCTCGGCGTCATGCCCCAGGCCCGGCAGGCTGCCGAGGAAGGCCTGGAGAAGACTGTCCTGGGCAACGGCGACGGCGCAGAGAACATGCGCAAGGCCGCCGACTCCGTCCAGAAGGCCATCGACGACTACAACACCACCGTCGGCAAGTAAGCCCGCACGGACACCCACAACCCGGCACCTCTCCCCATCCCACTTCCCCCGCAAGGAGAGACACCCCATGTCCCTGGACCGTCGCCACTTCCTCACCCTCGCCTCGGCCGGTGCGCTCGCCACCACCGGATTCGCCCTCCCCACCAGCCGCCGAGAACCCGGACAAGGAACGCTGGGGGTCTGCGGCGGGGACTACGGCTACTGGATGTCAGGACTCCAGGACAGCATCGACCTCAGGGACATGTCGATCCCCGGCACACACGACAGCGCCGCCTACCAGAAGTCAATGGCAGGCGGTGATCCTTGGGTCCTGACCCAGAAACAGAACATCAAATGGCAACTGGACCACGGCGTCCGGTTCCTGGACATCCGGCTCCGCCGCGTAGGCAGCGGCAACGACACATCGTTCGCGCTGCATCACGGCGATTACTACCTCAAGCAAATGTTCGGTGATGTCCTCGTCACCTGCTGTTGGTTCCTGTACACCCACCCCTCCGAAACCATCGTGATGCGGATCAAGCAGGAGAAATCCAAGGCATCCGCACAGGATTTCATCGCGACCTTCAACCACTACCTCGACCAGCGCGACTGGCGACGCTGGTTCCACATAGCCCCGACCTTCCCCTCCCTCCGCCAGGCCCGCGGAAAAATCGTCCTCGTGTCGGAGGAGCCTTACCTGGGATACGGCCTGAGGTTCAGCAGCTCTCAGTGCGACATTCAAGACCGGTACAACCACCCCGGGTTCAACCCGAAGAAGGAAGCTGTCGCGGACTGCCTGACTCGGACAATAAACGCCGCAGCACCCAGACAGAAACTGGCCGTCAATTTTACCAGCATGGACATGGCGCCCCTGTCGATCTGGGACGGCGCGAAGTCCTTGAACCCCTACACCCTCTCGGAACTGAAGAGGCGGTACACCACCGGGAAAGCCGTAGGTGTGATCCCGATGGACTTCATCGACCGCCCCACTGACAGCACCAGCGGCGGCAGCACCGAACTCCCGGCGGCCATCGTCAAGTTCAACCCGCTCAGCAGCACATGTACCGGCGCCCGTGCACTGACCCTGTCCAATGGCATCAACGATCCGGCGACCGGACCGGTCTACTCGGGAAGCGCGTATCAAAGCTTTGGCTTCTCCCCCATAGCCTTCCCCGGCCTGAGTCTCAAAATCGTCAAGCGATACAAGGACGATCTCAACAGACGGTTGGTCCTGAGCATGGGCGCCGACGGCATCGTGAACACGCAGCCGGACCAGCCGTGGAACGACCAATACTTCAGGCTGCGCGTGGAAGCAGCCCCGGATGACGGTTCCTACGTGATCTACAGCATTCGCGGCGTCCACAACAACCTGGCCCTCGATATGGACAGTTCAGGCCGAGTGACCGGTAAACCGTACAACGGCAACAGCAGTAACCAAAGGTTCGTACTCGTCAAGCAGGGAGACGGATCCACCGGAATCCGCAGCGCTCACCACTGGGTCCGGGACTCTTCGTCCCTGGAAACCTCGGCGAACAGCGCCGACTCCAGCCCGCCTCCCATGCCTCCCAAGAAGTAGAAGGCTGCGCCCGTCGCCTGTCCGCCGGGTCTTCGGCGGACAGGCGGACAGGCGGACACGCAACGGTCCGGAATATCCCGGTCAATTGGGACCCTCGGGCCCCGTCGGCGGGGGATCGACGGGCGTGGGCGTCGGTGCGGTCGGCGGGGGTGTCGGGCGGGGTGGCGGCGTCCGTACGGGAGGGTCCGTCGGAACGGTCGGCCGGGGAGCCGGGGTGTGCGTCGGAGGCGCCGAGGACGGCGCGGGCGCTTCCTCCGACGGCACCGAGGGCGGCGCACTCGGCCTGGCCGACGGGGCCGGGCCGGCATCGGAACCGTCGCCGACCTCAAGGTCGAACTCGGCATTGTCCCCCTGCACCGCTTCGAAGGTGTAAGCCGACCAGATCCTGGCCGGGATGCCGCCGCCGGCCACTCTGCGCGTGCTGTCGGCCGCGCCCGCGATGGAGACCTGTCCGCCCTTGGGGACGAGGCGTTCCTTGCCGTCCTCCTTGACCTGGCGGGGCTCGGCCGCCTCACCCCACAGGCCGACCGAGGTGACCAGGTTCGGCGTGTATCCGACGAACCAGGCCGACTTGTTGTCGTCGGACGTGCCGGTCTTGCCGGCCACCTGCCTGCCTTGCCGGTTCTTGGCCTCTGCCACTGACTTTCGGGCCGTACCGTCGTTCACCACGCCGGTGAGCACCCGGGTGACGGCGTCCGCCGCCTCCCGGCTGATCACCTGGTCCCCCGTTCCTTCCTGGGGTTCGTACGTACGCGCCGAGTGCTCGGCGTTCTTGACGACCGTCGGGGTGACCTTCTTGCCGTGGTTGCCGAGTGTGGCGTACGCACCGGCCATCTCCATGGGGCTGGCGCCGTAGGCGCCGAGCGACATGGCGGGATGCGCCTTCTGCTGTTTCATACCGGCGATGCCGAGTTCGAAGGCATCGTCCTGGACCTGCTTGAGGCCCACGTCCACACCCATCTGCGCGAAGACACTGTTGACCGATTGGTTCATGGCCTGCTGGACGGAGACGGGGCCGTGGGACTCGTCGTCCAGGTTGGGCGGGGCGTAACCGGCCCCTTCGGCGCCCTTGACGGGGACCTCGCTGTTGCCGTTGTAGATCGTGCGGGCGTCGATCTGTTTGCCGTCGTGGGTCTTGGAACCGTTGTCCAGGGCGGAGGCGAAAACGATCGGTTTGAAGGTGGAACCGGGCTGGTAGGTGGCGTTGGTCGCATTGCTGAGCTGGTGCTTGGCGAAGTCGTGTCCGCCGTAGAGCGCGAGGACCACACCGGTCTTCGGGTCCACCGAGACCGCGCCGACCTGCACGTCCTGGTCGGCCTTCTTCTTGGGGTCGAGCTTGCCGGTCAGTTCCGCTTCGACGGCGTCCTCGAGGAGCTTCTGCTTCTTCCGGTCGATGTGGAGAGTGATGGTCCACCCACCCTGGTACAACTGCTCCTCACTGATGCCCTGTTTGCGCATCTCGGCATTGGCTGCCTGCACCAGGTAGCCCGTCCGGCCCTCCGTGCCCGGGTCCGGCCTGGGGCCGCCCGGCGTCGGGAATTTCATGGCGGAACGCCGGCCCGCGTCGATCACTCCCATTTTCACCGCGTTGTCGAGCACGTAGTTCCAGCGTTCGGTGACCAGCTTCTTCCCGGTGTCCGACGCGACGGCCCAGTCGTAATGGCTCGGAGCCTGGAGCAGCGCGGCGAGATAGGCACCCTGCTCGACGGTGAGCTTGGACGAATCAACACCGTAGTACGCCTTCGCCGCGGCCTGGATGCCGTAGGCGCCACGCCCGTAATAGCTGGTGTTGATGTAGCCGGCGAGTATCTCGCTCTTCTCGTGGCGCTGGTCGACCTTGAGGGAGATCACCAGTTCCTTGAGCTTTCGCGTGACCGTCTGGTCCTGGTTCAGGTAGAAGTTCTTGACGTACTGCTGGGTGATGGTCGAGCCGCCCTGCTTGCCCTTGCCGGAGACGGTGTTCCACAGCCCGCGGACGATGCCCTTGAAGTCCACCCCGTTGTCCTCGTAGAAGGACATGTTCTCGGCCGCGACGAAGGCGTCCTGGACGGGCTTGGGGATCTGTTCCAGGCCGACGATGTCCCGGTTGATCTGCCCGGTACGGGCCAGGACCTTGCCGTCGGAGAACTTGTAGACGTTGTTCTGGCGCTGGGCCATCGCATTCGCCTCGGGAATCGGCACCATCGTGTAGAGGGCGTAGAGGGCTCCCATGCCCAGCAGACACAGCCCGAAGGCGGTGCCGAGGAGCTTCTTCCAGGTGAAGAGCCTGCGTATGCCCTTCTTGCCCGCTCTCTTCCCGGCTTTCGGAGTGCCCCGGCGCACACCGCGCCGCCGGCGTCGCTCGTCGGCTCGGCCCATACGTCAGTCACTCGCCTTCGCTTCGCATCACCGGACATGTCGGATCGAATCAGGAAAGTAGCACGGCGACATAAAGAGAAGACCCGACGGGGGAATTCGCCATGCACTTCGCATTCGCCCGGGGTCGGCGTCAATAACCGAACGGATGGAATTCCCTCCGAAGGGTGATCGACCCTTCGCGCGCACGACGGAAGACGACCGAATCAGCCGATCGGCCGTCGACTTCCACTTGCCACCGTCAACCTTCGCTGCAGAGCGGGCGGTTGGCCCGGTGCCAGGCTGAACCGGTGCCCGGCAAAACAAGGCTGACGGGTAGTCGAGGAAAGGTGACCACTGTGCATGAGATCGTGCTGGTGGCAGGCACGCGGCCAGAAGCCATCAAGATCGCGCCGCTGGCCCGTGAACTCGCTTCCTCGGACTGGGCCGTCCCGCGCATCGTGGTCACCGGACAGCACGACGAGGTGGTGCTGCACACACTGGAGCGATTCGGCCTGGAACCGTCCCATTTCCTGCGCATCGAGCGCACGGGCGGGCTGCCGGGGCTGGCCGCTGCCGTGATCGGCGGCCTCGGGGACGTGCTCACGCGGCACCCCGCCGATCTCGTGGTGGTGCAAGGGGACACGGTGTCGGCCGCCGCAGGCGCCTATGCGGCGTTTCTGCACGGAGTGCCGGTCGCCCATCTGGAAGCCGGTCTGCGCACCGGCGACCTGAACAGCCCCTTTCCAGAGGAGGGGAACCGCCGGCTGATCGCGGGTATCGCCGCCGTTCACCTGGCGCCCACGCACCACGCTGCGGGCCGCCTCCACGCCGAGGGCATAGCGCCCGGCACCGTCCACGTCACCGGCAACACCGTGGTGAACGCCGTGCGATGGATCGCGGGCCTCGGTGCCCCGTTCCCCGACGGGCCGCTCGGGAGCGTGGCCGACGGCGGGCGGCCCATCGTGCTGGTGACCGCGCACCGGCGGGAGTCCTGGGGCGAGCCGATCCGACGCGTGGCCGGGGCCGTGGACACCTTGGCCGCACACCATCCCGGGACGGAGTTCGTCGTGGCCACCCACATGAACCCGGCCGTACGGCGTTCCGTCGCCGCGGAGTTGGGCGAGAGGCCCAACATCCATCTCCTCGGCCCCATGCCGTACGAGGTCTTCGTGCGGCTGCTCTCGCTCGCCACGCTGGCCATCACGGACTCGGGCGGCATCCAGGAGGAGGCACCGGTGTTCGGCGTCCCGGTCCTCGTGACGCGGGAGACCACCGAACGTGTGGAGGCCGTCGAGGCCGGAGTGGCCGCTCTGGTGGGCACGGACCAGCGCAGGATCGTCGCCGAGGCCGATCGGCTGTTGCGGGACGAGGACGCGTACGCGGCCATGGCCCGGGCGACGAGTCCGTTCGGTGACGATACGGCCGCCGCCGCCTGTGCCGCGGTCCTGCGCAAGCTCCTCGTCGGCCGCCCCGCAGCCTGACCGCTGCAACGCCGGGCGGTATCCGTCCGCCCGCGCAACTCTCTTGGAGGTCTTGGAAAATGTATGGTTCCGGTTCGCTCACGGGCGGTCTCCTGGCCACGGGCGGCGGTGGGGTCACGACCGGTGTGGTGCTGGCGCGGACCGGCGCCGGACCCGCATTCGCCGTCCTGGCCGCCGCGGTGGTCCTCTGTCTGGGCGGCCTACTGCTGTGCCGCTACAGCCGGGTCAAGAACTCCCGTGGCTGACCTTCGATGAACCGTCCCAGAGACGGGAAGGTTCAGCGACCTTGACGACGCTTCTCGGCATCTGCACGGTCGTCTCGCTCGTCATGGGCGTGTCGTTCCTCGCCTACGTCGTGGCGATCATCGTCCCCTTCGTGCGGGACAAGCCGCTGCCCGAAGGGGACCCGGACCCCTACTTCTGGCACTTCGTGGTTCCGTGCCGGGACGAGGAGGCGGTGATCGGCGGCACCGTCGACTATCTCCGGCGGACTTTTCCTCAGGCCCATGTCTGGGTGGTCGACGACGACTCCGAAGACGCCACCGCGGCCCTGGTCCTGGAACGGGCCCGGCGCGACGAGGGGGTGCACCTGATCCAGCGGCGCCGCCCCGAGGCCAGGACCGGCAAGGGCGACGCCCTCAACCGTGCCTACCGCGACCTGGACACCTGGATGCCCGCCCGCTTCTCCCGCGACCAGGTCATCGTCTGCATCGTGGACGCTGACGGGCGGCCCTCGGGGAACCTGCTACGGGTATGCGCGGGCCCGGGCCTGTACGGCGATCCACGCATAGCCGCAGTCCAGGTCGAGGTCCGCATGATCAACCGGCACGATCGCACTCCCCTGGACTCCGGGCGCCGCAGAGTGGTCTCGCGCCACAGAGCGGGCGGCAGCAGACGTCGTCGTCGCGGCCCGTGGAAACGGTGCCAGAACCTCGTGGCCCGTACCTTCGTACGGATGCAGGACCTGGAGTTCCGTGGGCCCATCTCCGCCATCCAGACCGCCCGCCGCCACAGCCGTACCGTGAACATCGGCGGCAACGGCCAGCTCACCCGACTCTCGGCGTTGGACGAGATAGCCGGGGCGGACAAGGCACCGTGGCGCGGCTCACTGCTGGAGGACTTCGAGCTCGGCCTGCACCTGCTGCTGGCCGGCTGGCGCAACGGCTACACCACGGCGGCCTGGGTCGACCAGGAAGCCCCCTGGAACCTAGCCCGCTTCCTCACCCAGCGCGCCCGCTGGGCCCAGGGCACGATGCAGTGCATGCGCTACCTGCCCCGGATCTGGCGCTCCCGCAAGCTGGGCAACCTCAGCGTCCTGGAGATCACCTACTTCCTGTGCCAGCCCTGGATGCAGATCCTGGGCACCCTCGTCTACCCAGTGCCGATCCTCGTCTTCGCCGACAACGCCTTCCGCTACCCGGAGTTGACGGCGGAATATCTACGCTCGGGCGGGGCCGTGGCGATCGCCCTGTATGCCGTCGTGGGCATAGGCGAGTTCACGATCTGGGGATTCCTCTACCGCAGCAGATGCGAGGCGGGCGCGACCCGTCGGCAGGCCTTCGGCTGGGGAATTTCGTTCACGGCGTACGTCTTCTTCACCTACGTCATCGCGTGGAAGGCGTTCGGGCGACTGGTCACCGGCCGCTCCGGGTGGGCCAAGACACGCCGTAACGCGGAGACCAAGTCCATCGGAACGGTGGCACTCGACTCCTGATAAAAAGCTTCAAGTTGACGTTCAGTCAGCCGAAGTTTGATCGACTGAAGACCTTCGCCAGACGAAAGTTGTCTCCTTTATTTCCCTGCCGACATCTATCGACAGGCCATGGCGCGGGTGATGTGATCAGGACCGCCCGCGATCCACAGATCCGGGAATCACGTCGAGCGGGGCGCATTCCACGCGTCCCTCACAAGGAGATTCCATGTCCATTCGCCGTACCAGAACCGGCCGTTGTATATCGCTCGTCGGCATTGCCGTCGCGGCCCTCACCATGGCCGCGGTCACCCCGGCCCAGGCCGCTTCGCCAAAGGCTCCGTCTGCCGATCTCGGCATGACCGTGTACCACGGGGACGACGTCTACGGCTACTACCTGACATGCGGCCCGAACGGCGGTACCCACCCGGACGCGCGCACGGCGTGTGTCGAACTGCGCAAGGTCCATGGAGACATGTCGACGCTGCGCCCCGGAGACCACCCTTCCTGCAAGGAGCCCGACACCGACCCGGTGGACATCGAGGTCATGGGCAGGTGGAACGGTCTGATCGTGGTCAACAACCCGCACTTCCCCAACCCCACGTGCGCCAAGGAGTCCGTGGGCCGGATCGTCCCGATCCACTGAGCCCGGCCGGCTACAGACCTGCGGGCGTCTCTCCATACGGCGGCAACTCGACCCTTACCGTGAGCCCTCCCCCCGCATTGGCTCCGGCGGTGACAGTGCCGTGGTGGGCCACGGTGATGGAGCGGACGATGGCCAGTCCGAGCCCGTGGCCGGAACGGCCGTCGGCCAGTCGCGTCCGTAGCCGGTAGAACGGTTCGAAGAGCCGGTCGACGAGTTCTTCGTCGACCGGCGTCCCGGTGTTGACGACTTCCAGCACCACGGCCGCACTGCGGTGGACCGAAAGGTGCACCGAGCCGTCCGGGACATTGTGGGTGAGAGCATTGTCGAGCAGGTTCAGCACCAACTGCCGCAGCAGTGTGCTGTTGCCGCTGACGATGCACTCGCCCGCATCCGCCTCGACATGGAGCCCGAGGCCCTCCGCGGCGGCTCGGGAAACCCGTTCGTCAGCGGCGCGCACCGCGAGGGCCGCCAGGTCCACGGGGTCGGCATCGAACGGCGCATGGTCGGCCGAGGCCAGTTCGAGGAGCGCCTTGACGATGGTGATGTTGCGTTCGTTCGTCTCGACGAGCATCGGGGCGAGTTCGGCGAATTCCTCACCGGAAGTGTCCTTCGTCGCCACCTGGAGGATCGCGCGGGTGGTGGCCAGCGGAGTGAGGAGTTCGTGCGAGGCGTTCGCCGCGAAGCGCTGATGGGCGGCGAAGGACTCCTCGATGCGGACCAGCATGGCGTCGAAGGTGTCGGCCAGCTGCCTGAGTTCGTCGTCCGGGCCGTCGGCATTGATGCGGCTCTTCAGGTCGCCGTCCTTGGCCTTCGCCGCCGCCTGGCCGATGGTGTGCAAGGGGGCCAGCAGCCGCCGGGTGAGGAACCAGCACGCGACCAGTCCCGTCACCATCACCAGCAGCATGCCGGTGACCGCCACGGTGAGCACGGTCGCCCAGACGTCCTCCTTCGTACGCACCTTGCCGTCGGTCTTTTCCTCGGCCTCGGTGAGTACCGGAGATCCCTGTGTCCGGGACTGCTCGCCGGGTGTCCTCGGCGGTGCGTGCATCGGGCCCGAGCCGTCGGCGGGCCTGTTGACAGTCGTGGTCAGGTCGTAGGTCGGGATGAAGCGGATGCCCACATAGATGACGGCGACCATCAGCGCCCCCGAGGCGCCCAGGACGACGCCGAACCACAGGAACAGCCTGCCGCGAATACCCAGTTTCCGACGCGCTCTGCCCATGTCCCGAAGGCTCTTGAACCGGGCCCCCACCCGCCCGCGCAGCTCGGAAGCCCTCACGCGGACCCCAGGTAGTAGCCGGCGCTGACGGCTGTGTGCACCAGCTGTGGCTCACCGAGTTTCCTGCGCAGTGTGTGGACGACCAGGCGTACCGCGTTGGTACGGGGATCGGTCCGGGCGTCCCAGGCCTTGTCCAGCAGGTATTCGGTGCTGAGCACTCCGCCGTCGGCGCGCATGAGCAGTTCCAGGACGGTCAGTTCCTTCGGTGCGAGGCGGATCTCGGTGCCTCCGCGCAGGACGTGACGGCGGTGCGTGTCGAAGGTGAGGTCGGCGAAGGCGAGCACGGGCGGATGGGCCATGGGGGTGCGCCGGTACAACACTCGTAGTCTGGCCACCAGTTCGGGGAAGTCGAACGGCTTGGCCAGGTAGTCGTCGGCGCCCAGGCCGAGTCCGTCGACCCTGTCGCCGAGCCGGCCCGCGGCCGTCAGCATCAGGATCCGGCAGCTCAGTCCCCGGTCGATGATGTGCCGGCAGACCTCGTCGCCGTGGACGCCCGGCACGTCGCGGTCGAGCAGCACCGCGTCGTAGTCGTACACCGCCAGCCGTTCGAGGGCGGTCGCGCCGTCGTGCACGACGTCCGCCGCGATTCCCTCCCGCCGGAGTCCTATCTCCAGGACCCGTGCCATGTACTCCTCGTCCTCGACCACCAGCACACGCACGAGCCGTTACCTCTTCCTCTTCCTGAGAATTCCATGAGTTTTCCCGGTTGCCCGGTCCTGAACGATCCCTGCACCGCACGTCCGGGACCTGCATTGCCAGTATCCACAAAGGCCCGGCACGACGACGTGTTTGATTCGTGTATGAGCCGGCCGACCCGGGCCGGACATCTCGAACACCGTTCAAAACCCGCCTTTCCTAGGGTTCATTCCTGTTCGGGACGCGTCCGCTCACCGGGAGTAGCGATGAATCTTTTCAAACGGGCATGGTGGCGGCTCAGCGGCCATCCGGGGAAATCCTTGATGCTGGTCGGGCTGTTCTTCGTCATCTGCACACTGGTCCTGTCCGGCTTCCTCATCCAGTCGGCTGCGGCACGTGCCGCAGCCGACGCCAAGCAGCGTGTGGGGGCCGTTGCCACGATGCAGCTGGATGTGAACGCCCTTATGGCATCCGGGAAAATGGAGTCGCAGGGCGGAGGCGCCACCCCCGGCGTCATCGGCAAGGAAGGTGATCTGCACCGCAGTCTCGTGGACAAGATCTGCAAGTCGCCGGTCGTGAAGCAGTGCAACTACACGACGGAATCCGGAGCCGCTCCCACGGATGGCGCCAAGCTCTACCAGCCTGTTCCCCCGCCGCCCGGGCAGGACACCCAGGGCACCGACCTGTTCAAGGCGGACGGCGTCCGCGATCTGAACTCCGTCGGAGCGTTCCGCAACGGCGACTCGAAGATCGTCGACGGAGTCGGCATCGGCCCACGCTCGAACGGCGATGCAGTCGTGATCGAGGAGCGCCTGGCCAAGCAGAACAAGCTGAAGGTCGGCGACAAGATCAAGCTCAAGGTCGGCGAACTGCCGCCGCCGGGAGAGAAGCCGAACACCAGTGAATTCGAGTTCACCGTCGCCGGGATCTACAAGAACAGCACCGCCGACACCGGCAAATACGTACCGGCGATGATGGACCCTGCCAATCAGCTCTACCTCACGCCGGAAGGCGCCACCCGGCTGCTCG
The DNA here is from genome assembly GCF_058146165.1 of Streptomyces sp. AM25. Classification (NCBI taxonomy): domain Bacteria; kingdom Bacillati; phylum Actinomycetota; class Actinomycetes; order Kitasatosporales; family Streptomycetaceae; genus Streptomyces; species Streptomyces sp. AM25. The sequence continues at coordinate 13,609 of NZ_JBKIWN010000009.1, read as the reverse complement.
GCAAGTCCCCGGCCGACGGAGCGACCGTCAAGCAGGCCACGTTCACCCTGGGCGACCCCGCAGACATCGACCGGCTGAAGAAGGACGCCGAGGCGGCCGGGGCGGACTTGAAGATCTTCCCGCTGAGCGTCAACGACAAGCAGTACAAGACCCTGGTCGGCCCGATCACCAAGACCGCCGGCTTCGCCACCGTCACCGTCTGGCTCGTCGCCGTCGCCGGCACCGCCATCCTCGCCCTGATCGTCGCCTCCTCGCTGCGCGAGCGGCGCAAGGAGCTCGGCATCCTGCTCTCCCTCGGCGAGAAGAAGCCGAAGCTGCTGGGCCAGCACCTCGTCGAGGTCACCGCCTGCGCACTGCTGGCGATCGGACTCTCCGCAGCGGGCAGCCAGTTCCTGTCCCAGGGGGTCGGCAACTGGCTGCTGGCCGGCGAGGTCTCCTCCGCCAAGGACGACGCCGCGAACGCGGACAGCGGCCACGATCTCAGCACCGTCACGGGGCCGGGCGGCGCGCCGCAGGGCGGGAAGTCCGGGGCCGACCCGGACGTGGACCCCATCGACAGGATCGACGTCAGGCTCGGCATGGCCGACATCGGCAAGGTCGGCGCCACCGGTCTCGGCATCGCCGCTCTGGCCACCCTCATCCCCGGCACCCGCGTCCTGCGCCTCAACCCGCGCGACATCCTCGTCAAGGGAGACTGACCGTGTCCGCACAGCCCCCCGTGCTCGAACTCGCCGACCTCACCCGCTCGTTCCCCACCCGCAGCGGCAAGCGTGCCGTCCTGAAGGGGGTGAGCCACTCCTTCGAAGCGGGGCGCATGTACGCGGTCGTCGGTTCCTCCGGCAGCGGCAAGACGACGTTGCTGTCCCTGGCCAGCGGCCTGGACACGCCCACCTCGGGCTCGGTCCGCTTCCGGGGCCGCAGCGTCACCGAGCTCGGTCTCGGCCGGTACCGCAATAGGCATGTGGCAACGGTCTTCCAGTCGCTGAACCTGCTCACGTACATGACCGCGGTCCAGAACATCACCTCCGCGATGGAGATCACCGGTGTGAAGGGCGTCCGCAGGAAGCAGCGCGCCAGGGAGCTCCTGGACCTGCTGGGCATCGAGGCCGAGGACCAGGACCGCAGGACCCTCCAGCTCTCCGGAGGCCAGCAGCAGCGGGTGGCCATCGCCCGCGCGCTCGCCTGCGAGGTGGACGTCCTGTGCGCCGACGAGCCCACGGGAAGCCTCGACCACGAGACCGCGTCCGGCATCGTCGAGGTGTTCCGGAAGCTGGCGCACGAGCAGGGCAAGTGCGTGATCGTCGTGACCCACTCGCGCGACGTCGCCAAGGCCTCGGACGAGATACTCCAGCTGAAGTGGGGCAGACTCGCCCCGCAACGCTGAGCCGGCACGCAGCCGGCGCCGCATGATGGGGGGGACGGTCCGGACGGACCGTACCCCCCATCGCTGTCATCTGCCGGGTCGCGCGCAGCCGTCGAAGTCGGATCATCCTCTGCTGTCGACTGTCAACTTCTTTCCGCCGTGAAGAGACTTTGGAAGGGGCTCGGGCGTCCCGGAGTGCCGTTAACTTTTCTGCGCGGCCGGCACTGCAGCAGGGGCAATCGGTGTCCGGCCCCGCGTGCGGCGACGAGTGGCCCCGTCGCACGCCCCGCCTGCCCGCGGCCGGGTCTCCCGGCACGGCCGCGGGCAGCCACCGCGCAGTGGCCCGGGCCGGACGAACGGCATCGATTGCGGTCCGGCCACTGCGCGGCCTCTCACCACCCGTCTCGCACCGGTCCGTGCGAAAGGTTGTCGAAAGGGCCGGTTCCGTACACCTGGAGGAGCAGCAGGGCGGTCGGAGAGCCGCCCGCGACTCCGAGGGGACGAGATGGGCCGGAAGACCGGAATGCGAGTGCACGCCGCGGCAACGGGCATCGTGGCGGCCGTACTTCTGCTCACCGCATGCAGCGACGGTGACACGAAGGACAAGGCCGACGACGGCGACGGGAAGAGCAAGGGTCTCCAGTGGGCTTCGTGCATGCGTGATGCAGGCGTTCAGGTCGAGGACCCCAAGCCCGATCAGCCGCTGGGTCTGATACCGCAGGGCACGGACCAGGCCAAGGCGGATGCCGCATTCAAGAAGTGCCAGAAGTTCTTCCCCGACGGAAACCGCGCCACGGACGCCAACAAGAAGAAGTGGGCAGCGCAGGGACGCGACTACGCCAAGTGCATGCGTGACAACGGCGTCGCGAACATGCCCGACCCGGACGAGAACGGCACCCTCGAGTTCCCGCAGGACGGCACACAGGACACACAGCGGTTCAAGGATGCCGACGCCAAGTGCCACAGCAAGCTCAACAGTGAGCGTATGGACGTGCCGAAGTGACGGACGCGACCGAAGAACGAGAACGCCGGAGCCCCCGCCGCCGCGGCCGTACGGTGGCAGCAGTGGCGACCGTCGTCGTACTCGGGGCGGTCGGGACAGCCGTGGTCGTCTCCGGGAACAACGGCAGCAGGGCGGCAAGCGAACAGGGGGCCCGGCCCTCGACCGCCGCCGTGGCCAAGGGCGATCTGGCTGCCACCAAGACCGTGCCGGGCACCCTGGCCCACGCCGCCCCCACCTCCCTGCGCGGCATGCTGCAGGGCACGGTGACCTGGCTGCCGAAGTCCGGTGACACGATCGCCCGCGGCGAGACGCTGTACAAGGTGGACAACCGTCCGGTGACTGCCCTGTACGGCAGCACCCCGATGTACCGGGACCTCAAACAGGGCGACGAGGGACCGGACGTCGAGCAGCTCAACGCCAACCTGCGCGCACTCGGTTATGCGGCACCGTTCGGTGACACGTACACCAGCGGGACGACCGCCGCGGTGAAGGCCTGGCAGAAGAGCCGCGGGCTCAAGGTGACCGGTGCGGTGGAGAAGGGACTTGTCGTCTTCGTGTCCGACGCGGTCCGCATCGGCGAACTCAAGGCCCAGAAGGGCGGCTCGGCGGCGGAGACGATCCTGACCTGCACGGGCAGGGAACGGTCGGTCACGGCCATGCTGCCGCTCTCCGACCAGAAGCTGGCCCGCAAGGGCGACAGCGTGGACGTCGTGCTGCCGAGCGGAAAGGCCGTCAAGGGCCGTATCGCCGGGACGGAGACGGTGTCCTCCGACACAGCCGGCGACTCGGGCGGCGGCAGTGCGCCGGGGTCCGGCAATGACAAGAAGAAGACCGAGGTCAAGGTGACCGTCGACATCAAGGACCAGAAGGCGTTGGGCGACCTGCAGAACGCCACCGTCGATGTGAACTTCACCAGCGATGTCCGCAAGGACGTCTTCCACGTCCCGGTCACCGCACTGGTGGCGCGCTCCGGCGGCGGGTACGGGCTGGAAGTCGTCGAGGACGGAACAACCCGCACGGTCCCTGTCGAACTCGGGATGTTCACCAACGGACGGGTCGAGGTGAAGGGCGCGGACCTGCGCGCCGGGATGAAGGTGGCGGTGCCGCAGTGAATACGGCCGTTCCCGTCGTCGAACTCGCAGGCGTGACACGCGAGTATCCCGGAGTCGTCGCCCTGGGCGGGGTCGATCTGACGGTACAGCGTGGCGAGTCGACGGCCATTGTCGGCCCGTCCGGCTCGGGCAAGTCGACCATGCTGAACGTCATCGGCACGCTGGACCGCCCCACCTCCGGCCGCGTGGCCATCGACGGCCACGACGTCGCGGGGCTGTCGGACCGGCAGTTGTCGGCGCTGCGGGCGCAGAGCATCGGTTTCGTCTTCCAGCAGTTCCACCTCGCGGAGGGCGTCAGTGCCCTCGACAACGTCGCCGACGGGCTGCTGTACAACGGCGTCGCCCTGGGCGAGCGACGCCGGCGCGCAGCCGCCGTCCTGGACCGGGTGGGGCTGGGCGACCGGCTGCACCACCGGCCCGGGGAGCTGTCCGGCGGGCAGAAGCAGCGCGTGGCCATCGCGCGGGCCCTGGTCGGCGAGCCGGCCCTGCTGCTCGCCGACGAGCCGACGGGCGCGCTGGACTCCGCATCCGGGAAGGCGGTCATGGACCTGCTGCGCGAACTGAATGCGGCGGGCACGACGGTCCTCGTGATCACCCACGACCGGGACATCGCCGAGAGCCTGCCGCGGCAGGTCGTCATGCTCGACGGCCTCGTACAGCACGACTCGGCGGCTCCCGCCGGGCGGTTGGAGAGCGCATGCTGACCCCCTCGCGCCTCTCGCCCCGGGACGTCGTGCGCGTCGGCGGCTTCGGACTGCGCACCCGCCCGGTACGCGTGTTCCTGTCGGCGCTGGGCATCGCCGTCGGCATCGCCGCCATGGTGGCCACCGTCGGCATCTCCAGCTCCAGCCGGGCCGAGCTGGACCGCACACTCGACGCACTCGGCACCAATCTGCTGACCGTCTCGCCGGGCAAGGACCTCAGCAGCGGCAAGGACGTCCAACTCCCCTACGGTTCCGCCGACATGATCCGCCGGATCAAGGACGTGGAGACCGCGTCCGCCATCGGCAAGGTCGACGGGGTGAAGACCTACCGCAACGACAAGGTCCCCGCCGAGCAGTCCGGCGGCATCAGCACCTTCGCAGCGCGCCGGGACCTGCCGGAGACGGTCGGCGCGGACATCGTCCGCGGTGCGTGGTTCAACGACGCCACCGCGAAGCTGCCCGCCACGGTCCTGGGCGCCGAGACGGCGAAGCGGCTCGGCGTGACCGGCCCGGGGCAGCAGGTCTGGCTGGGCGGCCAGTGGTTCACCGTCACCGGCATCCTGGCACCGGCGCCGCTCGCGCCGGAGCTGGACACCGCGGCCCTCGTCGGCTGGGAGAGCGCGAAGGAGCACCTGGGCTTCGACGGGCACCCGACCACCGTCTACACCCGGGCGGTCAAGACCCGCGTGGACGCGGCACGCTCGCTGCTCGCCGCCACCGCGAACCCGGAGGACCCGAGCGGGGTGGAGGTCTCCCGCCCCTCGGACGCCCTCGCCGCCCAGCAGGCCGGCGACAAGGCCTTCACCGGACTGCTCGTCGGCCTCGGCTCGGTGGCTCTGCTCGTCGGCGGCATCGGCGTGGCCAACACGATGGTCATCTCCGTGCTCGAACGGCGCGGCGAAGTGGGCCTGCGCCGGTCGCTGGGCGCCACCCAGGGCCAGGTGTGCGCGCAGTTCCTGACAGAGTCGCTGCTGCTGTCCGCACTGGGCGGGGCCGCAGGAGTGGTCATCGGTTCCGGGGTGACGGCCGCCTACGCGCTCGTGCAGGGCTGGCCGGCGGTGGTGCCGCTGTGGGTGATGGCGGGCGGGATCGGCGCGACCCTCGTCATCGGCGGGGTCGCCGGCCTCTATCCGGCGGTCCGGGCGGCACGCCTCGCGCCGACGGCGGCGCTCGGCGCGACGTAGAGCGACCCGCGGAACAGCATGGAAGACGCGGACGGACGAAAGAGGAGCCCATGACGCGCGTTCTCGTGGCCGAGGACGACCCGATGACGGCAGACATGATCACTCGGGGGCTGATCCGGCACGGCTTCGTCGTGGACACCGTCCACGACGGTGACGCGGCCTTGTTCAGCCTGGAAGTGGGCGACTACGACGTGCTGCTGCTGGACCGGGACCTGCCCGGCACGCACGGTGACGAGGTGGCGGCCCGGCTGGCCGCGTCCGGGGCGCGCACCCGCATCCTGATGCTCACCGCGGCAGCCGCCATGGAGGATCTGGTGGAGGGGCTGAACCTGGGCGCCGACGACTACCTGACCAAACCCTTCGAATACCCCGAGCTGATCGCCCGGGTGAAGGCCCTCGGCCGCCGCAGCGCACCGATGACACCCCCCGTCCTGCACCGCAGCGGCATCGCTCTGGACACCGTCCGCCACACCGCGACCCGTGACGGGCGGCCGTTGAAGCTCACGCCGAAGGAGTTCGCGGTTCTGCGCATCCTGCTAACGGCCGACGGCGCGCCGGTCAGTACGGAGGACCTCCTGGCACAGGCGTGGGACGAGCATGCGGACCCGTTCACCACGGCGGTCCAGGTGACCATGAGCAAACTGCGCGCCAAACTCGGCGACCCGCCGCTCATCACCACGGTCCACGGCATCGGGTACCGCCTGTGAGCCGTTTCCCGTGGTTCCTGCGGCTGCGCGCCCGTACGGTGCGCAGCCGCATCGCGCTGGTGTACGGAGCGGTGTTCGTGGCGTTGGGCGCCCTGCTGCTCGGGCTCGTGTACGTCCTCTCCCGCGCCGGGACCCGGGCCTCGGCACGGCACCTGGCAGGCAGCATCGTGCTCAAGCCGTCACCGTCGGGCCCAGGCGGTTTCCCCTCCCTCGGCCCGTCCCCGGAGCCGGGCACCCCGCAGGGCGTCATCGCCCTCACCGAGGATGTGAGCAACGCCGCCTCCCGCCAGGTCCTCATCTGGTCGGCGCTCGCCCTGCTGGTCACCGCCGTCCTGGCGGTCGCCGTCGGCTGGTGGACCGCAGGACGCGTCCTGCGCCCCGTCCACGCGATGACCGCCAGGGCCCGCCGCGTCTCCCAGCAGAACCTGCACGAGCGCATCGCCCTGGAAGGCCCGCAGGACGAGCTCAAGGAACTTGCCGACACCTTCGACGCGTTGCTGTCGCGGCTCGACGCCGCGTTCGACAGCCAACGCCGGTTCATCGCCAACGCCTCGCACGAGCTGCGCACTCCCCTGGCGGGCCAGCGCGCCGCCCTGCAGATCGGCCTGGAGAATCCGAGCCCGGAGGAGCTGGCGGACGTGCGTGAACGTCTGCTGCAGGCCAACCGCCGCAGTGAACGGCTTCTCGACGGGCTGCTGTTGCTCGCCCGCGGGGAGCGGGGCATCGAGACGTACGAGACCTTCGACCTGCGGGAGGTCGTCGACGAGGAACTCGCGGCCGTGCAGGAGATCGCCCGCGAACGCAACGTGCGCACCGCCGTCGACGGCGGCCGGCGCACGATGCGCGGCGACCGCGTCATGACCGGCCGGCTGGTCGCCAACCTGCTGCGCAATGCCGTGCTCTACAACGTGCCGGGCGGCGACGTGCGCGTGAGTGTGACGCCGGCCGGGCTGAGTGTCTCCAACACCGGCCCTGTCGTCGAACAGGCCGAGGTGGAGAGCCTCTTCGAGCCCTTCCGCCGGGGCAGGGGCCGGGACCGGCTCGGCGATCAGGGCGAGGGGCTGGGCCTGTCCATCGTCCAGGCCATCGCCCACGCCCACGAGGGCCGGGCCGGTGCGACGCCGAACCCGGCCGGCGGGCTGACGGTGACGGTGGAACTGCCCGGCGTCCGGCACGGATGAGCCGGGAGCGTACCGCTCGCTCCCGGCACGGCCGACCGCAGGACGTGCGCAGCGGTTACAGCACGCGGACCGCGCCGGTCGGCATGTCCCACTTCATGTCGCGCTCCACGACACCCGTGCTCGGGTTCTGCGCGCCGATGAACTTGCCGCCGCCGATGTAGACGGCGACGTGGTACGCGCTGCCTGCGGAACCCCAGTACAGGATGTCGCCGGGCTTGAGGTTGTTCAGGCTCACCTGGCGGCCTGCCGTCGACTGGGCGCCGGAGACGCGCGGAAGGTCGACGCCGACCTGCTTGTACGCGGCCATGACGAGGCCGGAGCAGTCGAACGAGCCGGAGGCGCCGGTGCCGCCCATGACGTAGGACTTGCCGACCTGGTTCTTGAGGAACGACAGCATGGACGCGGCGCTGCCGGTTGCAGAGGACGAGGAGTCGGACGAGGACGACGGCGTGGACCCGGACTTCTTCTGGTCCGACTTGCTGCCCGAGCTCTTGTCCGAGCTGTTGTCCGACGAGGCGCGGTTCTGCTCGGCTTCCTTCGCCTGCTCGCGCTTCTTCTCGACCTCGGCGGTCTTGCGTTCGGCCTCGGCCTTGCGCTCGGCCTCCTCCTTGGCCTTGTCAGCGGCCTTCTTCGCGTCGGCCTTGGCCTGCTTGGTCGCTTCTTCCACCTGCGCGCGGGCCTGGTAGTCGGCGGCGACCTGCTGCGTGGCGGCGGCGCTCTGTGCGATGGAGGCGGAGAGACCGATGTCGAACGACGGCATCTCCATGGTTTTTTCGGCAGGCTTCTCGGCTGCCGTGGCAGTAGCGGATCCGGTGACGGCCAGCGTGCTGAGGACACCACCGGCAACGCCCGTGCGGACGGCCCACGACTGCAACGCGGGGCGACGGGGCTTTCGGTGACTGGGTATATGCGTTTTCGGGGACATAACTAACGGGTTACCAGTATTGACGGGGTCGATCCAAATATCGTGGGATATCCCACAGTTGGCGTGCTCAGGTCGAGGCTCGGGTTGCGCGGAGCGCAACGGCCTCGATCACCGGCCGCCAGGAGTCCATCGTCCCCACGTCCAGCCCGACCACCTTGCCCGCGTCGTCGGCCTCGCGCAGTGCCAGTGCCGCGCGGTGCAGAGGATCGCGGCGGAAGGCCGCAGCTTCCGCCTCCGTCATCGGCCCGCCCTGACTCCGCAACGTCAGGGCACTCTGCGCGGACAGTCCCCGGTGCGGGGCGGTAGCGGCCAGATAACGCTTTGCGGGGATGTGGAGTGCCACCAGCCGGGAGACCCGTTCGCCCAGCAGGGGCCGGAGCGCGGCTGCGGCGTGGTCCCCGTGTGCGGCGTCGTCCCCCGGCTGCAGCAGGTGCCCGAGGTCGTGCACCAGGCCGGCGACCTGCAGCCCGAGGTCCACGGGATGGTTCCGCTCCAGCAGACGCGCTGTCTGCAGGCCGTGATCGTGCAGATCCACGGGGTCGCCCGAGCGGTCCGGGGTGTCCCAGGCTCCCCGGCAGGCGTGCAGCGCTTCCATGAGGGAATCGACGTCCGGGAGGACGGACGGGGGCCTGGTCATGGAAGTGCCTTTCGCCTGGGGTGCCGAAGCCACCGGATCGCGCTCACGTGAACCCTGCGTGAAGACGAGCAGAAGCACGGGTGAGAAGCTCGCCAACTCGTGACTGCTCCTGAGGCGGCCGCAGGCATTGCCCACAGCCGCCTGCACGTTCCGGTCGGCCCGTTCCTCGGCCGTTACGGCTCCAGGTAGATCGAGTAGTGGATGGTGTAGTCGTACGAGGACGCGAACTTCGAGCTCTTGTACGTCTGCTGGTAGGACTTGACACCCCCGTCCTTCATCAGCTCCTGGTCTCCCCGGAATTCCTGCACCGGGATGGTCTGCAGGGTGGTGCCGAGCTGATCGTCCTTGTCGAGCTTGACGACCTCCGTCACAGCCGCACTGGCAAGTGCGACAAGGGCGCCCACCCCGTCCTTGCCGAAAGCGATGGAGGCGGCGGTGGCGGCGGCCGCTCCGAGACCGTCCGCAACATTCACACCGGAAACAACGGCTGCCGGATCGGGCTTGCCGGGCTTGGCGTCGGCATCGGCGTCCTTGCCCTTCTTCGGGGGAGTGACCTGCGACGACTTCGCTATGGCATCCCCCACTGCGGTTCCGGAGTATTCCACCGCGATCGCCGGGGCACAGACCTTCGAGATCGTGCTGAACACGTCGCGGAGGGCCTGCCGCGTCGCGTCGTTCTGCTTCTTCTCCCAGTCACCGCCCAAGTCCGAGTCCCAGGCCGTCAGTTCGAGGACGACGTCCCCGAACTTCGGGAGTTCTCCGTCGAACAGCACCCTGTCGGTGCCGGCGAACAGCATGGTCTGGCCGGCGCAGATCGAACGGGGCCTCGTCATGAACTCGTTCGCCTTGGTACCCGCGATGACGCCTCCACTGATGTAGAGATCGTCGGTGCCCTTCGAGTCCTCGGTGTCGCGGCACGTCACCTTGTCAAGAAGGATCTTCATCTTCATCTTCTTGGTGTCCACTCGGGCCAGCCTCTCTCTTCTCGCGTTGCCGACACGCACGCCAAATCGGCGATTTCGTGTCTCGGGAGTGGCACAAGGCTATGAGCCGACATCCCCCTCAACTCCCCGACTCAGGTTGACACATGGGGATCCGACGATGATTCAGAAAGATTCCGGAATCCCGGAACAGAAGAAACCGGCCGACGTTCCACGGGGCTGATGACAGCCCCGGGAACGCCGGCCGGCGGATTCACTCGCAGGCTCCCTGCGGGAGCCGTGTTGCCTGGGCTAGTGGACATCTCCCATGAGCGCGCTGACCTTCTTGCGGTACATGAAGATTGCGATTCCCGCCATGGTTGCCAGCACCGCCTCCATCGCGATGACCCCGGTACCGCTGGGCTCGACTCCGCCGAGCGCCAGCAGGCTGGTGATGCAGTTTCCCGCGGTGACGGCGAGGAACCACACGCCCATCATCTGGCCCGCGTACTTCTGCGGGGCCATCTTCGTGGTGACCGACAGGCCGACCGGGGAGAGGCAGAGTTCGCCGATCGTCTGGATCATGTAGATCGACACCAGCCACATCGGGCTGGCCTTCGTGTCGCCGCCGGCCATGGACAGCGGCACGACGAAGACGAAGAACGAGGCACCGATGAGGACCATGGCCATGGCGAACTTGACCACGGTGCTGGGCTCTTGGTTCCTACGGGCCAGCCACACCCACAGCCAGGCGAAGACCGGGGCCAGGGCCATGACGAACAGCGGGTTGAGCGACTGGAACCAGGTGGACGGGAAGCCCATACCCAGCACCGTGTCCGCGGTCTTCGTCTCGGCGAAGGCCGACATCGTCGAGCCGCCCTGGTCGTAGATCATCCAGAAGACGGCCGCCGCGACGAAGAACCAGATGTAGCCGGACATCTTGGACTGCTCGGCCGTGCTCAGATCCTTGTCGCGCTTGATGCGCGCCAGCACCGCAACCGGGATGATCAGACCCAGCAACGTGATGGGAACCAGTGCCCACTTGATGGTGAAGTGACCGGTGGCGACCACCACGCCGTAGAAGACCGCCGCGATCGCGGCCCAGATCAGGCCCTTGCTCAGCCAGGCGTTGCGCTCCGCGGCCGGCAGCGGCGTCGGGACGACGCTGCTCTGCGGGCTGAGGTGGCGCGTGCCGGCGAGGAACACGACCAGGCCGATCGCCATGCCTGCCGCGGCGAGGAGGAAGCCCAGGTGCCAGTTGACCGTCTGGCCGACGGTGCCGATGACCAGCGGGGCGGCGAAGCCGCCCATGTTGATCCCCATGTAGAAGATCGTGAATCCGCCGTCGCGGCGCGGGTCCTTCGGGCCCTTGTAGAGATGGCCGACCATCGTGGAGATGTTGGACTTGAGCAGCCCGGAGCCCATCGCGACCAGTGCCAGTCCCACGAAGAACGACGCTTGCCCGGGAAGGGCGAGGGTCAGGTGGCCCGTCATGATGACGCAGCCGCCGATGGCCACGGTCTTGCGCGGCCCCCAGACGCGGTCCCCGAACCAGCCGCCGGGCATGGCGAGCAGGTAGACGAGCGCCACGTACACGGAGTAGATCGCGACGGCGCTGCCCTCGGGGAGCGCCAGACCGCCGCCCTGGCTGCCGGACTTGGCGTCCGGGCCGCCGGCCAGCAGGTAGAGGACGAGGAGCGCCTTCATCCCGTAGAAGCTGAACCGCTCCCACAGCTCCGTCATGAAGAGCGTGGCCAGACCACGCGGGTGGCCGAAGAAGGTCTTGCCCTCCTCCGCAGGGACTTTCAGCCCGTCCGGCTCGGCCGAGTCCTTGGTGGGGAGTGATGCCATGGAGGTTCCTTGTACGGTCAGGACACGCGCAGAGCGACGTCGCAGCCAGAATCGGTCATTCACTGCCTTCCAGATTGAGGCTTCCGCCCTGTACACAACAGAACCTCCCGGCTCAAAAAGAAGCCGAAAGTTGACCGCTCTCCGGGCTTCGGTCACACAATTCGGTACGACGTGTGACCGACAGAATTTCCCCATGTGAAACAGCCCACGAGATCTGGACCACTTACGACCGTGTGCGGATAGATCCACTCCCTATTCACCGCAGTGATACAACGTGGCTCGCGGCACGATCCCCGTGCGGCAACGATGGGAGGTAGTACACGAGGCCCTTTGCTGTCCTTTTGCGTTTCTGCTGACAATGGCGGCTCCCTCAGGAAAGGGCCCGCCCTGTTATGCGATATCTCATTTCCGCCTTCACCCGCCTGCCCCGGATCCACCGGAACCTGTCCGTCGCCGGTGCCGTTGCCATCGGTGCCACTGTGGCGGTGCCCGTTCTCATGTCTGCTCCGGCCGAGGCCGAAACGCGGGCTGCCACCGTCCGACCGGTCGCATGGAACGCCCAGTTCTTCGGGCATACCCACGAAGACGAAGAGGCCGCACTGCTCGGTGCAGCGGCCCAGCAGGCCGGGGTGCAGGCCACGGCCCGAGTGCAGACCGAACGGGACCGTGTGGTCCGGGAAGCCGAACAGGCCCGCATGGCCGAGGAGACCGAACGGGCCCGCATCGCCCGGGAATCCGAACAGGCCCGCATCGCCCGGGAATCGGCCGCCCTGCCCGTCGTACGAGAGTCCGCCCCGGTGAAAAAGGCCTATCCCGCGAACCTCGACGGCTGGATCCGGGAGGCGCTGGACGTCATGCAGGCCAAGAGCATCCCCGGCTCCTACGAGGGCATCCACCGCAACATCATGCGCGAGTCCGGCGGCGACCCCCGCGCCATCAATCTCTGGGACTCCAACGCCGCCGCCGGCATCCCTTCCAAGGGCCTGCTCCAGGTCATCGACCCCACCTTCCAGGCCTACCACGTCGACGGCACCTCGTGGGACATCTACGACCCCGTCGCCAACATCACCGCCGCCTGCAACTACGCTGCCGCTCGGTACGGTTCCATGGACAACGTCAACTCCGCGTACTGAACCTGTTCAGAGCGCCCGCCTACTCGGCCCGTAGGCCGTCCGGGCGCATCATGCGCCACAGCGCCGGCAGGCCGGCGAGTGTCACCAGGGCGACCATGCCGACTGCGGCGCCCGCTGTGGGCAGGAAGACCAGCCAGTCCTCAACTCTGCCGCCGACCATGCGGGTCATCGTCCATCCCAGGCCCAGGCCGCCTGCGACGGCGATCGGCAGGCCCAGGGCCACGGGGACGGCCGTCTGCCACAGCACCGACCAGCCCAGGGTGGAACGGGGAGTGCCGATGGCGACGAACATGGACAACAGCCGTTTGCGCTCGCGCAGTTGCTCCAGGATGGAGACGATCATGCCGACGCCGATGGCAGCGAGGGTGATGACCGAGGCGATGAAGAGGCCACGCCGGACTGTGGCGTAGTCCTTGTCGACCTTCACCTCGCTTTGGTGGTCCACGGCAATCGTCGGGTCGATGCGGGCCGCAGTGTTGCGGACATGCTCGGCCGCATCCGGGGCCGTGCTGTCGACGCGCATCATAATCACGTTTCGGGCGTCGTGCAGCAGTGCCGGGTCGACGGCCGACGGGGTGGCCAGGATGCCGCCGTAGCGCAGGCCGAGGGTATCCGTACGGGCCTGGACGGTACGCGCCGAGGCGGGGACGGTCCACGACGCAGGCTGCTTCCCGCCCTCTTCCGGCTGATCGCCGATGTGCAGGGCAGTGCCCGGTGCCATCGCCCCGTCGTTGCCTTGTCCTTCGGTGTCCGAGCCGGCGGCGAGGAAGACATCGCCGTCCTTGCAGGAAGGGATGCGGGCCAGTTCCCGCAAAGCGCTGCAGTCGGCGACGGAGATGGAAGTGGTAACCCCGCTGCCGTCAGGGCGATTGCAAAGTTCGTTGATCGT